>JAATEV010000110.1 GCA_015655585.1 Terriglobales bacterium | reverse complement strand
TCCCGGAAGTAGCTCACCAGCACCGGGCTGGCAAACAGGTGATCCACCGGAATATTGAAGAACCCTTGAATCTGCGCTGCGTGCAGATCCACCAGCAGAGCCCGGTTCGCACCGGCCGTTTGCAGCAGATCGGCAACCAGCTTCGACGTGATCGCAACCCTCGGCCGGTCTTTTCTGTCCTGCCGGGCGTAGCCGTAATACGGAATCACAACCGTGATGCGTCCGGCCGAGGCGCGCTTCAGCGCGTCCATCATAATCAGCAGCTCAACCAGGTGCTGATCCACCGGAAAACACGTAGGCTGCACGAGGAATACGTCCGCACCGCGAACGTTCTCGAGCAACTGAAAATGTACCTCGCCGTCGGAGAATCTCTGCAACCGGGTCTCGCCCAGCGGCACACCGACGAACTTGCAGATCTCCTCGCACAACGGGCGATTCGAAGATCCGCAGAAAATCTTGATGCGCTTATCGTCCGAAAGCCGTCCCGGACGTTTCTTCTCCGGAGCGGCCTCCGGCGTGCGCAAGCCCTTGGAGCCGGGCGCTGGCGCAGGCTGGGAGATCGTTTCTAGCTCCTCAGCCTGCCCCGAAATAGGGGATAGAACCGCAGTGTCCTGATTCTTCATCTCTGAAACCCTCCGAGGTTGGTTGACCTTGAATGTTCCTTCTGCACTGTGTCTTACGACGCCTTGTTGCGGCGCCGTTCTCTAAAAATCCTTTGTTGCGAACTTCTAAAAACTAAAGACTGCGGTCCATCAAACTTCTTACTTCTTTCTCCGCACAGTTTTTCGCGGAGTCCAAAATTGTCTTACTCAGCGGCCTGTTCCTGCCGCGAAATAACCCTAAACCTCTCGCATCTGGCGTCGACTGTTTTGGTTGGGCGACTAGGATTCGAACCTAGACAAAGAGATTCAAAGTCTCTGGACCTACCATTAGTCGATCGCCCAGCACACTCGCCAGTTGCAGTCCCATCTTACTATCTGGACGGCCTTTTGCACCCGGCGAAGTTACTCTGCGAACATCCCGTTCCAGTATTCGGCACGAGGCAAGGTCTTCGTCACAAAGACCCGCACCCCAACGTCGAACGCAGCCGACTGGACGCGCTGCTGAGCTTCCCTGGCATCCGCCTCGGACCGGTAAAGTCCGAACAGTGCAGAGCCGGAACCCGAAAGAGCCGCATACACAGCGGGACTCCCCGAATCGATACCCATCAATTGACGCTTGATTGAACGCAAGGAGGGATACTGAGGAAATACGACCTCTTCAAAATCGTTCTGAAGACCGTCGTTTCCAATCCCGGTGCGGACAAGCGCGAGAAGGGTATTCTCGGCCAGATCATCCCGCGTATCGGCCCGAGCTTTCTCAGGCAATCCCTGCTTGTTATCAGGAGTACGATCGCGAACGATACCGGAGGTGCCGAACCTACCATCCCCCACCGAAGAACCAGTCCTTAGAGAACCCGTCTTAGCGGAAAGAGATGAGTAAGCAAGACTCAACTCCTGTAATCTATCAAGCTTCGGGGAAGAAGTCAATAAATCAACACCCGCCACCCCCAAATCCCCCTGAGAAACCAAAGCCAAACCAGATATCGTCGAATCAGGGATCGTCGAACCAGATATCGTCGAACCAGATATCGTCGAACCGGATATCAAAGACGGGTGCCCCATGTCCCGCCTCTGGGACATGGGTTCCACCGCCTCCGCAGCCCGCCGTGCATCCCAGTCCTTAAAAGCCGCCGGAGTAGACACCCCCACTTCCGGCACCGCCACCACGCAATGCGTCCCCGGAAAGTCCGGCATAGGCACCACCATCTCCCCCCGGCCCATCCCCTGCACCGCCCCGCCAATCAGAAACAGCGGCACATCCGACCCCACCTCCGCCGCCAGCTTCAGCCTCTCCACCCCCGGCAACGCCACCCCCAGCTCCCGCTCCAGCCCGATCAGCGCCGCCGCCGCATTCGCCGACCCGGCCCCCATTCCGCCCTGCACCGGCAGCCTCTTCTCAATGTCGATCTCCACCGCGGCCGCCACTCCCAGCCGCTCCAGACACCGCTCCACCATCTTCCACGCCGTATTCCGCCCATCCCGCGGCACAAACGGATGGTTCGTCGTCAACGAAATCCGCGTCTCCCCCGCCGCCAGCCTCTTCGCCTTCACCGTCACCCGGTCATGCAGTTCCAGCGTCTGATAAAGCGTAGTCAACCCATGAAACCCATCCGCCCGCACCGGCCCAATCGCCAGCCCCAGATTGATCTTCGAATACGAACGAACACGCGTAGCCATCAAACCGATTGTAAGTGCCGCCCGCCGTCAACGCACAGGAGTCACCGTCAGCTCAAGCTGCATCGTCCGCTTCGACGAAACATCATCGGAGCTAAAAATCACCTCCGGCTTCCCCAGCGTGACCTTTACCTGCCCGCTCCATTGATTGTTTCTAATGATCGAAGGCAACTGCACCGTGCCATCCTGCGGCCTTGCAGCAAGGCTATTGATACTGGCAGTGATAGTCATAAGAACACTGTTCTCCTGGATTCGAGCCTCTCTATAATCCAGATTCACCCCGGAATCGTAGTATTGGAACTGTCCTCCTGAGCCAGTTGACTGGGGAATGCGTTCCCCGGTTCTAATGGCCCCCATCCCGCGCGGCGATTCGTTCAGAGCCAGATTGGCATCATATTCGCGAGAATTGATCACCTTCCCTCCCTCAACCTCTTTTGCCACGAATACAGCCTTGTACTGCTTCGCTTCCGACTGAGCCGAAGGCGTTGCCTGTCCGCTTTGTCCAAAGCTCGCCCCACCCGCCATCAGCAGCCCACACAAAACAACGTTCATGATCTTCATCGTTTGTCTCCCTTCAACTCTGTATCAATTGGTTCAATCACAAGCGCCGCAATCTGGACAGGCTCAGTCTTCAGAGGCTTGATCGCCACATCCGCTTTATCTGCTTTCTCTACCGCCATCAACTTCTTCGCCTCTTCAGGATGCTGCCTGCCAAACTCCACCAACGCCCGCTCTTCCGCACTCAAAGGAACCGGCGAAGGAAACACATCCAGCTTCGGCAACTCCTCCTTAGCCTCTGAAGAAACATTCACCTTCCGCAATCCAGCCCGACCCACACGAGCCCGAACAACTCGCGCAGACTCAGAACTCGCAACCTCACTCATCTCCTCATGAGGCGAAACCTCTGTCTTCACCTCCACCCCAACCGAAGCCCGCCGAACCTCCACCTTCCGCGCTCCCCCCGGCATCCAAATCCCCAAAACCACCAAACCAGCAGCCACCGCACCCGCCAATCCCCACCAAACCCGCCAGCCCACTCGCCGAGCAGGCGAAGCCTCCCTCACCCGAGCCAGAACCCGCCGCTCCATCCCCACAGGAGGCTCGACCCGCCCATCCTCCCGCAAAACCCCATCCAGCAACTCATCAAAACCATCAAACTCGCTCATCGCAAACCCTCCTTCCCACCCAGATACCTCCGCCGCAACTCCTCCCTCGCCCGCATCAACCGCGTCCGCACCGTACCCTCGGGAATCCCCATCACCACCCCTACCTCCCGCGAGCTCATCTCCTCCAGCGCACTCAGCTCCAGCGCCTGCCGCAACCCATCCGGCAACTCTCCGATCATCCTCCGCAGCCGCATCGCCTCCACGCTCCTCGCCACACCCACCTCCGGCGAATCCCCCTTCGCAACCATCTCCTCCATCTCCACCTGCACTCCCTTGGGCCGCCTCTCCACCGCAATCCGCCAAACCACCCGAGCCAGATAAGCCTTCTCCTCCACCATCCCCCGCCAAGCCCCCGTCCGGTACAGCTTCAGAAACGCCTCCTGCACCGCATCCTCCGCGTCATGGCTGTTCTTCAAAACCGCATAAGCCACGCGATAAAGAAACCTTCCCTGCCGCTCCACCAGAGCCGCGAACGCCGCCTCCCTCTGCTCTCGCTCGACCTCGCGCAAACGCCCGCTTTCCCGGTCCCCGCATCCCTCCCGATCGTCCCAAACCCAGGTTGTCAGCGAGTCCATATCCCCTCTTCCCTCTCTAAGACCGGCCAATCTCAAAAACCGTTCACGCTTTTCTGAGGATGCGGAAAATTCGTCGTTTCGAAGCTGAAAAATCGTTGCTTTGAAAAGCTGCAGCTTCAAGAGGATGCTGAGAAGTCGCCGTTCCTGTCTTTGGGATTAGCGCAGGGCTTTAGCCCTGCGAAAAACCATGCAAATAACAAGGGGCTTCAGCCCCGGGTCTTTTCTGCCAAGCCACCACTACCTTTTTCAACAACCTCTTCAGCCCTCCCTTTCTACACCCAACCCACTCCCATTTCACTGGTATGCTGTCCCCAACCACCGGCACAACAAAAACGGAGCCCCCAAGGTGATCCTCGCCCGAAAAAACACCCGCCGAATCCTCTTCCTCCTAATCACCCTCCTCACCCAAAGCCCCGCCCAGCAGCCCGTCCGAGCCAAACACGCCATGGTAGTCACCATCCACCACGACGCCACCGACGCCGGTCTAGCCATCCTCAAGCAAGGCGGCAACGCCATAGACGCAGCCGTAGCCGTAGGCTTCGCCCTAGCCGTCGTCCACCCCGCCGCCGGAAACATCGGCGGCGGCGGCTTCATGCTCATCCGCGACCACACCGGCCGCACCCACTTCCTCGACTACCGCGAAAAAGCCCCCGCCGCCGCCACCCGAGACATGTACCTCGATGTCAACGGCAACATAGTCTCCAATCTCTCCCTCGTAGGCTACAAAGCCAGCGGCGTCCCCGGCTCCGTAGCCGGTCTAACCTACGCGCAAAAACACTTCGGCAAGCTCACCCTAGCGCAGGACATGGCCCCCGCCATCAAACTAGCCCGCGAAGGCTTCCTCCTCACCGAGCCCGAGGCCAACGCCCTCCACAGCAAGCTCCTCGCCCAGTTCCCCGCCTCCACCCGCATCTTTCAGCGCAACGGCAACTTCTACCAGCCCGGCGACCGCTTCCGCCAGCCACTCCTCGCCACCACCCTCGAACGCATCGCCGCCATCCCCGGCGACTTCTACACCGGCCCCATGGCCAAACAGATCGCCGCCTTCGAGCAATCCCACGGCGGCCTCATCACCGCCGCCGATCTCGCCTCCTACGAGGTAAAGGACCGCGCTCCCCTCATCGGCAACTATCACGGTTACAAAATCATCACCGCCCCGCCACCCTCCTCCGGCGGCATCGTCCTCCTCGAAGTCCTCAACATCCTCTCCACCTACAACCTGCCCAAGCTAGGACCAGACCGCAGCGCCCCGCAGGTCCACCTAATCACCGAGGCCTTCCGCCGAGCCTACAAGGATCGAGCCGACTACCTCGGCGACCCCGACTTCAACCAGCTCCCCATAGCCCAGATGGCCAGCCCAAAGTACGCCGCCGCCTGGCGAGCCACCATAGAACCAACCCAACCCACTCTCTCCTCTGAACTCCAGCGACCCACCGGCTTTCTACCACCTCCCCAGCCGTCCAAAACCGTCAACGAACCAACCCAAACCACCCACTTCTCCATCGTGGACGCCGAAGGCAACGCCGTCTCCAACACCTTCACCCTCAACGGAAGCTTCGGCTCCGGCGTCACCGTAGAAGGTCTCGGCTTCCTCCTCAACAACGAGATGGACGACTTCACCTCCAAGACCGGCGTCCCCAACACCTACGGCCTCATCCAGAGCGCCGCCAACGCCATAGCCCCCGGAAAACGCCCACTCTCCGCCATGACGCCAACCATAGTCACCACGCTGCCATCCACAAACCATCCAGCAAAATTAGCCTTCGTCCTGGGCTCCCCCGGCGGCGCCACCATCATCACCACCGTAGCCAACGACCTAATCAGCGCCATAGACAACCACCTCAACATCCAGCAAACCGCCGACGCCCCCCGCTTCCACCACCAGTACCTGCCCGACCGCCTCGACCTGGAGAAAAAATTCCCCGTCGAAACCGCCAACCAGCTAGCCGACAAAGGCTATATTATCAATCGCTTAGCCATAGCCGACGAACACAACCCCGGCACCTGGGGCGACAGCGAACTAATCGCCATAGACCCCAAAACCAACGACCGCTTAGGCGGCCACGACAACCGCCACACCTACGGCAAAGCCGCCGGCTACTAATAAAATTTCAGCCCAAACCCACCCAAAAACCCAGTAAACTACCACCAATCAAGGTCCCCGCGACCATGCTCATGGAACTAGCCAAACCCGCCGCCCTCCTCCTGAGCATCCTCTCCCTCTGCGTCCTCTTCCACACAGCCTTCCTCGTTCAGGGAGACTTCAACTTCCCCATCCCCAGCCCAGCCCTCCACGACCGCATCCTGAACTCGCTCCTCATGCTCGCCCTCTCCGCCGCCATCTGCACCGTCAGCGGTCTTCTCTTCCGCGACGCCGAGTCCCAACCCCACCCGTCCCTCTCCGCCACCCTGCCCATCCGCCTCTTCTACTGGGCCATCAGCATCATGCTTCTTCTCTTCGTAATTTCCTGGTACCTAGAAACCCACTGCGTCTTCTACCGCTCCACCGCCCGCTGGTAGCCACCCCACCCCAGAATCTCCCGCAGGATGAAAGTCCCAAAGCAAGACTGTCCCATCTCCCCGCCACGCAACGGCCAGAGAAGGAAACTCCATCAGCAACGTCCACTTCGAATATCTCCCCAGCCACAAACACGGGTGCCCCATGTCCGGACTTTCGGACATGGGCATTCGCGCAAAGCGCGAACCGCATTTGCTTTTGTCGTTGTCTTTACTGTTATCGCGCCCGAAGCCCTAAAAACCTGTCAAGCCCAAAAACCCATCATCCACTTTATTTCCAACCACATACCCGTGGCATATTTCCCCACCCAACCCGCTAAACTTAAATAAGGAAAACAAAAACCAACCGCCATTAACCAAACCATCAATAACGAACAAGCAAATACCACAAACCCTAAGACATAACCTATTTATTTTGAATACTTTACAGATCACCCAAACCCAAAGTCCACCCACAACCCCAATGTTTTGAAGACTTTGCGCAATATCAGGGGGGAGGGGGGACCTACTTCTCGCTGCTGGGAGGCACCAACCCCTTGAGCCGCATATAAAGCGCCAGAGTCGCATACTGCTCCTGGTCATGGGAGACCGTCCCCCACATCAGCCCAACCCGCGACCGCTTTCCCTGCCCCATCGTGACCATCTCGGCCAGGTTCGCGTCCGTCAGCGCGACAAACGCCTTGTCGCACTCCGCAAACGAGGCCTTCAGCGCATCGACAATCGTCGCCTTGTCCGCAGTCTCCGGAGGTACCGTCGGCAACTGTGGCGTCGCGTTCATCGTGCCGCAGCTCCGAAGCTGAGCCTCGGTGATGTGGTTCACCACCCGCGCAAACGTCCGTACATCCGGCGTAGGCTTGAACCCAAAGTCCGCCGCAGGCATTTTGTCCGCCGACTTCTGAATATTCGCCTTCACCCCAGCATAGCTCCGCTGCACCTCGGCAGCAGGCCCACTCGTCACCGGAGCCTTTATCGCAAAGATCGCCGGATTCGCGGCCTGCTGTCCCACCGCCACACCCGCCATCGCCGCCAGCAAACAAACACCCATCGCACCCTTCATCGTCTCTCCTCCCAACATCCCCACCAGCCTACTCCATCCGCAATAAAATCTTCCTCTTCACCGCCCTGAAAACTAGCGACTGCCCAATGAACTATCCTGTAAGAGAACGAATCACAAGGAATCCTTACCCAAGATGCCACTGAACTGCGGAATCGTTGGCCTGCCCAACGTCGGAAAGAGCACCATCTTCAACGCCCTCACCTCGGCCAAGGCCCAGGCAGCGAACTACCCCTTCTGCACCATCGACCCCAACACCGGCACCGTCACCGTGCCCGACGACCGCCTCGCCAAGATCTCCGCGCTCATCGTGCCCAAGTCCCTGGTCCCCACCACCATGGAGTTCATCGACATCGCCGGTCTCGTCCAGGGAGCCTCCAAGGGTGAGGGCCTCGGCAACCAGTTCCTCGGCCACATCCGCTCCACCGACGCCATCTGCCACGTCGTCCGCTGCTTCGACGACCCCGAGGTCATCCACGTAGCCGGAGGCGTTAACCCCCTCCACGACATCGACATCATCAACACCGAGCTGCTCCTCGCCGACCTCGACACCGTCGAGAAGCGCAGCCAGCGCGTCGAGAAGCTGGCCCGTAACTCTCAGGACCCCAAGGTCAAGACCGAAGCCGCCGCCGTAGCCAAACTCAAGGCCGTCCTCGAAGCCGGCAAGCCCGCCCGCACCGCCGACCTCACCGACGACGAGCGCACCGCCGCCCGCGAGCTCTTCCTCATCACCGCCAAGCCCCAGCTCTACGTCGCCAACGTGGACGAGGCCGCCCTCATCGCTGGCAACGCCTACACTGAAGCCGTCGAGAAGCGAGCCGCCGAGGAAGGCAGTCAGGTAGTCCGCATCTGCGGCGCGCTGGAGTCCGAGATCGCCCAACTGGAGCCCGCCGAGCGCACCGAGTTCCTGGAGTCCATAGGCCTCAAGGAGCCCGGCCTGAACCGCCTCATCCACTCCGCCTACCGGCTGCTCGACCTCATCACCTACTTCACCGCCGGGGTGCAGGAGGTTCGCGCCTGGACCATTCGCCGCGGCACCAAGGCCCCCGGTGCCGCCGGTGTCATCCACTCCGACTTCGAAAAAGGCTTCATCAAGGCCGACTGCTACGCCAGCGAAGACCTCTTCAAATACGGCAGCGAACAGGCCGTAAAAGAAAAGGGACTCCTCCGCTCCGAAGGAAAAGAGTACGTCGTCAAGGACGGAGACATTCTCTTCTTCAAGTTCAACGTTTAAATCCGCATTTTTACAGGTGTTTCGAGGTGTCCATCTGGACACCTCGAAACATTTAAAACAGACCGGGCATCTTCCGCGGCATCTCGATCCCGAGATGCTCATAAGCCAGCCGAGTGGCCACACGTCCACGCGGCGTCCGATCCAGAAACCCGATCTGGATCAGGAACGGCTCGTAGACCTCTTCCAGGGCGTCCTGTTCCTCGGCAAGCGCCGCCGCCAGCGTGTTCAGCCCAACCGGCCCGCCGTCGTACTTCTCGATAATCGTCCGCAGCAGCCGCCGGTCCAGCTCATCGAACCCGTGAGCGTCCACCTCTAGGAGCGCCAGCGCGGCCTGCGCCGTCGGCCGGTCGATGACACCCTTGGCTCGCACCTGAGCATAGTCCCGCACGCGCCGCAGCAGCCGATTCGCAATCCTCGGCGTCCCCCGCGACCGCATCGCGATCTCCGCCGCCCCATCCATATCGATCGGCACCCCCAGCACCTCCGCGCTCCGCTCCACCACAAAACGCAGCTCATCGTCGGTATAGAACTCCAGACGCAGAAGGATACCGAACCTGCTCCGCAGCGGAGAACTCAACAGCCCCGGACGGGTCGTAGCGGCCACGAACGTAAACGGCTTGATGTCCATCACATGCGTCCGGGCCGCCGGGCCCTGACCGATGATGATATCCAGCTTGTAGTCCTCCAGCGCCGTGTACAGCTTCTCTTCGAGAACAGGCTGAAGCCGGTGGATCTCGTCGAGGAACAGCACCTGCTTCTCCCGCAGGTTCGTCAGGATCGCCGTCAGGTCTCCCTGAATCTGGAGCGCAGGCCCGGACGTCTGCTGGTACCCCACCCCCAGCTCATTCGAGATGATCGTAGCCAGCGTCGTCTTCCCCAGCCCCGGCGGCCCAAAGAGCAGGACATGATCCAGCGCCTCGCCGCGCGACTTCGCCGCCTCCAGCGCTATCGCAAGCTGCTCCTTCGCCTTCTCCTGACCAATAAACTCTGCAAGCTTCGTAGGCCGCAGCTTCAGCTCAAAGGCCGCGTCCTCCTCGACCTTTCCAGCCGAGACCAGCCGCTCCGCATCCGCCGCCTTCGTCCGATTCAAATCCATCTTCGCCTTTATCTTCCTGAAGTCCACTCAGGGCGATACTAAGGCGAAGCTCTCTACGAATCAACCTTCAACGCCGCAGCGCAAACAACGCAACCCCATGCGCCGGAATCTCCACCGAGATATCCAGCAGCTCTCCCAGCTCCTTCCGGGCCCAGACGTCGCGCACCTTGTAGACCTTGCCCGGCAGACCATACGTGCCATAGGGCTTCTCCATCCGAGCAGAATCATCCCCAAGGTTGAATAGAGCCAGATACATCGCACTGCCGGTAGAAGACTTCGCCGTCCAGGCCAACACCGTCCCCTCCTGCTCCAGAGGATGGTTCCCCGTAGAGTGCTGATCGATCGCGATCACCTCCTGGTTCGTCAGCAGCGCCTTGGTAAAGCTATCCAGCTTCGTGAGATTAGCCCCAATAAACAACGGCGACCGCCCCATAGCCCACAGCGTCACCATCGCCCTCTGCTCATCTTCGGTCAGCCGCGACATCCTGGCCACGCCATCCCCCGGCGACGGCATCAACGCCCCACTCGGCAGCATATCCGCATCCGGCCAGTTGCCCGGCTTCGCATACTTCACCCAGCTCGCCAGCACCGGAAACTGCGCCGCCACACTCTGCGGCCACGCCTTCCCGCTGCGCCACTGGTCCCACACATCGTCGGAGATTCGCCACAATTGTGCATTTGCCGCGACCTCGGCCATGTTCGTCAACGACGTCGGCCCCGGCGAAAGGCTCAGCACCATCGGCCTTCCCGTCCGCAGGATCGCCTTGTGGATCATCCTGATCTCCGCGCCCTTGTACGGATGCGAAGCGATGCAATCCACCTTGATGTAGTCCACACCCCACCCGGCATATTGCTTCATCAAAGCGTCGTACCAGGCCTGCCCCGCAGCATTCTCTCGCACCCCATAATTGTCCGGATTCCACGGACAAATATCCGTGCTGTCACCAGCCTCTTTTGCACGAAATTCGGTCCCGCCGATCCGCGTATCCGCCGCAAACACCTGCTTAGGAATCCCACGAATAATATGTATCCCGAACCTCAAACCCTCCCGATGCGCCGCATCCGCCAACGGCTTAAACCCAGCGCCATTCTGAGACGAAGGAAACCGGTTCAGAGCCGGTTCGTACTGCCCCCGCGAGTTCACGGTATAGCGCAACTCCTCGGGAGTTTTAGCAACCTCCGGGTTCTGCAAATACCACCCTTCATCCACCACCACGTATTTCCAGCCAAACTCCTTGAGTTGGGCCGCAAAGACCGCCATGTTCTGCCGAAACTGGTCCTCCGTAATGGTGAGCCCATACGCATCCCAGCTATTCCAGCCCATGGGCGGAGTCGGAGCCACCACTTTTCCCTGTGCCACCGGCAACGAAACCACCCACAACGCAAGCCAGGCCACAATCCTAGGCTTCATCCACATGCGAACAACCATACCAAAACCCGCTCGCCACCAGCTCATGTCCTCTCTTTCTGAAGGCAGGAAAGAGGAAGATGTTTTGATGATTGCTACGATACCGTTACACTGATCCGCATCCGCAGTTGCATTAAAAATTGCTACCCATGCAAAGCCATCCTGACCGAAGAGGAACTGATTCGCCTTCAGGACGCTACCCCAAGGAGTCATCACTGCATGAAGATCCGTCGCGCACTGTCTGCCACCGCTTTGGCCTGTTCTCTCATCGCCTGCTCTAATAGCAGCTCGAATGACTCCATTCCATCCGACGTAAAGGCCGCCGAGTCTTCCATCAGCAGCGACAACATCCGGGCGCAGGTGCGGTTCCTGTCCGACGATCTTCTGGAAGGCCGTGGTCCCGGCCTGCGCGGCAGCGAGCTTGCGGCCAAGTATATTGCGACGCAGTTTGCTCTCTACGGCCTGAAGCCGGGCGGCGATAACGGAAGCTACCTGCAACAGATCAACTTCGTCGGCATGAACGCCATTCCAGCAAAGACCACGCTTGCGCTTCTGCCGAAAAAGGGCCCGGCCTTCTCGCTGAAGTACGCGGACGACTATACCGTCAGCAACCGCACGCTCACGCCGGTCGTCAATGTTGACGCGCCCATTGTCTTCGTCGGCTACGGCATCACAGCGCCGGAGTACCAGTGGAACGACTTCGCTGGAATCGACGTCAAGGGCAAAGTTATCCTGTGCATCGTCGGCGACCCGCCGTCGACCGATCCGAAATTCTTTGGCGGCAAGGCTCTCACCTATTACGGCCGCTGGACATATAAATTCGAGCAGGCCGCGCGCATGGGCGCCGTGGGAGCGCTGATTATCCACCGCACTGACCTCGCCAGCTACGACTGGACTGTGGTGAAGAACTCGAATACCAGCGAGAAGACATACCTGCGCGACAACAAAGATCCTCAGATCCAGGCAGCAAGCTGGATTCAGCTTGATGTAGCGAAAAAAATCTTTGCGGCGAGCGGCTTGAATGCTGATACGGAAATTGAAGCGGCGGGCAAGCCCGGCTTCAAGGCCATCGAACTGCCGATCCGGTTGAAGGCGCACGTCGAGAGCAATGTTCGTCCCTTCCAGTCGCCGAACGTGGTCGGGATTCTTCCGGGAGCCAACGCGGGCGGCAAGGAACAGGCTGTAATGTACACAGCCCACTTCGATCATCTTGGCCTTGTGCCCGGCATGGCCGGCGACAACATCTACAACGGGGCCGGCGACAACGGCACCGGCTGCGGAATGCTGCTGGAGATGGCAAGGGCCTGGTCGCAGTCCGGCATCAAGCCGCCGCATTCGATCATCTTCGCCTCGGTCACAGCGGAGGAGCAGGGCCTGCTCGGCTCCGAGTATCTCGGGCAGCATCCGCCGATACCGGCGGGACAGATCGCGCTCGACATCAACTACGACATGATCCTGCCCATCGGAGTTCCCCTGGAAACCAACGTGAATGGGGCCCAGAGAATGAGCTTCTATCCCACGGTGGAGGCCACAGCCAAACGCTTCGATCTTAAGATCGTTCCCGACCCCAGACCCGAGGCCGGAACCTACTACCGCTCGGACCACTTCAGCCTCTCGCACGTCGGCATCCCTGCCTTCAGCATCGAAACCGGATATCTCTTCGAAGGTCACGATGCAGCATGGGGCCACCAGCAACATGCCAGCTTCACCGCGCATGATTACCACAACTTCAGCGACAACTTCCACGAGGATTGGGACTTCAAGGGCAATGCGAAGCTCACCCGCTTCGGCATGGAGCTGGGCTGGGAAGCTCTGTCCGCACCCGACACGATCCACTGGAACACAGGGGACGAGTTCGAGGCAGCCCGCAAAGCCTCTCTCAAATAAAAAGTTTTTGGGGGTGGTCTTCGTGTCCGGAGGCCATCCAAAAGCTCAATAGAAGTCAGCGCAACTGAGAAAATAGCCGCAAACGCGGCAGATCAGCTTGCAGCGACTATCTTCCAGACGCGAGGAACACGTAGGACAGAAACGCGAATGGTGCTCCGCCAAGAGAGCGCACTGCGCTGCATCTTCGGTAGACAGGTCTTCCGGCGTCTCCACTGTTGAGGTCGTCTGCATTCGAAGATAGTAGCCCGAATCGACATTTTTTCAACTTCCTTTGGCAGTCTCAGGCATCGAAGAAGGTACGGTTATCTTGTAATCGATGAATCACCAAGGAGAGATTTATGGACCGCAGCGCAAGCGCAGTATGGCACGGCACGCTCAAGGAAGGCTCAGGCACCATCTCCACACAGAGCGGCACCTTGCAAGATACGCAGTACAGCTTCAAGACGCGCTTTGCCGAGGGCGTAGGCACAAACCCGGAGGAGTTGATCGCGGCCGCTCACGCAGGCTGCTTCAGCATGGCACTGGGCGCGCAACTCACCGAAGCCGGCCTTACGCCGGAATCGATTGAGACGACCGCAGTGCTGACTCTCGATCTGCATGGAGCCCCCACAATCACGAAGATCCATCTGACCACCAAGGCGAAGGTCCCCGGCGCGACCCCGGAAAAATTCGCCGAGCTCGCTCATAACGCGGAGCTTGGCTGCCCCGTCTCGAAGGTCCTGAAGGCCGAGATTACGCTGGACGCAACACTTCTCTAGATCCTGCCACCTGTTTGCAGGAATGCCATCGCGGTCACAGGCATTCCTGCAAGCTTCTCTCTCTTATTTAGTGGCTATGACCGTGATGATGCGTATGCGCTCCAACCGGCTCAAGCGCCGGAGGTGCGCTACAACCATGCGTCGTCTCGCAGCCACTCGTCTCGAACTGGATCGTTGTGTGGTAAATGTGGAAGCGCTTGCGAAGCGTGTCGTTGATGCTTTCCAGAATCCTGCTGCACTCCGACATCGGTCGCTCGGCAATGGTGATATGGCTGGCCAGCGCGTGGGACTGGGAACCCAGGCTCCAGACGTGCAGGTCATGCACGTTCAGCACCCCATCCACCGACTCCATCGCTTCCCGCACGTCGCCTAGCCGAAGGCCGCTGGGCGTTCCTTCCAGCAGAATGTTCAGCGTCTCCCGGATGATCCCGATGGAGCTCCAGATGATCATTCCGGCGATCAACAGCGAAAGCACCGGGTCGATCCATCTCATTCCTGTAAACAAAATCGCCGCTCCGCCAGCAATCACGGCAGCAGTCGAGAGCGTATCCCCCAGCATGTGCAGAAAGACGCTCCGCATATTCACGTCCCCCGAAAACCGGGAAAGCAGAATGGCGATGACGCCATTCATAAGAACGCCCGCGGCCGCCACATACATCATCAGCCGGGGCTGCACAGTAACCGGATCGCTCAGCCGGTGGAGCGCGGAGACGGCAATCCACGCCGATAAGACGACCAGGGTAAGCGCATTGACGAAAGCAGCCAGCACACCGGCACGCTGATACCCGAAGGTCTTCTGCGCGTTCGCAGGTCTCCCCTGAAAGTAAACCGCCACAAAGGAAAGAAGAATAGCCAGCAGATCGCTTACGTTATGCCCGGCCTCGGAGATCAGGGCCAGCGAATGGGCCCGCACTCCGAAGAAAAATGTAGCAACCACATAGGCGAGGGTCAGCACCATGGAAACTTGCAAAACCCGCTGCATATTCCTGTTTGGTGTCGCTACCATGTGCATGGTGTAAGTGTAGAACGGCAGCGAATGCAGGTTCAATCAACCAGGCTGGAACTTTCCCGCTCCTCGCCATTCGCGTGAGGTATGGACGCGAAACGAAGCCCGCTCCACGACTCCGCAACCACGATGCTGTCGGCCGGATTGTGCGGATCATAACGAACCTGGATCGGCAGATCGATACGAATATCACGAACATAGTCGGCCAGTGCCGTAACCACCTGTCCACACTCATACGAAACGCCTGCGATGCGGTAGTTGTACAAAATGACTCTGGGCATAGCTGACGGCCCATCCTGCGTGGTGGCAACATCGGTGATACTGCCATCCGTAATACGTCCGTTGCTTGCAAGCAGATCGCGCCGATTCCGCTCCATCTCCTCTTCGCTGGGCTTTGGCCGCGAGAGAACATACCACGCAAGGCCTGCCGCAGCGGCCGCCCCCACGGAAACAGCAGCTATAGTTCGCGGTGAGCGAAGCGGTAGAAAGAGTTGAGATAGATGGGTCTCGAACACGGTCTTATGCCCCACAGGATATTCCATGCCAGTCACAGTACAGTCAAGGAGTACCACGTAGTACACGAAACCCTCCTTGTATCGCATAGAAATTCCGAAAAGAAGGGACTGGGACGAATGACGATATACTGAAAAGTGCCAATGAAACCGTCTTTTTCTTCTCCTGCCGACGCAACCGCCACCAATCCCATTTTGGAATCAACTCTTCGCTCTGCGGCCCATCCGCTCGATCTCGCCGAAGGGCGCAGAGTGCGCTCGACCACGGTGATCTGCGTGCGTCGAGGCGATTCGGTCGTAATGGCTGCCGACGGGCAGGTCTCCATCGGAGCAACCATCATGAAGGGTTCGGCGAAGAAGATCCGCAAACTATACCAGGACAAGGTTTTAGCTGGATTTGCAGGATCGACCGCCGACGCCTTCTCCCTGTTCGCCCGCTTCGAGGTGAAGCTGGAACAATATGCCGGAAATCTGGGCCGGGCAGCCGTGGAACTGGCGAAGGACTGGCGCACAGACAAGATGCTGCGCCAGTTGGAAGCCCTTCTGATCGTTGCCGATCCCAGACAAACATTTTTATTGTCTGGAACAGGCGACGTCATCGATCCGGATGAGGGCATCGCCACCATTGGAAGCGGCGGCAGTTACGCCCTGGCCAGCGCACGCGCCCTGATGGAAAATACGGACCTCAACGCCCGCGAAATCGCGGTAAAAAGCCTCAAGATTGCATCCGACATCTGTATTTACACGAATGACCAGATGACCGTGGAAGAGCTGAAGTCGGAGCCGCAGGCGAGCCGCTAGCGTTTTTCTTGTTGATTCAATTCGGTTTATCGCAGTTTCGCAGTAAGGAGTATCCCCGATATGGCAATCTTTCTTCCCGGAGCTGCTGAGGATCAGGCTCTCGCACTCGATGAGATGACTCCACGTGAGATCGTGGTGGAGCTGGATAAATACGTGGTTGGCCAGCAGGCTGCCAAGCGCGCCGTGGCGATTGCGCTGCGCAACAGGATGCGTCGGCAGAAGCTGTCTCCTGAGCTCGCGGAAGAGATCATGCCCAAGAACATCATCATGATTGGGCCGACGGGGGTGGGTAAAACCGAGATAGCACGGCGTTTAGCCAAACTTACGAACTCGCCGTTTCTGAAAGTGGAGGCGTCGAAGTTCACCGAGGTGGGCTATGTGGGACGCGATGTGGAGTCGATTGTGCGCGATCTGGTGGAGATCGCCATCGATATGGTTCGCGAGGAGAAGATGGAGGAGGTTGAGGACAAGGCCGAACTGGCAGCCGAAGACCGGCTGATCGACCTTCTTCTGCCACCTTCGCCGGCGACCGTAACCCCTGTGAATGCAACATCGGAAAGCTCTGCACCTGTGCTTCCTCCTGCCGGAGAGGAAGAGAAGCCGGAGGACCGGGAGCAACGCACGCGGGAGCGGCTGCGGCAACAGTTCCGGGAGGGAAAGCTGGACGACCGCATGGTGGAACTGGACGTCCGAGATCGGAATCAGCCTAGTTTTGAGGTCATCTCCAACCAAGGTACGGAGGATATGGACATCAATCTAAAGGACATGTTGCCGGGTCTGTTTGGGCAGCGGACGAAAAAGCGCAAGATGAAGGCGGTGGAGGCCTTCGAATATCTGGTGCAGGAGGAGGAAGGCCGGCTGATCGATATGGACCAGGTTACGCGGCTGGCGGTGGAGCGCGTGGAAGATTCTGGAATGGTCTTTCTGGACGAGATCGACAAAATTGCCGGGCGCGAAGGTGGCCACGGACCAGACGTCTCGCGGGAGGGCGTGCAGCGGGACATTCTGCCAATTGTTGAAGGGACTACGGTCAGCACCAAGTATGGGATGGTTTCTACCGACCATATTTTGTTTATTGCGGCGGGAGCATTTCATGTCTCGAAGCCTAGCGATCTGATTCCTGAGTTGCAGGGGCGGTTCCCGATTCGCGTTGAATTGCAATCACTTACGGTCGATGACTTTGTGCGGATTCTGACGGAGCCGAAGTCTTCTCTGGTGAAGCAGGCCATGGCTTTGCTTGAAACGGAAGGACTTAAGCTGGAGTTTACGAAGGAAGCGATTGCGGAGATGGCGCAGTTTGCGTTCCGGGTGAACGAAACTACCGAGAACATTGGAGCCAGGCGGCTGCATACGATTCTGGAGCGGGTGCTGGACGAGATCAGCTTCCAGGCTCCGGACCTGTTCAAGAGTCCGCGGACGGAGGAGGGTGTTGTCGGGGAAGTGCATGTATCCGCGCCACTTACGGCGGAACCGCAGAAGCCGGTGCCCCCTTTGCCGGTGATCGAACGACAGACGGCCACGGGAACCGAGAAGGTGATCGTGGTGGACCCTGAGTATGTGCGCCAGCAGGTGGCTTCGATCGTGAAGGACCAGGACCTTTCGCGGTATATTTTGTAGTTTTTCTACGTGTGCTGAAGCGCCCATTTTACAAGGGGTTTGTGATTTTTCCGTGCGCTGGAACGTGGTTTTTTGTGTGGTGATTGCGGTGGATTCGTGGTTCCGGGATGGTGGGTTATGGACCATCCGTTCGGCACTGAAAATTGCGCCACTTTCAACGAAAAAATTGCGTTGGGGCCGCAACTTTTTTCGTTGAAAAAGAAAGTGTCGATAAACGTCGCTTTTAGCCGTTAATCGCACGAGCGGCTGTTTCTGCCCTGTTACTTTCCCTAAGCGCGTACATCTAAACAAGTGAGGTATATGAACATGCCAAGGCTCAGGGCGATCTTTCTCCTTTCCATGGCGACTCTGTTGGCCCCTGCTTTTGGGCAGAACGCCAACCCAGCCCAGCCAGGAACTCTTAATTACGTGGAAGGGCAGGCTTCCATTGAAGGACATCAGATCTCTGCCAAGTCGGTTGGAACGACCGTGCTTGCTCCGGGCCAGTATCTGGCTACCGGGAACGGTCGGGTGGAGGTGCTGTTGACGCCGGGCGTCTTTCTGCGGGTGGATGACAACAGCACGATTCGGATGGTGTCTCCGAACCTGACGCATACCGAGGTCTCGCTGGAGAGCGGGCGGGCACAGGTGGAGGCGGACCAGATTTATGAGCAGAACACGATCCTGATTGACCAGAAGAACGGCCAGACCCAGATTCTGAAGAATGGGCTGTACGAGTTCAACGCCGAGAATAATACGGTGCGGACGTTTGACGGCAAGGCAGCGGTGTATCCGGGCAGCGATCTGGCTTCGGACATCAAGCCGGTGGATGTGAAGGGCGGCCGCTTGCTGGCGATGACGGGCGAGGCGGTAAAGCCAGTCTCGTTCGACAAGAACGCGCAGGACGACTTCTACAAGTGGAGCAGCTTGCGGGCGCAGTACCTGGGACAGGCGAACGTGGATCTGGCGGGGCAATATGCGGGCTATAACGGATTCGCTCCGGGATGGTACTGGGACCAGGCGCTGTATGCCTATGACTGGCTGCCGGGCGGCTATGGGCCGTACTGGAGCCCGTTTGGGTTCGGGTTCTACTCGCCCTATTACCTGTATGGCGGCGGGTTTGTGTATGGCCGCGGATACTGGGGCGGACGGGGCTACGGCTTTAACCGTGGCGGATGGGGCGGCGTCGCGGGCGCAGGAGGACATCGCGGTCCTGGCTTTGCCGGTGGCGGATTCCGCGGCGGAGGGTCTGCCGGGGGAGGCTTCCATGGCGGTGGAGGCGGTGGTTCGCACGGCGGTGGTGGCGGTGGCGGTCACCGGTAAGTTGTCCGGTTGTTAGCTTTGGGCCAGTCTCTCAGGAGGCTGGCCCTTTGATTTTTTGGCAGGGCCAGACCCGGACGGGTTTATTGTTAGTAGCGTGAATCGTTCCGCTCCAACACGGACTCGCTTGCTTGCGTGGGTGTTGTGCATGGTGCTGGGATGCATGGCGATTCATATGCCGCATTGCGATCTTTGCGATGGGCCTGGGTTCATTGCCGGCTCGCTGCCGCATTTGCTGCTTCATCCTCCGCTCTCTACAGCTCCCGATACCTGCAACGGCATCTGCTCCTGCTGCGTGGCGCAGGGGCTTCCTCATCTGGGGCCGGAGCTGGGAAGGATGGGCGCTGTGAGCGTGGAGCGTGGGGTGGAACCGGCTTCTGCGGTTCCGGCTCCTGCGCTGGGTGTGTTTCGGCCGCCTCGGGTTGCTGTCTCCGCTTCGTGAGTCCGCTTTGCGCCTGCGGCGCAGAGGAAAGATTCCTATTCACCATTTGGAGATAGCTATGCATCGTTGCGTGTGCGCGCTTGCTGGAGCGTGCCTGTTTCTATTTTTGTGGTTGCCTGCCTTTGGGCAGGAGCTCCCCGCCGCGCCGTCCGCTCATTCGCGGGAGACTGTTGAGGAGGATGAGCCTAAGGTCATTCTGGAGTTGGGGGCGGCGACTAGCTGGGAGTTCAGCGGAGGCGCGGCGGTGTTTGCGCCGAACCTGGCGGCGGAGATGACGCCGATTGAGAACTGGCTGGAGATTGAGGCGGGGGTTTCGCCCTTCTACACGCGCAACTCGGCGGAGTGGGACGTGGATTTTCTATTCAAGAAGCCGTGGACGATCTCGCGGAAGGCGGAGTTCATGCTGGGGGTGGGGCCTTCGTGGAGCCACCTGCGCGAGGATGGGAAGACGAGCAATACGTTTGCCGCGGAGGTAGCGGGGGACTTCATGTTCTGGCCGGGGAAACGGCACCGCTTCGGCTGGTATCTGGAACCGGCTTATGACTACAGCTTTGCGGGAGGGCATCCGCAATCGGTGGGGATGAGCGCGGGTCTGCTGATCGGGATTCCGTAGAGGGCAGGGCTCTGTATGCCGGATAATGGAGGTATGCCGTTGAAGACATCCGAGCCCGCATCTGTTGCCGTGATTGAAAGCCGTATTGCGCCGCTTCGCGCGCGTATTGCTGTACACCCCTTGTACTCCAGCGTGCGGACGGAAGAGCATTTACGGCGGTTTATGGAGTCGCATGTGTTCGCCGTGTGGGACTTCATGTCGATGCTTAAGGCGCTGCAAGGGAGGCTGACGTGCGTGACGGTTCCGTGGATGCCTACGGCTTTTCCTGAGAGCCGCCGGTTTATCAACGAGATTGTGCTGGGCGAGGAGTCGGACGTTTACGACGGGCGGACGATCAGCCATTTTGAGCTGTATCTGGAGGCGATGGAGCAGTGCGGGGCCGATACGACGGGATTCCGCGAGCTGGCTGCGAGGCTGGCCGCCGGGATTGCTCCGGGGGCGGCTTTTGAAGGGCTGCCGGAGGGCCCGCGCGCGTTTGTTCGGAACACGTTCGAGCTGATCGATTCGGGCAGTCTTCCTGCGCTGGCGGCGGCGTTTACCTTTGGCCGCGAGGACTTGATTCCGGATATGTTCCGGGCGCTGGTGCGGGAGCTGGATGAGCGGAACCCGGGACGGTTTTCGCTGTTCGTGTGGTATCTGGAGAGGCACATCGAGGTGGATGGAGAGGACCATGGGCCGCTCTCGCTGCGGATGGTGGCGGACCTGTGCGGAGAAGATGCGGGGCGGTGGGAAGAGGCGGGCGTTGCCGCGGAGCGGGCTCTGGAGGCTCGGCTGGCGCTTTGGGATGCCATTCTGTCTGAAGTGCAAAGATAAAGGCCCGCGCTTTTGGCGCGAGCCTTTTTGTGTTGCAGGTGAGTGGTTCGATTAGTGGGCGGCTGCGGTCTCGCTGATCTCGGCGAGACGCTTTTCGAGGAGCTGCTCGAGGTCTTCGAGTGCCTTAGAGAAGCCGTCGATGCCTTCCTTGAGCTTGTCGTGGGCCATGCGGTCTGCGGCGTGCATCTTCTCGAAGGTGGCCTGATCGATGGTGATCTTCTGGATGTCCATCGCCTCGGATACGGCGGGATCGAGCTTGCGCGGGAGGTCGCCTTCGGTGGTGTCGAGTTCTTCGAGGAGCTTGGGCGCGATGGTGAGGAGATCGCAGCCAGCGAGCTCTTTGATCTCACCGATGTTGCGGAAGCTGGCGCCCATGACGACGGTCTTGTAGCCGAACTTCTTGTAGTAGTTGTAGATAGTGGTGACGGACTGGACGCCGGGGTCTTCGGAGCCGGTGTAATCCTTGCCGGTGTCCTTCTTGTACCAGTCGAGGATGCGGCCTACGAAGGGAGAGATGAGGGTGACCTGGGCCTCGGCGCAGGCGATGGCCTGGTGGAGGCCGAAGAGAAGGGTGAGGTTGCAGTGGATGCCCTCCTGCTCGAGAGCTTCGGCGGCCTTGATGCCTTCCCAGGTGCTGGCGATCTTGATGAGGACGCGGTCGCGGGAGATTCCAGCCTTGTCGTACTGGGCGATGATGTCGCGGGCCTGCTCCTTGGTCTTCTCGGTGTCGTAGGAGAGACGGGCGTCAACCTCGGTGGAGACGCGGCCGGGGACGATATTGAGGATCTTGAGGCCGAAGGCCACGGCGAGGGACTTGAAGGCGAGGGCGGCGACTTCCTTGTCGGAGGCGGCGGAGCCGGCATCCTTGCGGGCCTGCTTGAGGACGTCATCGACGATCTGCTGATAGGCCGGCATCTTGGCGGCGGCCTCGATGAGCGAGGGGTTGGTGGTGGAGTCCTGCGGCTTGAACTTCTCGATCGAGTTGATGTCGCCGGAGTCGGCGACGACCTTGGTGTATGCGCGAAGTTGTTCGAGTAACGATGCCATTTGAATGCTCCTTAGGCTGCTATCTGATTTTACCAAGCCTTGCTGGTCGGGCCGCTTGTGTCTTCCTATTGTGCTCGTGTTCGTGTTACTCGGCTGCGAATTTATTTTCGAGGATGCCGAGGCCTTCGATCTCGACCTGTACGATGTCGCCGGGCTGGACGGCCCCTACTCCGGCGGGGGTTCCGGTGGGGATGAGGTCGCCGGGTTCGAGGGTGGTGAAGGCAGTGATGTAGCGCAGGAGATAGGGGATGGGGAAGATGAAGTCGCGGGTGTTGCCTAGCTGGCGGACTACTCCGTTGAGGCGGGTAGTGACGGTGACGGAGTCGCCTTCGACGGGGTCGAGCTCGTCGGAGACGATGGGGCCGGTGGGGCAAAAGGTGTCGAAGCCTTTGCCACGGGTCCACTGGTCGTCGGACTTCTGGAGGTCGCGGGCGGTGACGTCGTTGACGCAGACATAGCCGCGAATGTAGGGGCGGACGTCCTCGTCGGGGCCGATATGGCGGCAGCGGCGGGCGATGACGATGGCCAGCTCGCCCTCATAGTCGACGCGGCTGGAGAGTTTGGGCATGATGACCGCGCCGCGGGAGCCGATAAGCGATGAAGGAGGCTTGAGGAAGAGGACAGGCTCTTTGGGAACCTCGTTGCCGAGCTCGGCGGCGTGGTCGCCATAGTTGCGGCCTACGCAGAGGATCTTGGACGGAGAGACGGGAGGGAGGAGCTGAAGCTCGGAGAGGGGGGCGGGCTCGAAGTTGGCGGCCAGAGGAGGCACGGTGTGGGCCGCGAGGTCTTCCTGCGGGGCCTGCATGGGCAGGGTGGCCCAGAGGATACCGTTGCGCTGCTCTACGTGGGCGTAACGGGGGAGCTGAATGCCGTTCTCAGTGGATACATACTTGCAATATCGCATGGTTCTCTAGTGCTCCCTTCTGATGTCCTGAATGGCGATGCTGGGGCCGCTCTCGTTGCCTGTATTGTCGATGGCGGATACCCGGTAAGCATACAGTTGTCCGGGTACGGCCGTCTCGTCTCGATAGGAGGGAGCGGTGGTGGGAACGGAGTTGAGGCGGGTTGCGGGGCCGGTGGGTGAACCTGCGGAGGAGACCGGCTGGCGGTAGAGGATGTAGCCCGCAAGGTCGGCGTCGGGGACGGGCTCCCAGGAGAGATCGATGCTGGAAGGGCCGGGAACGGCGGCGAGGCCGGTGGGGACCTGCGGGGGGAAGGTGTCGCGAAGCTGGAGGGCCACGGCGGGGGATTGGAGGCTGCGGATTTCGAGAGCGTGGTTGTCGAGGGTGAGGCTGCGGACGCGCTGCGCGGTGTACTGGTAGGCTGCTCCGGTCTGGACTCCGGATTGGGCGCTGCGGTCGAGGGTGCCACCGGGGTCGGAGACCTGCTGGGGCGTGCGGAGTTTGACCTCGGTGGGGGGAGGAGGCGATTTGAAGAGCTTTGTTGCGGCTGGGCCGGGTGTTGAAGAGGCTGCGGATTGGGGCTTCTGGGTTTTCAGCCGGGTGGTGGGCTTATTTGCCGAGGACTTTGGCTGAGTGGCGGGAGCGCCTTCGATGAGGCGGTCGAGCTCGACGTAGGAGTTGGTGGCGGGCTGGGGCTTCCATTCGAGCATGGCACCGGTGGGGATGTTGGAGGCGTGGAGCTGCTCGACCGGCGGCGGCGCGGCCCCGGAGGCGGCGAAAACGGCGGGAGAGGGGCCAGCGGTGTGCTGGTGCGCGTTGAGAAGCTGGATGCTGTAGAGAAGGAGCTGTGGAGGGTCCTGTGTGAGGGCCGGGGGCAGGGAGTCGGCGGCCTGCGAGGGGCCGGGCTGGACGGCGACGCGAGTGACGGGAGTGCAGACGGTTTTTCTTGTAGCTGCTGCGGCGGCAGAAGCGGTGGTACGGCAGATCTCGGCGGTGATGGGGCCTTTGATGAGCAGGCCATCGGTGGTTTTGGAGGGGGTGGTCCACTGGAGGCGAACCTGATCGCCGACGCGGGTGGCGGAGAGATCTTTGACGATCTCGGGAAGCTTGAGGGAGGGGGGATGGGGATCGCCGGGGCTGGCACAACCGATGCCCAGCAGGAGAAGAGGCGCTGCGAGAGCCGCCCGCTGCGCGAGACGGCGACGAGGTGAGGTGAAAAACTTCATTTCCTTGAGGCTAGCATTGGAGGTAGGAGGAGGCACGTTTGTCTCCATCGCACTGATTCTTTGGCCGGAGCCTAAAAAATTCAGGACCTCATACAAATTTTGACGACGTTTCACCATCTGTCTTTTTTAGAGATAATGGAAGAGTCTCTTTTTGAAGCAGGAAGATTCCCTCAGCGACTCCGGTCCCGTTGAGCAGGAGGGAAAGTTACGGCGCGTCCTAGACCGCGTCCCTTTCAAAAAACCGAGACTTTTTCAGCACTCTCTGAAACAAAACAATTTAAGGATGAAAACATGGCCTCCGTACCCCTCCCCTCCGGATCGATGCCTGAAGAGTCCACGTCTGCAGATATACGAAAGCTGCAGGTCGATGGCGAAGCTGCTGAATCCTTTATCGCCGAGAAACGCATTGGCGAACGCATTAAATACCTGCGATTGAAGAAGTCGATGGGGCTTGTAGAACTGGGCCGCCATACGGGCCTCTCCGCAAGCTTTCTGTCGCAACTGGAGACAGGGCGCGTGGTGCCTACGCTGCGTAACCTAGCCCGGATCGCGATGGTCTTCTCGAAGGACCTGAGCTACTTCTTCGATCCCGAACCTCAGGCGCTGTTCCGGGTGCATCGGCGCGGCGAGCGCGTGCGACTGCCCCAGACGGGTGCGGAAGACCCGTCGTACTTCTTCGAGAGCCTGGGGTACCAGGTTCCGGACAGGCAGCTTGACCCTTACTTTGCGGAGTTTCTGCCACTGAAGGAAAGCCGGGTGCCGCGGTCGCATCAACATGCAGGCTGCGAGTTCCTGTACCTGCTCTCGGGCAGCCTGGATGTTCGGCATGGCGAGACGATCCATCGCATTGAAGCGGGCGACGCGGTCTACTTTGACGCGAATACGAGCCACAACTACGCCTGCGTGGGCGAGGAACCAGCTACGGCGCTGATTGTGACGCTGCAACATGCGCTGCCGCATCAGGCGGCGGGCGCACGGCTGGCGAACCTGACGGGCGGACGCACGCCGATGATGCCTGCGGCCAGGAAAGGGACGTCGCAGATGCAGTAGGAGCGTTGGCGCTGGAGGGAAAGAGGCTTTGGCTTCGTGAAAGATTCCCTCGGCGACTAAAGTCGCGTTGCATAGGTGAGCTTTACGGCGGGGCTGAAGCCCCGCCCTTTCAAAACAAGCCTGGGCCTTACAAGATAACGACTTTTCAGCTTCCTCTGAAGCCCCATCCTTTCAAAGCAAATGCCTCTATTGGGAATTTCATTTGGGGGCGGGGATAGATGCGGCCATGACGTCGAGGCGCTGGAGGATCTTGCGGGTAAGGCCGGTGAGAGGAAACTCTGCCAGACGACCGGTCCTCACCCAATGGAGATCGTTCTTCGCCGCGGGAATAGCGCGGCGGAGCCCTCGGTCCTTGGGGCCGCGAGCGGCGAAGACCTGCACGTAGTAGTTGGTGTTGGTGATGGCGTGGCGGAGACGGAGGATCGGCTCTCGGCCCTGTACGGAATCGGTCGGCAGAGGCGGCAGCTCGTACATGCCGGGCATGAGGCTGGCGTTGGAGAGGCGAAGCTCCAGGAGTACCTCGGTGAGAGTGCCGCGTTTGCGGAGGCTGAGGAGATAGGCGGCGGGGCGGCTGCGTTGCGCGGGGCGAGGCAGGGTGGGATGCTCGCCCCGCGTCTTGCACATGCTGTAGACGGGACACTGGAGGCAGAGCGGCGCCTTGGGGAGGCAGATGGTGGCTCCGAGCTCCATCATGGCCTGGTTGTGATCGCCGGGAGCGTTGACGTGGGCGTTGATGCGGCGGCGCGGGACGAGAATGTCGGCCTGCTGGCGGACGAAGGTGCGACCGGCGGCGGTCCCGAGCTGAGGCTGTCCGGTGAGACGGAGGAGGACGCGCTCGACGTTGCCGTCGATGACGGCAATGCTCTCTCCGAAGGCGATGCTGGCGATGGCGGCGCAGGTGTATTCGCCGATGCCGGGGAGGGTGCGCAGGCCGATGGAGGTCTGGGGGAGGACGCCGCCGCGCTCCTCGATGATGAACTTGGCGGCCTTGTGGAGCATACGGGCGCGACGATAGTAGCCGAGGCCGGACCAGGCGGCGAGAACGTCGGCCTCGGGCGCGAGGGCCAGGGCGGGGATGGTGGGAAAGCGGAGGAGGAAGTCGTTGTAGCGGTCGATGACAGCGGCTACGCGGGTCTGCTGGAGCATGACTTCGGAGACCCAGATGCGATAGGGATCGCTGACGCCGCGCCAGGGTAGCTTGCGGGCGTGGGTGCGGTACCACGGCATGAGTTTCCGGCGGAAGCTGAAGGGATCGAGCGAGGAAGCGTTCCGGGTCGGTTTGTCGTTCGAGGCGGGAGGCCCGGCTTGAGGATGCATCGCTGCAAGTTTAAATGCGGGGGTACACTTATCCGCATCATGCGGATGAAAAAAAATATCTCTGCGAAATCGAGCGTAGCCGGAATGGAACTTTCCGGGTCAAGACGAGAGTTTGTGAAGCGGGCTGCGATGGCGGCAGGAGCGACGATGCTGCCGGGCGGCGCTTATGGGATGGGGTGGGAGGCGGCGGGGAGGCCTGCGTTCGCCTCGGGCGATCCTCGCTGGGCTACGACCTGGGACGCGGCGCTGAAGACGCTGGCGGGGAACGTCCACGACACATTCAAGACGTATCCGCACCCGATGCTGGTGGAGGGCAGCGTGTACATGGGCGTGTGGCAGGAGTGTGCGCCTCAGGAGGGGCTGGTGTACGGGACGCTGGAGAGGTTTGTGAAGACTCCGGCGGGCGCGGCGACTCCCCTGCAAGCCGCGAAGAACAACCACATGGTCTTCTTTGCGCTCCAGAAGCCGGATGGGCAGATGTGCGCGTATACGCGGCTGGACGGGACGACGAGCTTCAGCCAGATCCAGATGGTGGTGCCGATTGCGGCGACGGCGTGGGAGTTGAGCCAGATGACGGGCGACGACGAGCTGCTAACGGCGGCCTACAAGAGTTGCAGCGCGTGGGATGCGTGGCTGCGGCGGTATCGCGATACGCGGAAGACGGGTCTGGTGGAGGGGTTCTGCACGTATGACACGGGGCATGACAACAGTCCGCGGTGGGAGGGGATTCCGAATGCGTGTCCCGACCTGGATGCGCGGAAGTGTCCGCCGATTGCTTCGCTGCCGCGGCTTTGCCCGGATCTTTCGGCCACGGTGTATGGTGCGCGGGTGGCATTGAGCAGGATGGCTACGGCGTTGGGCAAGCCGGGCGAGGCGGAGAAGTGGCGCACGGATGCGGAGACGATTCGGAAGCTAATTATTGATCGGCTGTATGACCCTAAGGATGCGGCATTCTATGACGTGGATGCGCAGAACAAATTTGTGCGGGTGCGGTCGGACGCGATGAGCCGAGTGTTTGGCGAGCATGTGTTGGATAAAGCAAAGGACAAGGCGATTATTGACGCGGTGTGGACGCGGCAACTGCACAATCCGAAGGCGTTCTGGGGAGCGTATCCGCTGGCCTCGGTTGCGATGGACGACCCGAAGTTTGTGAGGCCGATTCCGAGGAATAGCTGGGGCGGGGCGAGCCAGGCTCTGACGGCGCTGCGGGCTCCGCGATGGATGGCGCACTATGGCAAGGAGGCCGAGCTGAACCATCTGATGGGGCAGTGGTGCGAGGCGATGATGCGGCATACGGAGTTCCGGCAACAGATGGACCCGCTGACGGGCGTGTTCACACAGCCCGATCCGGGAGGGTATTCTCCGGCGGCGCTGGTGTTTCTGGACTTTGCCCGGCGGCTGGGGGAGGGTACTCGTCGGCGGGGGTGATGCCTTGGTGGCGCATATATATTTATTGCATTACCAAAACATCTGCCGATTTTGCTCTTGTCCCGATGGGTTTGTCCGGGTGGGCGGGAGGCCAGGATAAAAATGACTCTTTTTTCTCGCGTTACGACGGTTTGCCTTTGGGCCTCCACTTTGCTGGTGGCGGCTGGTTCAGGAGCGGCTCAGACTGCGGTTTTTCCGGTGTCGGGGCCGGAGCCTACGGGGCCGGTGGCAGTGATCGATACGACGATGGGCCGGATGACGTGCAGGCTCTTTGAGAAAGAAGCTCCGGTGGCCGTGGCGAACTTTATCGCGCTGGCGGAGGGGACGAAGGACTGGACAGACCCGGTGAGCGGGAAGGTGATGCATGGCAAGCGGTTCTATGACGGCACGGTGATTGCCGGGAATTCCTCCTCGTACATTGTGGGTGGCGACCGGCTGGGTAACCGGCAAGGGACGGCTGGGTATACGTTCGCGAATGAGATTGTGCCGGAGCTGAAGTTCGACGTTCCGGGCAGGCTGGCGATGGTGAATGCGAAGCCGGACACGAACAGCTCACAGTTTCTGATTACGAGCCGGAAGGCAGCCGCGCTGGATGGGCACATGCCCATCTTTGGGCAGTGCGACGAAGTCTCGGCGAAGCGGGCGGCGGAGATTACGCGGTTTGCGCTGACGACGGACGGCGATCCGAACCAGGCGGTGGCGATTAACCGGGTGACGATTGTGCGGCGTGGACAGCCTATGCCCAAGGTTGCCGCGAAGGTGAAGCCGATTCTGCCGCCGGCTATGCAGCGTCCGGCAGAGGCTCCGCAGCCGGAGCCCTCGGGGCCTACGGTGATTATTCACACGAGCATGGGCAAGATTACGTGCAGGCTGTATACGAAGCAGGCTCCGATTACGAGCGGGGTGTTTATCGGGCTGGCCACGGGGACGCTGGACTGGACCGATCCGGTGACGAAGCAGGTGGTGCATGGCAGGCCGTTCTATGACGGGTCAAGCTTTCATCGGGTGATTCCTGACTTTCTGGCGCAGGGTGGAGGACGGCCGGGCGGAGGCGGGCCGGGGTTCCAGTACAAGGACGAGGGGCCGACGGA
Organism: Terriglobales bacterium; assembly: GCA_015655585.1. Taxonomy (GTDB): domain Bacteria; phylum Acidobacteriota; class Terriglobia; order Terriglobales; family Acidobacteriaceae; genus Edaphobacter. The sequence goes on along the minus strand of JAATEV010000110.1, from coordinate 14,233 downwards.
GGGGATTACGTTCTACCGCGCGGGGCGGCTGGCGATGGCGAACGCGGGGCCGAATACGAATGGAAGCCAGTTCTACGTGACGGAGCATCCGGTACGGAGGCTGAGCAGGACGTATACGGTCTTTGGGCAGTGCGACGATGCTTCGGTGGAGTTGGAGAAGCAGATTGCGCGGGTGCGGCGGGACGCCAAGGACAAGCCGCTGGATACGGTGGTGATTGAGCACATTGATGTGCTGAACGATGGCGACCCGGTGGATATGGAGATGGTGAAGAAGAATCTGGTTCCGGTGCCTAGAAAGGCTCGTTAAAGGATCATGTCCTGCCGGACGGGCCCACTGCGCGTGGGGCGGGCGTTTGCACGCCTTTTTAAAGCTTCGCGTGGGCCTCCCGTTGGTCGGCTGGTAGATTCTTCCGCCGACCAACGGGAGGACTGCGCGAAGCTCGGCACGGTACGAAGTACCGCCCGTCCGGCGTTAGGACGTTTTTAGACCGTATCTCCGGGTTTGGTTTTGGGGACGATGGGCTCGGGTTTTACAGGGTAGGGTGGGCCTTTGGCGAAGACCTGCTGCATGTCGGCGTCGTAGCCGTAGATGTCGTCGAAGAAGTCTACCTGACCGTCTTCGTCGACGTGGGCGGTGAGGTAGAAGATGACGATGGGGAGCTGGGTTTTGAGGCTGACGGTCTTGTTGTCGGGACCGTTGTTCATGGCGTCGGTGATCTTGTCGGTGTCCCAGTCGCCGGAGTTGTCCTGTAGGACCCAGGTAGCGAGGTCGATGGGCTTCTGGACGCGGATGCAGCCGTGGCTGTAGTCGCGGCGGGTGCGCTGGAAGAGCGAGACCGCCGGGGTGGAGTGGAGGTAGATGTCGTACTGGTTGGGGAACATGAACTTGACCAGTCCGAGGGAGTTTTTGGGGCCGGGCTTCTCACGCACCATGACCATGCCCTGCTGGATCTGTCGGGCGGTAACGCCGGTCTGGACAACTCCTTTATTGTTGACGGCTTCGAAGTTTTTCGAGGCGAGGTAGCCGGGGTTGGCGGCTACGTGCGGGACGATCTCCTTGCGGGCGATGCTGACGGGGACGTTCCAGTAGGGTCGGAAGACGAGGTACTTCATCATGTGGGCGAAGACGGGGGTGTCGTGGTTGTCTTTGGCCTGGCCGACGACGACGCGCATGGAGAAGTCCTGGGTGTTGTCGGGCGTGTAGCCGCGCAGGAGAAACTCCGGCAGGTTCACCATGAGGCGTGGGTGGAGGTAGGGCTCGGGGAGCCAGCGCCAACGTTCGAGGGAGTTTTCGAGCTGGAGGACGCGTTCGGAGAGGGGGACATTGAGGGACTTGATGGTCTGCGGGGTGAGCTTGCCGTCGTCGGTGAGGCCGTGGCGCTGCTGGTAGTGCTTGACGGCGGTGGCGAGAGCCGCGGTGTAGGTGGTGTGGCGCGGGGCGGGGGCGTCGGCGGGCGGCGCGGGGGCTGGATCGGCGGCGCCCTCTAGCTGGAGGCGCTGGAGGAGAGCATCGGCTGCGGGGTAGGAGCCGCCGGTGGAGACGGTTTTGGCTACTGCGGGAAGGGGGTCGGCGTTTTCTTCCTGCTGTTGTTTGGCGAGGTCTAGATAGTGGGCGAGGGCCTGCTCGGTGCGGCGGTAGTCTTCGGAGTCGGGCTCGACGCCAGCGATCAGTTTAGGAACGTCGGCGGCGTCTACTGCGTTGTCGGAGACGAATTCGGCGAGGTTGTACTTCTTGTCCTGCACGGGGATCTCGAAGTTGAAGTGGGCGGGGTTGACACGGCCCATGTGGAGATCGGAGATATAGCGTAGGACGTTGACGGTTATGGCGACGTCGAAGGAAGAGATAGCGTCGTCGGATTTGGCTGAGAGCGCCTGGATGCGGCCGTCCCAGCGGGAGGCGTCGTAGTCCTCGGGGATGAGGCCCTTGGCGGAGGCGTTCTGGAACTGCTCGATGAAGGCTTTGGCCGTGGGGGTGGGGACGCCGTCGCGGGTCCAGGCGACCTCGTAGTTACGGGCTTCGTAGAAGGCGGCGACGATGGACTGGTAGTCGGAGAAGTTGGGCCAGCGGAGGTTGGGTACCTTGCTGGTATCGACCTTCTCGGAGGGCAGGGCTTTCTTTTCAACGAGCTGGTGGAGCTTGTCGGCGTAAGCGTCGGTGTTGGGCTGGGACTTGGAGCGGCGGGAGCGGCGGCATCCTCCGCTGAGGAGGAGGAGGGAGACGGCGCCGAGGACACAGAGGGAGCGAAGGGGAGACTTCAAGATCACGAATGGACCATCCTGGATGGCTTGTAGTTTTTTCTTTGCGGTGACGCCTTATTATGCAGGAATTTGCCCCGGTTTCGGTGGAAACAGGGCCGAAAACAGTGGCTGGAGAGATTCAGTTTGGGAATATCAACATTCTCTTTGTGATGCAGAAGAGATTTCTTTTGTTTGTTGGGCGGGTCTGAAGCCCCTTGTAATTTGCTCGACTTTTCGCAGGGCTGAAGCCCTGCGCTAATCCCAAAGACAGGAACGAGGACTTTTTCAGAAGCCCTGAAGGCTCACCCTTTTCAAAGCAATTTGCGATGCAGCTAGCGGGCTAGCTGGGGGAGGAGCGAGAGGCAGATGAGGGTCTGGGTGAGGAGGACGCCGCCGGAGAGGACGAGGAAGAGCTTGCGCTGGCGGGTTTCGAGGGCGTCGGCGAAGACACCGCCGATGAAGGTAAGGAGGAAGGGGATGGCCCAGATGAGAGGCTGCGAGACGGTTTGGGTGGTGATGAGGGGGAGCAGCAGGAGCGTCATGACGAGCGGGGCCGTGTTGCCGAAGTAACGACAGCGCCGGGTGGTGACGTAGAGGATCAGCGAGACGAGGGCGGCGACGGCAATGGGCGCGTTGGCGAGGCTGGAAAAGAAATGGCTGGCGGGTTCGAGCGAAAACCAGAAGCGGGCGGAGCCTCCGGTAAAGACGTAGCTGAAGGGCGCGAGACGGAAGGCATACGACGCGAGCAGAATGACGATCGCTCCGACGGCGGAGAAGATGAGCACCTGCATGACGTAGCTGCGGCGGCGCTCAGCGAGGTAGAACATCCAGAGGAAAGAGAGGACGAAGCCTACCATCGCGGCCAGCAGGTGCGCGGTGGCGGTGAGTCCGAGGGCGAGGGTGAGGAGTGCGATGCGCGGACGCCATTTGCGCCGCGGCCCCTGCATGGCATGGGCGACGCCGATGGCGGTGTAGACGAGGCCGTAGAGTCCCCACATGGCGAGGACGTCGTTGTTGGGATTGACAGCGGCGCGGACGACCTCCGGACAGAAGCAGTAGAGGGCGAGGGCGAAGAATCCGCCTTCGTTGCCGAAGAGGCGGCGGGAGACCCACCATAACCCGCCACCGAGCCAGATGGCGAAGAAGATGAAGGGGAGATGCAGGAGATATTTGACGCTGAAGAGCTGGTGGCGCGCCTCCCACATGGAGCCCTTGAGGGTGCCTTCGGCGTAGAGACGATTTTCGGGCTTGCGGAACTTATCGGCCCCGAGGAGGACGAGGCGCTGGAGGGTGAGAGGCAGGCCGGAGACTCGGTAGGCGAAGGTGCCGTCGCCGTTGAGGTTGCCGCAGGTGGTGAAGTAGCCGGCGAGGGGCGAGGGGCGCTCCCACATCTCGCGCCCGCACTGGGCGTAGCGATAGTCCTGCTGGGAGAGCTGCTGGCGGCTGACGACCCAGAGGCACTCCCCGAGGAAGAGAAGGAGAAGGAGCGCGGCGAGCTGCTGAGGACGTCCGAATTTAATGCGGGGAAGCTTCATGCGTTCAGTGCTTGGTCCTGGGTTCTGGATTTTTCGCGAATTAACATGTAAATGCTTCCCCAACGGTCCTAAAAAGATGCACGCGATTTCCAGATTCCGGACGCGGCAGAAGTTCTCTCTTCGAGTGTATCGTGAGAGATATGGACTCGCTCTCTTTCACGCCTGGCCGCGCGTTTCTCTCGTCGGACTCCCCTGCCGTTCCGTGGACGGTCGTCTTTGAAGATGAAGGGGTGGCCGGATACTTCTATGCGTGCGACCGCTCGCAGGAGGCACATGAGCACGCGATCCTGGATGCGATGCTGATCTATAACGTCGATGCGCTGAAGAAGAGCGATGCGGAGAAACAGCGGCCGGAGCCGCAGCGGATCGCGTCGGTGGAGTGGTCGCGGGACGGGATGCAGGCAGCGCTGTATCTGGATGGCACGGCGCAGGGTCTGTATGACTTCAAGGCCCGGTGCGGGTATTGCAGGATGGACTTTCCGAACTTCATGGAAGAGCAGGGCGAGACGTGGCGGAAGTCTACCCACGCGTGGTCGGACGCTATGTTGCAGCAGTTTGAGGCTGCTCTTTACGCGTAAAGGAACGGCCGCGGTTCTTTGAATTTGCGCGGATTTAAAAGCGATTTCTTTTGTGGCTTAGTCGAGGAAGAGTTTTTCTACTTCGAGCCAGTTGTTGACCCGTTTGTAGCCTTTGACTCCGGCGTTGTGGGGGGAGCTGTAGAGGATGCCTTCGCCGGTGAAGCGGCGTAGCTGGCGGGGATTGTCGTCGATGAGGTAGTCGGCGCGGAGGATGCTCTTGTCGCCGCAGTAGACGATGTGCGAGGCGGGGATGAAGGGGAAGTGCTCCGCTAGCCAGCGGTACTTCTGGTCGAAGGAGCTGGGGACCTCCATAGCGGCAGTGGCGATGAAGACCTCGTAGCTCTGTTGCAGGCGGCGGATGACGCGCTGCGACTCCGGCATGACGGCTAACGAAAAGAAGAAATCGTCGGAGCGGAGCTGGGCTTCGAGGATTTCGTGCCGATCCGAGGAGACGACCTCCCAGAGCCACTTGCCTTCGAGATCGGCGAGGGTGACCTGCTCGTTGAAGTGCTGATTGTAACGGCTGACGTGTTCGCCGAGCGCGTCAGCCATTACCTCGTCCATGTCGATACAAATGCGTTTCACCTGAGTATTGTCTCAGATGGTGGAGCGGATGATGGAGGCGGCGATGCTTTCGACGGGGACGGTCTTGCGTTGCGGGGCGTCGCGGGCGGGATCGTAGTAGAGGAGGCGACCGCAGGTCTCGCAGGTCATCATGGTGTCGTTGTTGTCGCGCTCGCGGAGGTCGTTCCAGCGCTGCGGGCGCACCATCATCTGGCAGGCCATGCACTTCTGGTTGAGGGCCTCGGCGATGGCTGTGCCCTTGGCTTTGGCGATGCGGTCGTAGGTGGAGAGGGCGTCTTCGCCGATTCCGGCGCGGGCAGATTTGCGGAGCTCGTCCACGGCAGCGAGGGAGATCTTGTCCTGCGCGATGGTCTCGGCGGCGCGGATGCGCTCGCGATCGAGGGTGGCGTTGGCGTTGGTGACGGCCTCGTCGGCGAGGAGCTTCTGTTGGTCGAGGCCTTCGCTGCGCTCCATGCTTTCCAGCTCGGCGTCTTCGAGGCGGCTGGCCTCGGACTGGGCGAAGGCTATCTCGTGCTCGAAGGCCGTTACCTGCGCGGTGGTGGTGGCTAGGTCCATCTGCTTGCGGATGCGGTCGGCCTTGGCCTTGTGGTCCTTGATGTCGGACTCCTGGCGGCGGCGCAGGGCCTCTTCTTTGGCGATGAGATCGAGGATGACGGCGCGCTGGCCTTCCACGGCCTTGGCTTTCGCTTCGAGCTCGGCGATACGTTTGGGCAGGGCGGCGATCTCGTCGCGCAGGCGTTTGGCCTCTACGTCGTGGTTTTGCAGGATGATCAGCTTTTCGAGGTCCGGATGCATCTACGTCTTCTTCTCCACTCCGTTGCGCAACAGCGGAGACTCGAATCTAGCACTCCGGACACGGATTGTTAAGCTTCGTGTCCTGCCGGACGGGCCGCCTGCGCGGCGAGCGGGCGTTTCACGCCTTTTTAAAGCTTCGCTTGGGCCTCCCGTTGGTCGGCGGATAAATATACCCTCTGACCTACGGGAGACCCACGCTGTTCAGTACCGCATGAAGTGCTAGTTCTTGTTTACGTTGACGTAGTAGAGATCGGTGGCTACATCGAACGTGTCCTTGGTGAGGGGCGTCTTCATCGTCTGCCACTCGGTAGTGGGACGGATGATCTGCCAGTGAGCGGGATCGCCTACGCGGATGGGCATGGCAAACGCTTTTTCATCCACCTGCCAGCGGTAGGAGACAGAGCCGGGCTGGTCGAACTTCAGCTCCAGCGTGGGGATGGCCGTGTGGCGCAGGTACTGGTCGAAGAGCGGCGTCAGGTTCATGCCGGTGTGCTGGTTGAAGTAGGCGACCACATCCTCGGTCATGATGGTCTTGTATTTGAAGGTCTGGAAGAGGCCGTGGAGGGTCTTCCACCAGAGCGCGTCGTTGTTGACGACGCTGCGCAGGGTGTTGAGGAAGAGCGCGCCCTTGAAGTACTGATCCTCCGGCGGGCTGATGTTGACGCCGTGCTCGCCGACGATGGGGCGGTCGTTGTGGACTTTGGGCTTGTAACCGTTGAGGTACTTTAATGCGTCGGCATGGCCGTAGTGGTATTCGACGTAGAGAGTTTCGAGGTAGGTGGTCCAGCCCTCGTGAATCCACATGTCGGAGGGGTCGGCGGCGGTAATGGCGTTGCCGAACCACTCGTGGCCGCTCTCGTGGATGATGATGAAGTCGAAGCGCGGGCTGATGCCTACGCCGGTCCAGTCGCGGCCGAGATAGCCGTTTTTGAAGAGGTTGCCGTAGGTGACGGCGCTCTGATGCTCCATGCCGGAGTAGGGGGCTTCGACGAGCTTGTAGCCGTCGTTCTGGAAGGGATACTGGCCGAAGTAGTGCTCGTAGGCCTTGATCATGCCGGGAGCTTGCGAGAACTGCGCCTTGGCCTTATCGAGGTCTTCGGGCAGGACGTAGTAGTCGAGCGAGAGCGCGCCGAGCTTGTCGCCGAAGTGGACGTAGGTGCCGATGTTCAGGGAGACGTCGTAGTTGTTGATGGGGTACTGGACGTGCCAGTTCCACTGGGTGTAGCCGTCGCCCAGGTCCTTCTTACCTGCGAAGCGTCCGTTGGAGACGTCGGTGAGTCCGTTGGGAACGGCGACGCGAATCCACATTCCTTCCTGCGGCTCGTCCTTCCACTGGTCCTTATTCGGCCACCAGATGCTGGCGCCGAGGCCCTCGCAGGCGGTGTAGACCCAGGGACGGCCTACGGGATCTTTGCCGAAGGTGAAGCCGCCGAAGCGGCCGGTGGACTGGGGCGTGCCGGAGTAGGCGAAGACGATGGAGTAGACCTGCCCGGCGCGGAGGGTGCGGGGGAAGTTCACGAAGAGGGTGCGGCCATCGCGATCGTACTTGAGGGTGTCGGAACCGAACTTGATGCCATCGATATTGAGGGTGGGGACGAGCTCAAGCTGGATCTTGTCACCGTCTTTGAGCATCTTGAAGCGGATGGTGTTCTTGCCGCTGACGAGCTTCTTTTCGGGATCGACGCGGATATCGAGATCGTAGGAGAGCAGGTCGTTGTTGGCGCGGTAGGGACCGTACTCGCCGATTAATTTGTTGGCATGGATCTGCTCGGGGGTGAGCGGGGGACGGGCTCCGCCCCGGCGGGGAGCCTGGGTTGCGGGCGGGGTCTGGGACGTCTGGGATGGCGTCTGAGATGTCTGGGCGTGGAGCGTCAGCGCGGCGCAGGCAGAGAGGACGAGCGCAGCAAGTTGCCGGGGGCGGAGGGCAAGAGTAGACATTGTGACGCTAGCTTATCGTGATTTTGATTGAATTTTCTTCTTTCTTATCAAAATCGGCGCGGATCCGACGAATTCCTGAATCCCTCCTGCTCTCCACGCAATCGTATTAAAAGTCCATGGCGACCTCTACGATAGAACTCTCAGACGCTCAGTTCCCTGACGCGCAAGTACCGGCAAAGGCCGTCGATCAGCCGTGGCGGCCACGTGTGAATCCATGGATCGTCGCCATGACGGTGACGCTGGCTACGTTTATGGAGGTGCTTGACTCCTCCATCGCCAACGTGGCGCTGCCGCATATCGCGGGCGGGCTGGGGTCTACCCAGGATGAAGCGACGTGGGTGCTGACGGCGTATCTGGTTGCGAATGCGATCATTCTGCCGGCAGGCGCCTATATGACGACGTTCATCGGGCGCAAGAAGTTCTACATGATCTGCGTGGCGCTGTTCGGCATCAGCTCGGCGATGTGCGGGCTGGCCCCTTCGCTGCCGCTTCTGATCTTCTTCCGTATTCTGCAAGGCATTGGCGGCGGCGGACTGGCTCCTTCGGAACAGGCGATCCTGGCCGATACATTTCCTCCGGAGAAACGCGGGCAGGCGTTCGCGATGTATGGCCTGGCCGTGGTGTGCGCTCCGGCGATTGGGCCTACTCTGGGCGGGTACATTACCGATAACTTTGATTGGCGATGGATCTTCTTTTTGAACGTGCCGATCTGTCTGCTTTCGCTGTTCCTTACCTCGCGCATTGTGGAAGATCCGCCGTGGGTGGAGAAGCAGGTGAAGGAGTCGCAAAAGGGCGGCATCAAGCTGGACTTTCTGGGATTCGGATTGCTTGGCCTTACATTCGGCTCGCTGGAGTTTGTGCTGGATAAGGGCCAGGAGGATGACTGGTTCTCCTCGCACCTGATTACGTTCTTTACCGTGGCCATGGTGGTTGCGTTCGTCGTGATGATCTGGTGGGAGTTGAAGCAGCTTCGCGAAGGACACAGGCCGATCCTGAACCTGACGCTGTTCAAACGACCTAATTTTTCTGTCAGCTTTGTGCTGATGTTTGTGCTGGGATTCTCGCTGTACGGCACGACGATTCTGATTCCGCAGTTTGTGCAGACGCTGCTGGGATATACGGCGGAACTGGCGGGGCTGGTGCTCTCTCCGGCGGGCCTGATGATGATGGCCATGATGCCGGTGGTCGGCCTGCTGGTAGGGAGGGTGGACCCGCGCAAGCTGATTGCGTATGGGTTCATCATGCTGACGCTGTCGCTGGTTACGATGCATACGATGAACCTGGACATCAGCTACGGACGGCTGGTGTTTCTGCGGTGCTTCCAGGCCTCGGGGCTGGCGTTCCTGTTCATCCCGATCAATACGATCTCGTACATCGGGGTGAAGCAGTCGGAGAACAACGACGTCTCCGGCCTGACGAACCTTGCGCGCAACATCGGCGGCTCGTGCGGCACGGCGTTTATGGCGACGATGCTGACGCGCAGGACGGCGGCGCATGAGAGCAACATGATCCGCAATCTGACGTCCGGCAATCCGGCTTTCATGAGCCAGATCGCTTCGCTGAAGACATTCTTCGGCGGGCATCGCGGCGGCAATCCGCTGGCCGGAACCGGGGCGAGCACGGCGCAGGCTTACGTCTATAACCAGCTTCACAGGCAGGCGGGGATGCTGGCGTATCTGGATATCGTCCAGTACCTGGCGGTGTTCTGCGCGTGCATGTTGCCTCTGCTGTTCCTGATTCCTCGTCCTCCGAAGAACGTCAATCCTTCGGCGGGACACTAGTCCGGCAGCGTTTTCGCACGGACGGTTTCTTCCCGGTAAATTACTGTCTTTGAACGACTAAGGGCTTTCTGTCTCCGGGGCCCTTATGAACTCTTTATGGGTCCTTGACGAACTCTTTAGGCCGCGGTTCCTACGCTGAATCTTAGCGTCTGCCGCAGGCCTGCGTTCTCGCGCAGCACGGCAGCGGGAATGGAGAAGTGAAGTGAAGACCAATATGAGTTTCAGTGTGCGGAGAACGGCGATTGCAGGTCTCCTTACGCTGAGTTTGTCTCTTCCGGGGTCTCTTCAGGCTCAGGATGCCGCACAGCAAACTTCAGGCGACGCACCAGCACAGAACCAGAAGATGCAGCAGTTGGAAGACCAGCTCCGGAAGATGCAACAGGAGCTGGATGAGATGAAGAGGACGAGCTCTTCCACGCCAGAGACACAACCCACGATATCTCCGAAGGCTCCGGTGGCGTCTGCGATGCTTGCTCCGCTACCTGCGGTTTCGACCGATCCGAAAGATCCGCATTCGGAGCCGTTTGCGTTTGCGGACTTTACCTGGCTGACGGGTAGTGCGCGAACGAAGGACACGCCGTATGCGACGACGTTCTTTACGCCGGAGATTCGCGCGGACGTGAACTATACGTATGACTTCCGCCATCCGAAGGACGATACTATCGGCGGATCGAGCGAGATCTTTCGCTCGAACGAGGTGCAGCTAACCCAGCTTGGCGTGGGTGGGGATTTCCACTATGACAATGTTCGGGCGAGGGTGATGACGCAGTTCGGACTCTACTCGGAGACGACGCCGCGCAACGATGCCAGCCCGGCGCGCGGGCAGTGGAACCTTGCCGATGCGTACCGGTATCTCTCCGAGGCATACGGCGGATACCACTTCAACGTGCAGCATGGCCTGAACGTGGATGCCGGAATCTTTATGTCTTACGTGGGGTTGTTCTCGTACTACCAGTTCGATAACTGGGCGTATCAGCCCTCGTATGTGTCGTCGAATACACCGTGGTTCTTCAACGGCGTGCGGGTGCAGTGGTTTCCGACGGCCAAGCTGAAGATCGAGCCTTGGTTCATCAACGGATGGCAGTCGTATGGACGGTTCAACAATCGTCCGGGGCTGGGCGGGCAGATTCTGTACCGGCCTAACGGCAAGTTGGCTTTCATCTTCAACCAGTATGGCTATGGCGAGGATGCGCTGGGCGTCTCCAGCCGCACGCGGTACCACAGCGACGACAGCGTGGAGTACAAGTACTATGACCGGCCCACCTCCTTTGTCAGCAAGGCTGCGGCTACGCTGACCGGCGACATCGGCTGCGAGAGCGGCGGCGGCGTGAGCTGCATGGGTAACGGCAAGAACGGCCCGAAGCAGAGCTTCCTTGGCTTTATGGCGTACAACCGGCTCTGGTTCGACCGCGACCGCTATGCGCTGACGCTGGGCGGAGGACGGATCAACAATCCGGGGCGGTACCTTGTGCTGCTGCCGCCGATCAACGGCGCGACGGCTGCTTCGGGCACGCCTTACTTCACGGAGAATCCGGGTGATCCGTTCAAGGCATGGGACGCCTCGGTAACGGCGGACTATATGCCGAGCCAATACTTCACATATCGGCTGGAATATAACCATCGCGCGGCGAATGTGCCGTACTTCAGCGGGCCGGGAGGCGTTACACCTCCGGGCGGCAATACGGGTGCCCTGGGGTCGGTGGTTCCGGGATGGACTCCCGATCTTCGCAACAGCGAGAACCGGCTGACGCTGGCGTTTCTGGTGAAGTTCTAACTCGGGACGAAGGTAATAAAAGAGGGCGCGGCTATGATTGCCGCGCCCTCTTTTATGTTGCGATGCAGGTTGGTTAGACCGCGCGGGGGTTGCGCTCCTGGAACTGGCGCTGGTGCCAGTAGGGGTAGGTGAGGGGGACTTCGCTGGCGGCGTCGAGTTTGGCTACCTGCTCTTTGGTCAGCTCCCAGCCGGTGGCGGCGATGTTCTGGCGAAGCTGCTCCTCGTTGCGAGCCCCGATGATGAGCGTGGAGATGGTGGGGCGGCGGAGGAGCCAGTTGAGCGAGATCTGCGGAACGGTCTTGCCGGTCTCTTTTGCGATCTCGTCGATGGCGTCAACAATCTTGTAGAGATGCTCTTCCGATACCTGTGGACCGGCGTCGGAGGCGAGCTTGGAGTTGAGGCGGCTCTGCTCCGGTGCGGGTGCGCCACGGCGCAGCTTGCCGGTGAGGCGTCCCCAGCCGAGCGGCGACCAGACGAGCGTGCCTACGCCCTGATCGATGCCGAGCGGCATCAGCTCCCACTCGAACTCGCGGTTGAGCAGGGAGTAGTAGGCCTGGTGGCCGACGTAGCGGCTCCAGCCGTAGCGCTCGCTGACGCTGAGGGACTTCATGAGGTGCCAGCCGGAGAAGTTGGAGCAGGCGATGTAACGGACCTTGCCCTCGCGGACGAGATCGTCGAGAGCGCGCAGGGTCTCCTCGACGGGCGAGGTCGCGTCGAAGCCGTGGAGGTGGTAGACGTCAATGTAGTCGGTGCCGAGGCGCTTGAGCGAACGCTCCGCCGACTGGATGAGGTGATAGCGCGAAGAACCTACGTCGTTGGGGCCTTTGCCGAGGCGGAAGGTGGCCTTGGTGGAGATGAGGACGTCTTCGCGGTTGAGGTGGTCGATGGCCTTGCCGAGGACTTCTTCGCTCTGCCCGTCGGAGTAGATGTCCGCGGTGTCGAAGAAGTTGATGCCGGACTCCATGCAGATATCGACCAGCTTACGGGCTTCGTCGATGTCGGCGGTGGCGCCCCATGCCTTGAAGAACTCGTTGGAGCTGCCGCCGAACGTACCCGCACCGAAGCAAAGCTCCGGCACCTTCAAACCCGATTTTCCAAGTTGCCTGTATTCCATGAACACTCCTTGTGTCTGGTCAGATGTTTGCCGCGCGTGGAAAGCTTCACAAGCCGGAGCTGGGATAGCAATCCTCAGCGTGTGCCGTTATCGTAAATGGATGCAGTCGATACCTTTGTTTCCCGAGGAACCGAAGCTTACGCCGGAGATTCCGCCGACGTGGAGCGAGGGCTCGGAGATATTTCACATCACGGAAAAGTGTAGCCGGTTGCAGGCGATTCATCGTAACCGGCGTATTACAGGGAAGCCGAACCGCTCGATGAGGCAGTGCTTCAACTGCGAGGACATTATCCGGACGAAACGCGCGGGCTGAAGCGATTACTGGGCCTTCGGCAGCGGCGTGGTGTCGTCGCGGACGATCTTCCAGCCCGCAGAGGTCTTCTCGAAGACGACCATGAAGTAGCCGTCGGCGTTGCCTCCGCCAGCGGCGGTGCGCTCCAGATGGAAGTGGCCGGTGACGGTGGCGAACTTGTCGCTGAGGGGCTGGACCTCAAGCTGCGAGTAGCTGGTAATGCCCATCTTTTCGCGGGTGGGGTATGAGGTCTTGTAGCGCTGGAGCATGGCGTCGTAGCCGCGATAGATTCTGGAGTTGACGAAGAGGATGTCCGGCGCGTTCTTGTAGCTTTTGGCGAAGCTGTCGAGATCGCCCTTGTTCCAGTCGACGATCTGCTTCTGCATGACGGCGCGGATGGCTTGCTCGTCCTGATGGGTGAAGGTCTGGGCGCGCAGCGAAGGAAGCGCGAGGAAAGCCGCAAGAACGAAGAGAAGGACGAGGTTACGGGAAGATCGCACGGAAGTGGCTCCAGTAAAAGGGATTGCTGCGATCTTATTCCCAGCCTGGGCCTTGGCGCGAGTGGGTTGCCAAAAAGTGCATTCCGCAACGGCGGCGCGAGGAGTAACATCTAATAAGGCATGAGTGCAGCGGCAAATTCGGTGTTTTCTTCCCTCGTGACCGAGTCGATGGATCGTCACGACTTTGCCTAGCTACGCCTTTTCCGCGATTTCTCCCCCATTTTCATCAATTTGCAGACACTGGAGCACGTATGTTCGACCGCCTCGACCAACTCGAAGCCCGTTATGAAGACCTCGGCAGGCAGATGTCCGACCCGACCCTGGTCAGCGACCAGAAGAAGTTTCAGTCCGTCGCCAAGCAGCATCGCGATATGGAGCCGACGGTAGAGAAGTTCCGCGAGTACCGCAAGGTGAAGGACGGAATCGCCGAGGCGAAGGCAATGCTCGCCGACTCCGACCCGGACGTGAAGGCCATGGCCGAAGAAGAACTGGCCACGCTGGAGCCGAAGCTGCCGATTCTGGAAGAGCAGCTCAAGGTTCTGCTGCTTCCCAAAGACCCGAACGACGAGAAGAACGTGGTCCTGGAGCTTCGCGCCGGAACCGGCGGAGACGAGGCCGCGCTGTTTGTGGCAGAGGTCTTCCGCATGTATCTGCGGTTCGCCGAGCAGCATAGGTGGAAGGTCGAGATCCTGTCGCAGACGGAGACCGGCATTGGCCACGGCCTGAAGGACGTTACGGCGATCATCGAAGGCGATAATGTCTACTCGCAGTTGAAGTACGAGTCTGGAGTGCATCGCGTGCAGCGGGTTCCGGCGACCGAGACGCAGGGCCGCGTGCATACCTCGGCGATTACGGTGGCGGTGCTGCCGGAGGCCGAGGAGGTCGATATCAAGGTCGAGGCGAAGGACCTGCGCGTGGATACCTTCTGCTCCTCGGGGCCGGGCGGCCAGTCGGTGAATACGACCTACTCGGCGGTGCGGATTACGCATCTGCCGACGAACACCGTGGTGAGCTGCCAGGACGAGAAGTCGCAGATCAAGAACCGCGAGAAGGCGATGCGCGTGCTGCGGGCCCGGCTTTACGAGGTCGAGGCGGAACGTATT
>JAATEV010000011.1 GCA_015655585.1 Terriglobales bacterium | reverse complement strand
TCGTTGATGGCGCGCTGCATGGAGTCGGTCATCTTGTCGGCGTAGAGGATGGCGCGGCCTTCGACGTGGCGGGCGGCCCGGCCAATGGTCTGGATGAGCGAGCCCTGGGAGCGGAGGAAGCCTTCTTTGTCGGCGTCGAGGATGGCTACGAGGGAGACCTCGGGGAGATCGAGTCCTTCGCGGAGAAGGTTGATGCCGATGAGGACATCGTATTCGCCTTTGCGGAGGTCGCGGAGTAGCTTGATGCGTTCGAGAGTTTCTATCTCGGAGTGCATGTAGCGGCAGCGAACACCTACTTCGGTGTAGTAGCTGGCTAAGTCCTCGGACATACGCTTGGTAAGCGTTGTTACTAAGATTCTCTGATTTTTTGTAACTCGATCGCGAATTTCTGCGAGTAAGTCGTCTATCTGGCCTTTGACGGGGCGGATTTCTACGGTGGGGTCGATGAGGCCGGTGGGGCGGATGATCTGTTCGACTACGACGCCAGAGGATTTGGTGAGCTCGTAGGGGCCGGGGGTGGCGGAGACATAGACGATCTGGCCGCTACGAGCCTCGAACTCTTCGAAGCGGAGGGGGCGGTTATCCATGGCGGAGGGAAGACGGAAGCCGTAGTCGACGAGGTTCTGCTTGCGGGAGCGGTCGCCGTGCCACATGCCGTGGAGCTGGGGGACGGTGACGTGGGACTCGTCGATGAAGAGAAGGTAGTCGTTGGGGAAGTAGTCGAGGAGGGTGGGTGGGGGTTCGCCGGGGAGGCGGCCGGAGAAGTGGCGGGAGTAGTTTTCGATGCCGTGGCAATAGCCTACGGACTTGATCATCTCTAGGTCGAAGCGGGTGCGCTGGTGGATGCGCTGGGACTCTACTAAGCGGCCCTGATTTTCCAGTTCTTTTTCCCACCACTCCATCTCTTCGAGGATGGAGGCGACGGCGGTGGACTTGCGTTCGGGCTGGACGACGTAGTGGCTCTTGGGATAGATGGGCAGACGCGAGTACTTCTGCTTGACGGTGCCGAAGAGCGGGTCGATCTGGGAGAGGGAGTCGATCTCGTCGCCGAAGAGCTCGATGCGGTAAGCGGACTCGTCGTAGGTGGGGTAGACCTCGATGATGTCGCCGCGGACGCGGAATGTTCCGCGGCGGAAGTCTACGTCGTTGCGCTCGTAGAGGATCTCGACGAGGCGGCGGGTGATGTCCTCGCGCTTGAGGTGCTGGCCTTTTTCGAGGAGCATCAGCATTCCGTAATAGGCTTCGGGCGAGCCGAGGCCGTAGATGCAGGAGACGGAGCTGACGATGATGGCGTCGCGTCGCTCGAAGAGGCTGCGCGTGGCGGAGAGGCGTAATTTATCCAATTCTTCATTGATGGTTGCTTCTTTTTCAATGAAGAGGTCGCCGGCGGGGATGTAAGCTTCGGGCTGATAGTAGTCGTAGTAGGAGACGAAATACTCTACGGCGTTGTTTGGGAAAAAAGTTTTGAACTCGTGGTAGAGCTGGGCGGCGAGGGTTTTGTTGTGGGCCAGGATGAGGGCGGGGCGGTTGAGCTCTTCGATCACCTTGGCCATGGTGAAGGTTTTGCCGGAGCCGGTGACGCCGAGCAGGACCTGGTCCTTCTCCCCGGCGTGGATGCCGGAGACGAGTTCGGCGATGGCTCGTGGCTGGTCGCCTTGTGGCTTATAGGTGGTGGAGAGCTGGAAGTCCATCCTTATAGGATAGTTTATTGAATGTGGAGGATTCGATGAGTGTTGGAACTCGGTTGTGGCTGGTGAGGCATGGAGAGACGGAGTGGAGCCTGAGCGGAGCGCATACCAGCCGGACGGACATTCCGTTGACGGACGAGGGAAGGCGGCGGGCGGTTCGGCTGCGGGATTTTTTGAAGGGCACTCACTTTGACGGGGTGCTGGTGAGTCCGATGCAGCGGGCCCGGGAGACCTGCGAGATTGCGGGGCTGGGCGGGCAGGCTGTGGTGGAGGAGGAACTGCGGGAGTGGGACTACGGGGTGTATGAGGGGAAGACCACGAAGGAGATCCAGGTGGAGATTCCGGGGTGGTCGGTGTGGAAGAACGAGATTGTGGATGGAGAGACAGTGGAGCACGTTGGCGAGCGCGCGGATGCGGTGATTGCGCGGGCGCTGCACGGGGCTCCGGAGGGCGGCAGGGTGGCTTTGTTTGCCCATGCCCATATCCTGCGAATTCTGGCGGCCCGCTGGGTTGGGCTTCCGGCGGTGGATGGGCGGCTGCTGGGGCTGGGGACGGGAAGCGTCAGCGTACTGGGCTGGGAGCGGGAGACCCGGGTGATCGAGCATTGGAACCGCGGGTTCGATCACGAGTAGTCTGGATTTTGGGAGGGGCGTTTGAGTATCAAACGAATCAAACGCCCTTCATGAACTCGGAGATGGACATTTTAAAGCTGAGGGCGAGCACTTCGATGGTGCTGATGCTGGCCTTTTTGCGACCATTTTCCAGTTGACTGATGTAGATCCGGCCTAGACCGGAGAGTTCGGCCAAATATGGCTGATTCCAACCTTTTGCCATCCGCAACTCCCGAATTCTTCGGCCAAGCCGTATGCAGACGTCAATCGCCACTATTTAAGTGTGGCGTTATCCTTCAGGCTACGTTAGCCTAAAGGCTAAGTTGATTTGAGGTCTATGATGTCTTGCCCTGATTGGTTGCGGAGAGGCCTGGGACTGCCTGTTCCAAGGCTGGCGAAGTGTCAGCTTTGTCATAAGGAATTTGAGCGAATCGATATGGTGAAAGATGTTTATGGCTGGTTCTGCTGTGTGGAACATGCCAATGAGTATTGGGATGGAGATCAGTGGTAGGTCTTCTGGGAAGTTCTTGAGATGGCTCATTGAGCCGATTTTGGTTTAGAGAAGTACAACAGCAAAGGCAACTACAAACGCAGATTCCCTTCGGGAATGACAAACCAAAATGGACAACAGCAAGGACTTATGGGCTTGGGAGAGTCTTGGGTAGAGAAGCGGATTTCTCCGTTTCGCAGCGCGATGAGACTGCGCTGCTTCGGTCGAAATGACAATGTTGGGGATGGGAAGAGAAGACGGTTCGCGCTTTGCGCGAATGCCCACCTTAGCGACGATGAAGCCGTCGCGAAGATGGGGCACCCGGTTTGTGGTGGGATTAGGGGAAGAGCTTTAGCCAGTCGGCTGGGGTGTCGGCTAAGTGGTCGGGGTGGGCGGCTGCGAGGGATTCGGGCTTCAGGCCGAAGGTGCAGGCCATGCTGGTGGCTCCGCAGTTGCGGGCGGTGAGGACGTCTATGTCGGTGTCGCCGATCATGACGGTCTCGGCGGGGGTGATGGGGGTGGTGGCTAGCTGGTTGGCTTCGGAGATGAGGGTCTGGAGGCCGTGCGGGTCGGGCTTTTTGGTATGGAAGCTGTTGCCGCCGTAGTTCTGGAAGAAGAAGGGCGATAGACCGAAGTGGTCGCAGATGTCGCGGGAGGGGTTGACGGGCTTGTTGGTGAGGACGGCCATGAGGACCTCGGGGCGCTCGGCGCGGATGGTCTGGATGGTGGTGAGGACGCCGGGGTACATGAGGGTGTAGTCGAGCTTATGGATGCGGTAGTAGTCGAGGAAGAAGGTGAGGGCTTTGGTGACGTATTCCTCGTCGTGGATGTCGCCTTCGGGGTCGCCGATGGCTCGGCGGACGAGGAGGGAGGCTCCGTCGCCGATGTAGCTGGAGATGACGGCTTCGGGGAGCTCGGGTTTGCCGAGATAGGCGAGGGTGGCGTTGACGGAGTTGCAGAGGTCGATGCGGGAGTCGATGAGAGTGCCGTCGAGATCGAAGACGAGGAGGCGGGGCGTCGCGGGGGATGACATGAGTTTAAGGGTAATCGATTCGGTTGGGCGCGAGTTTACAGGGAGTGCAATGGGAGACTTCTCTGGATTCGATGGATTATAGGGCATACAAAAAGGCCGCCCGAAGGCGGCCTTCTTGTATGACTCTTTCTACTGACAGCAGCTACTTCCATCGCAGCAGCCAGAATCGCCGCAGCAGGAAAGGCTGGTTGCGGCGAAGGCTGGCAGAGACAGGAACATGACTGCTGCAAATGCGAGCGACAGGACTTTGATCTTCATAACAATCTCCTTTGAGGTTTTCTCTAATAAGGACGGCACGATCGTTTAGGAACGTGTCAATACGAACGAGCGGAGACAACCGGCTCTCTAGATTCGCAGATCGTCTTTGAGTCGAAAGACAGTCGGATGGTAGCGCAGCCCCGGAGTAAGCTCACGCAGCGATGCACGGACCGGCGGATGCGGCCGGAGATCGTAAGCCCTCTTAGGGAACGATGCAAGAGTGGCTGTTTCCGGCTTGCTCTCTTCTTTTTGGGCGACTGCGACCGGAAGCTGGCACGATGGGCAGGATTGAACCCCATTGTTTACAGGCAGCGGACAGCAGGGAGAGTGGCCCGGCTGGCATAGCGGAAACTCCGCGGAGAGGTGTTCGGCGAAGGATGCGGTTGTAAGCCAAAGGCACGCCAGAAGGAGTGAAAACACTCGACGAAGTTGGCGGCGCGATCCCACGATTTGAGTTTAGCGCATTCTGGCGAGGAACCTTGATTTTGTCAGGCGTATTTGCGGAGGACGCCCAGGACTTTGCCCTGAATGCTTACGTTGGTGGCTGGGGCGTAGATGGGGGCCATTTCGGCGTTGGAGGGTTGCAGGCGGACCATGCTGCCTTCGCGGTAGAAGCGCTTGAGGGTGGCGTCGGCTCCGTCTACCAGGGCTACGATGATCTCTCCCTCGCGGGCGGTGCGGGTGCGCTCGACGAGGACGTAATCGCCGGAGACGATGTGCTCGTCGCGCATGGAGTCGCCGCGGACTTCGAGGGCGAAGACCTCGCGGTTGCCGATGATGTCGGAGAGGGAGATGCTCTCGGCGGTCTCGATGGCCTCGACCGGCTTGCCTGCGGCGATGCGGCCGAGCAGGGGCAGGCGGTCGGCTCCTTTTCTGCTGGAGCGGGCGGGGAGAACGTCGATGGAGCGGCTGCGATTGTGGGCGCGCTGGAGCAGGCCCTTATTTTGCAGGTTGGTGATGTGCTTGTGGACGGTAGCGAGTGAACTGAGGCCGAGGCCGCTGGCGATCTCCTCGTAGGAGGGAGAGTAGCCGTTCTTCTGGGTGAAGTTCGAAAGGAAGTCGATGACCTCTTTTTGCCGCCGTGTGATAGCCATGCGGAGATTCTAGCGAATAAAAAGCGAATTGCAAGCGAATTTAATTTTCCGGTGTTTGCGAGATCGGTTCGCTTTGGGAGATGCTGAGGCGGCTGTCGAGCGAGAAGCCGTTGTAGCGGTTGAGGAAGATGAGCGCGGAGTAGACGGCGGCGTAGGTGAGTTGGATGCCGGCGGCGGTCCAGTCCTGCGTGAGCGTGGAGCCGAAGGTGAGGACCATGAGAAGGATGCTGGCGGCGATGAGGGTGGCTCGGGTGCGGAGGCCGAGGAAGAGGAGGACGCCGAGCAGGGCCTCCATGGGTGGGAGGGAGAGACCGAAGGCCCAGACGCTCCAAGAGGGGAGCGGGGCGTGGGAGAACTGGGTGACGAGCTTGGCGGCGAACTCGCCGGTGCCCGCGGCGATGCGGCTGACGCCGTGCATGGTGAGGTTGAGGCCGATGGTGGCGCGGAGAAGAGCGTAGGCGATTCGCTGGTCGCTGGAGTTAGGGCTGTCGCTGGGGTTCAGGCTTTGACTCAAGAGGCGTTCTGCTTTCTGGGGCGATGAAGATGCGGTTCGATCATAAGACGCTCGGATGAGGACATAAGCTGCGGGGCCGGGACAGTATTCTTGAAGAATGTCAGTGACCAAGGCCGAGCCTTTTCTGCATCTTGCCCATGTTAACGTTGCGCGTGGCGACAACGTCGTTCTTCACGATATCAACCTGACCGTGCATACGGGCGAGCATATTGCGATTCTGGGGCCGAACGGCTGCGGGAAGTCTACGCTGATCAAGACGATTACGTGCGAGTGCTATCCGATGATTTCGCTGGAGGACGAACTGAAGACGGAGGTGAGCATCTTTGGGCGGGAGCGGTGGGACCTGACGGAGCTGAAGAAGAGGCTGGGGGTGGTGTCGGCTGAGCTACCGGGGAAACCTACGCTGGAAACTACGGGGCGAGACGCCGTGATTACGGGGTTCTTTTCGAGCAGCACGCTTTGGCCGAATCTGACTGTGACGGATGCGATGCGGGCGCGTGCGGAAGAGGTGATCGATCAGGTGGACGCGCGGGGATTTGCCGAGAAGCTGGTGGGGCAGATGTCGGCGGGGCAGCAGAGGAGGATCATGATTGGCCGGGCGCTGGTGGCTTCGGCGGGGATGCTGCTGCTGGATGAGCCGTCGAATGCGCTGGACCTTGCGGCACAGGCTGACCTGCGCGAGTTGATGCGGAAGCTGGCGCAGCAGGGAACAGGGATTCTGCTGATTACGCACCATATCGCGGACATTCCGCCAGAGATCGACCGCGTGCTGATGATGCGGGAGGGACGGATTATTGCCGATGGGGCGAAGTCGGAGCTGTTGACGGCGGAGAGGCTGAGTGAGCTGTTCGGGACGGAGATCAGCCTGACGGAGCGGGGCGGTTTTTATCACGCGTGGTGATGCGGAAAAGAGGCCGCAGGTTGTGAGTCGAGTGGTGAATCGGAATTTGATTAAATAGAAGCGTCTTTCTCGCTACCTGCACGTATCTGTTGATGTAAGCGCGGTATTCTAAAAATAAAGATTGAGGTACAGACGTCGGCGCTTGTGTCGGATCGTCCTGTCGATTAAAGGAGAAAATAGTGAAGCGTTTAGCGATCATGGGGCTTTTTGTGGCTATGGCTTCGAGTGGGGCATTGGCGCAGGTTAACGCAGGCGAGCAGAAGTCTGATCCACATCTGCCCTTCACCGTGACCCAGGTCACGACGTTGAAGCTGCCGTGGAAGATCGCCTTCCTGCCCGACGGACGAATGCTCATTACCGAGAAGGTCGGCGGTCTGTGGCTTGTTACCCAGCGGGGAGAGAAGACGCCGGTTGCGAATGTTCCGGCTGTTCAGTGGAAGGGACAGGGAGGAATGCTGGGCGTTTACCTGTCGCCGTTCTATGCCAAGGACCACACGGTCTACCTGACTTATTCCGAGCCGGGTGAGCCCGGCGGGTCGAGCCTCGCGCTGGCGAAGGCCGAGTTGAAGATCGGCAATGGTACGGCGAGCCTTGAAGGGCTTCGCGTCATCTGGCACGACGGTGCGAGGGGCGAGGGCGGACAGTTTGGCGCGCAGGTCGCCTTTTCTCCGGACAATAAATATCTCTTCCTCAGCGTCGGCGACAGGCAGCGCATGACGCCAGCCCAGGACCCGAACCAGCCGCTCGGCAAGATCCTGCGGCTGACGCTGGATGGCAAGCCTGCGCCGGGAAATCCCAATGCTGGGAAGACCGGCGCGGCCAGTGTGCCGATCATTGATCCGCCTGCGGACACAGAGGCGGCCAAGACGGCTCCGGTGCTACGGACGTATACCTTCCCCGGGCCGAACCTGACGCCCTCGGAGACATGGGCCAGCGGCTTCCGCACTCCCTATGGTCTGGCCTTTGCGCCGGATGGCCGGCTGTGGGAGCTGGAACATGGCCCACGCGGCGGCGACGAGCTGAACCTGATTGAGCCCAGCAAAAATTATGGCTGGCCGCTGGTTTCCTATGGACGCAACTACAACGGCGTTCCTATTCCGCATCCGGATACGCACCCTGAGCTGACCAAGCCTGTCATCTACTGGGTTCCCGTTATTGCACCGGGTAATCTGATGTTCTACAAGGGCGCGATGTTTTCGCAGTGGAATGGGTCGGCCCTGGCGAGCGGTATGGCGTCGAAGGCCCTCATCCGCATTACCTTTGACGGCAAGGGTGGCGCGCAGACAGCCGAGCGTTGGGACATGGGCTTCCGTGTCCGTGACGTAGAGGTTGCTCCCGATGGTGCGTTGTGGATGGTAGAAGACTCGAATCCGGGTGGCGTCTACCGCGTGACACCTCCGGGCGTGGCTGTTCCGACTCCTGTGGCGCAGCAGTCAACGCCTGCTGCCGCTCCGGCTGTCGCAGCAACGCAGAATGCCTCCGGCCCGGAACATGCGAAGAGCATTATTGCGAACAACAACTGCCTCTTGTGCCACCGTGTCGAGAAGGACGGAGGAGACATTGGGCCGTCGTTGAATGGAGTGGGGACGCGACGCACTCCGGACCAGATTCAAGCGATACTTCTCACTCCTCCGGCAAAGACCAGCACGGGCGCTCCTAACCCGATGCCTTCTCTCAAGGGCAAGATCTCGGACGATGACATGAAGAGCCTGGTACGCTACCTCAGCTCGCTTCCTGCTCTGCCCTAAGAGATTTGTCAGTTGTATCGGGAATGCGGCATCTCGGAAGCTAACCAGCTTCCGAGATGCTGTTTGTGGGAACGGCGGCTCACTCTAAGGGGCACGGCGTGGACTTGGTTACTTCTGGGTTTTCGCTCGGTTCCTGACGGCGTTCGCGGCGTCTTCCGTCATTGCATCTAGTTCCGGCCTTCGTAGAACTCTTCCATGCGTGATGACGCTCCGAATACGATCGAGATTGTTGAGATTCGACAATGGATTTCCATCGAGCAGCACGAACTCAGCTCGTTTCCCAGCTTCAACGCTTCCGAGACTTTTCTGTAATCCAAAGAACGTAACCGGGTGCGTCGTTGCGGTTTGGAGCGCTTGCAGATTCGTCAGGCCAGCCGATGCCATCAACCGCACTTCATCGTGTACGCTGAAGCCTGGATAAATATAGGGAACTGTCAGGTCGGTACCTGCAAGAAGCTGAACACCGAGGGCTTGCTGCCTCGGGATCTGCTCCAGAAGCTTCGCATACCTCACCTTAACCCATTCGATATAGGCGGGAGTTCTGTACTTCGTGATCAGGTTCATGGAGGGCTGCCAGTACACGAGGGTTTTGGGGTCAATAAACTGCCGGCGAGCATCCGGCTTGCTTGCGAATTCGTCGCTAAACGATATCCAACCTTGCGCCGCCAGCGTTGGGCATAGATACGTCCTGTTTCCAACCAGAACTCTATACTGCTCATCGGCCCATTTTTGGCTAAAGCTATCGAGCCAACGCTTGCCTTGCCGTGCAATGCCCTCCGGTATGAGCGAATAGTTTCCAGTCTTCATTGCCTCAGCCATAAAGTCGTCACCTTCGGTCTGCCGAGGTGTCGCTGGGCCGCCATATTGAATAGCGTGTTCGAAGCTCCGTTGGCCTGCGTTGCTTGCTTCCTCAATGGTGATGCGGTCAGGCAGGTGCCCGGCATAAGGAAGCTCGACCTTTTTTGCTTCGTCGGCGATGGCGAAGTAAGACTCTCGGGAGAGACCGCTGTACACCTTTACAAAGTCGGCCCCTTTTGCCTTCAGGGTATCCACTTCCGCTCGGCCTTCCTCCGCATTCGAAATCGTTACGCCATAGCTTTTGGGCTCGACTGTTCCGTTTGGCCCATCCAGAATCGGTCCACTCACGAACGCGAGTGGACCGAAGAGAGAGCCATCTTTCAATTGTTTTTGCCAGGCGAATACCTTGTCCTGCACTCCGCCCATGCTCCGAATACCCAGAACTCCATTGGCTATGTAGAGGGGGAAGTCGACCTCTGTATGTGTGATGTGGGTGTGCATGTCCCATAAGCCGGGAATCAAAAATCTTCCCCGGCCATCCACCACAGCGCTTCCATTTTTTGCGTGAGCGCTCGTAGCCTGTACAACAGAGGTGACGATGCCATCTTCAATCAGGACCGTTCGATGGGACAGAAGATTTCCATGCTCTACATCGACGATCGTCACATCGCGAATCTCCACATCTTTGTGAGCCATGGGAGGAGAAGTGAGTGCCTTGCCGGGTGTCGTAATGATGGAGAAGAGTTTCAAAATATCCCTGGAGGTTCCGGCCGGATCTTCCGCAATCCAGAACGTAGAAAACAGCAGCACGGAGAGCGCGAAACCCCGCAGGACTTCAAACGGGGTGAGAGATTCCTGAAAGCTCAGTGCATTCTGGCTCGACAAGAGAGCCTGCGGGGTCAGAATAGTTCCAGACCACAACTCCGCCGAGAGAACGGACAGCCACTGCCGTCCCAGCGATTGGAAAAGATCCACGGTGAGACGAAGAGCGCCATGATGTTGAACCAGATCCTCGTAATCGAGGAGCATTTCCTGCTCGAAGCGGTCCCGAAAAGAGGGCGGATGTAACTGAAGCAGCAGGCGAGAAGTGCGACGTTGAAGATTGGTCATGCCTGTGCTCCTTCGTGCAGCCGTAAGCGGCGGCGAGCTTCCTTGATGACTTTGCTGAGTCGTTCCGTCTCGGCGCGCAGCACAGCGGAACCAAGGTCCGTCAGATGATACTCACGTCTCGGAGTAGATTCCTCTGTCTGGGAGCTGGCTTCTTTGACTAGTCCTTCTGAGAGAAGCTTCTTGAGGTTGTCGTAGAGAGTGCCCGGCCCAATCTTGTATGCTCCCTGCGATTGGCGGGCGACCTCCAGCAAGATGCCATAGCCGTGAAGGTTGCCATTCGTAAGCGCCAAGAGGACATGCATCGTTGCGGGGGAGAGCGGGAGATATTCCGAGTAGTCAGGTCTCATAGTTGGAAAACGATATATCGGTTTCCGAATAAATGTCAACAGAAAATCCAAATGTTCCGTTCACTGGATTCAAATGCGGGTCGTGAACAGATTCGTGTCGGAGTGCATCCTTGGAGGAATAATGGAGGAGTTCCTGCAATTTGGCGTTGCGATGGGATGATTTACAAAACGCTTTCTCGGGCGATCAGTTCCGCTACCCGGCGTTTCACTTCATCACGTATTGCCTGAACTTCTTCCGTCGGCAAGCCCTTTGGATCGCGGAGAGGCCAATCGTCTCGGCGTAGACCTGGGACATACGGGCACTTGTCGCCGCACCCCATGGTGATGAGAAGCTGTGCATCCTTCGCCAGCTCTTCCGTGAGCTTCTGGGGCTTCGCATGGCTGAGGTCGATGCCTACCTCCTGCATCACTGCCTGCACTTCAGGGTGGATGCGATCACCCGGTTCCGTGCCCGCTGATATTGCGTGTGCCTTCTGCGGATCTGCAAGCTGGTTGAAGAAGGCCGCGGCCATCTGCGACCGCCCGGCATTGTGTACGCAAGCGAAGATTACTTTGAGCATGATGCCTCCTTGAGCATCCACATTCGTTTCGGCAATACATTCGCCTCGGCAAATGTATATATTGCAATCATATTTGTTAAAGCATATATATTGCACATGGCCCGTAAAGCTCGGTTCGATATGCAGCAGTTCTTTCAGGCACTCGGCGACAATACACGGCTTCGCCTCCTCAATCTCATGGGAGAGCGGGAGGTCTGCGTCTGCTATTTCGTGGAGATACTGGGTGCGCCGCAGCCGAAGATCTCCCGGCATCTGGCATATCTGCGGAACGCTGGTATCGTCTCAGCGAGGCGCGAAGGGAAGTGGATGCACTACCGCATCGTCATGCCGCCGCACGTTGGAGCGACGCAGATACTTCGGCAGACGCTCGACTGGCTGGAGGAGGACAAGGCGATGCAGTCCGACCGGGCACGACTCACGAAGGCTTGCTGCTCCCCTGCGAAGTATGACCTGGAAGGCGCTCCATTGCCCGCTGCTGTGTCTGAGCAGTGCTGTGAGGCTTGTTGATGGCGACAACACCAGCAACACGAGGTCGTGTGTGTGCTCCGGGCCAGCGAAAGAAGCTCTCCTTTCTGGACCGCTATCTCACGCTCTGGATATTCCTTGCGATGGTGGCGGGTGTGAGCATCGGGCACTTCGTTCCCGGCTCTTCTGACTTCGTGAATCGCTTCCAGACCGGGACGACGAACATTCCTATTGCAATCGGATTGATCGTGATGATGTTTCCGCCGCTGGCGAAGGTGCGCTACGAGAAGCTGGGAGAGGTCTTCCGCAATCGCAGAGTGCTGGGGCTATCGCTGGTGCAGAACTGGCTTATCGGGCCGGCGCTGATGTTCGCGCTTGCTGTAATCTTCCTGCGCGGTGAACCGGCATACATGCGCGGGTTGATCCTGATTGGCATCGCCCGCTGCATTGCGATGGTGCTGGTTTGGAATGAGCTTGCGGAAGGCGATACGGATTATGTTGCCGGACTGGTGGCGATCAACAGCGTCTTTCAGGTGCTTTTTTACAGCGTCTATGCGTGGTTTTTCCTTACGGTTTTGCCAAAGTGGTTTGGGCTTCAGGGAAGCGTTGTGCAGATTGGCATTGGGCAGATTGCGGAGAGTGTTGGCCTGTATCTCGGCGTGCCCTTTGCGGCGGGCTTTCTGACGCGCTACATGCTCATTCGAGCCAAGGGGGAGGAGTGGTACACGGCACGCTTTGTGCCGGGCATTAGCCCGCTTACGTTGTACGCTCTCCTCTTTACGATCCTGGTCATGTTTTCTCTGAAGGGGGACATGATCGTTCGGCTGCCCTTGGACGTAGTGAAGATTGCCGTACCGCTGGTGGTGTACTTCCTCGTGATGTTTCTGGTGAGCTTCTGGATGGGGAAGCGGTTGGGCGCAGACTACGCACAGTCGGCCACGCTTTCATTCACCGCCGCTGGAAACAACTTCGAACTGGCGATTGCTGTGGCGGTCGCGGTGTTCGGATTGAATTCAGGAGAGGCATTCGTCGGAGTCATTGGACCTCTGATCGAAGTCCCGGCACTGATCGGATTGGTGAACGTCGCCTTCTGGCTGAGAAGAAGACTCTACGCAAACGTTGATCTGTCCTGACAAAGGTGGCATCTATAGCGGAAGAGGTCTGTGGATTTGACGACTGCCTCGCACGTTTTCGCTCTCTTCGAGTAAGCTAGCCAGAGAGACTCCGCCAAACCAGACATGTCATTTCCAGACGTAGCTCGTTTGAGCCCATACCTTTACCCAACGACCTCACTGAGGTTGTCATCCACGGAGATAGATCGATGAGACAGTTTTGGTTGCGCGCAGTAAGTTTGCAGTCTGCACTGCTTTTGACTGGATTGTTTTCGTTCGCAGCCACAACTGCGGTGAACGCCCAGGAAGCGAATTCTCAAACGGCGTCGGCTGGCGCCCATCTCAAGCACCGCTATTCTTTTTCGAGCGACGCTAACGATTCCATTGGGGGCGCCACCGGAAAACTGGAAGGGGCGGCCGTGGTGAAAAACGGCAACCTGATCCTCGACGGCAGCAACGGCACATTCCTGGATTTGCCGGGTGGCTTACTTTCAGGCTATAAGGCCACGACGATCGAATTCTGGGTAAGCGTGGGAGAAAACGGACACTATGCCCGTGTTTTTGATGCGGGTGAGATCTCCGGACATTCCGGTATTAAATCAATTTATTTCTGTGTCGATCACTCAAGCACGGGCGATTGGCGGCTTAAGATCTCGGTGCCGGACGGCAGCAGGGACCAGACGATAGCGATCAAGGGAAACCTGAACGGTCGCAAGGACCTGCATGTTGCCAACGTCCTCGATCCTGCCACGGGCTTTATGGGGATCTATGTCAACGGAGAACTGGTTGGATCGCGGACGGATCTTATCTCGCTTGAGGGAGTATCTCCCCACTACTTCTTTGTCGGCCGTTCTTTGTATTCGTCGGATGCTTATCTGAATGCGTCGATCGACGAGTTTCGCATTTACGATAGCGCGTTGAGCCCTGAGCAGGTAAAGAAGGATTATGCTGCCGGGCCGAACCGGATTCCATAGAAATGGATTGGATGGGGATTCTCTGTATCCAAAGATAACGCAGGTAGCCGATCCTTGCCGGATGGGTTACCTGTGTTGCCCTGATAAGCGGGATGGGACTTCCGTCGTGAGGGCGCTAGTGGTCGTGGTGGATGGTGCCGGTTTGTAGCTTGACCAGTTCGGGCTGGGCTATGCGGCTGGGGCCGAGGACGGCGATCCTGGGCAGGGGGCCACGCACCATCGCTACTTCGTCGCAGGCGTAGAGGCGCGGGCAGGTCTGGCAGTCCTTGTAGATCTTGTCGGGCAAGGTGGTGCGGTCTACGACGCGGAAGCCGAAGTGAAAGAAGAAATCCGGGATGCGGGTGAAGAGGCAGACTGAGGTGACTTTCTGCTCTTCGGCCTCTTCGAGGAGCGCACGGAGGAGCTTGCCGCCCGCGCCCTGGCCTTTGGCTTCGGGCTTGACGACGATGGAGCGGACTTCGGCGAGGTGGGGGCCGCAGAGGTGCAGGGCTGCGCAGCCGAGGAAGACGCCGGACTCTCATTCCGCTACAGTGGAATCGCGGACATTCTCGCAGATCTCAGCATAGTTGCGGCGTAGGAGGGTGCCGTCGTCGGAGAGGGAGTTGACGAGATCGAAGATGTTTACGGCGTCAGGA
>JAATEV010000029.1 GCA_015655585.1 Terriglobales bacterium | reverse complement strand
CGAGTACCTGCAGTGCCTCCAGCAGGCCGGACTTCTTCGGATTCGGGAGATCGGTCTGCGTCAGGTCGCCGGTGATGACGGCCTTGGAGTTGTTGCCGAGACGGGTGACAAACATCTTCATCTGCTCGTTGGTGGTGTTCTGGGCCTCGTCCATGATGATGAAGGCGTCGTTGAGGGTGCGACCGCGCATGAAGGCGAGCGGGGCGACCTCAATGACGTTGGATTCGAGCATCTTATCGACCTTCTGGGGGTCGAGGAGGTCGTAGAGGGCGTCGTAGAGGGGGCGGAGGTAGGGATCGACCTTCTCCTGCAGGGAGCCGGGGAGGAAGCCGAGACGTTCACCGGCTTCGACGGCGGGCCGGACGAGGATGATGCGGCTGACTTTTTTGGCCAGGAGGGCGGAGACGGCCATGGCGACGGCGAGGTAGGTCTTGCCGGTTCCGGCAGGGCCGAGGCCGAAGGTCATGTCGCTCTGCTCGATGGCTTCGACGTACTTGCGCTGGTTGGGGGAGCGGGGCTGGACCATGCGTTTGACCCCGGCGGAGCGCTGCTTGCCGGAGTCGACGAGGGACTTGAGGGTGACGGAGGGGTCGGCGACGACGAGCTTGAGCATACCGTGCAGCTCGCCGTTGTGGAGATGGACTCCGGAGCGGCGGAGGGAGTCGAAGTCGGTGAAGACGCGTTCTACACGGGCCACGGCGGCGGGGTCGCCGGTGACGTGGATGGCGTCGGAGCGGAGATCGATGGTGACGTTGAGTTTGTCTTCGAGAAGGCGAAGGTTCTCGTCGTGGGTCCCGTACAGGGGCTCAATGCCAGCGGTGATTTCCAAGGATTTTTTAATCAATAGAGAGCTGACCTCCGTCAGGGGAAGCTGGGTTGATTGCCAGGTTGTGATATTGGGGGAGTGAGAAACGCAAGCGAGCCGAGCTTGGGCTGCGGTTGGTTACTGCGACCGGGATGGCGATGTGTGCCAATCGAGTGTCGACGATGGGCAAAGAGTAGAACGTGAGGGGGGCCGCGTCAAGGGGCAAAGTATGAATTGCGCGGAGAAGAGGAACCGGAATGAGGACGGGTCGAAACATTCCCTATGAAATTGGACGTTGGCGGCGAGGAAACGGTTGACCTTGAGGCCGGAGTTCCGTAAACTTAGATGATTGCAGGGAGTGCGGCAGGCTGTGTGTGAGCCAGTCCTGAGCCTGCATCCCATTTTCCCCGACAATTTGTACGGGTTTAGAGAAGAGAGTTTATGGCAAATCATATTTCGTCGTTGAAGCGCGCACGTCAGACCGTTGTAAAGACCGCTGTGAACCGCTCGAACAAGAGCAAGCTGCGAGGAACGCTGCGCTCGCTGCGCGAGGCGATCGTCAAGGGCGATCACGCCGCCGCGACCACCCAGTACCGCGAGACGGCTTCGATCCTCGACAAGAGCGTGCAGAAGGGCGTTCTGCACAAGAATACCGCGAGCCGCTACAAGAGCCGTCTGAACGCCCGCGTGAAGGCGATTGCGACCAAGAAGGCTGCTTAGTTTTTAGTTCGTAAAAGATAATTTTTGAGGGCTGGCTTATGGGAGATTCCCGGGGCTGGCCCTTTTTGGTGTTTAAGACAAAAGCAGGGGTTTATGGGGTGTTCGCTGTTTTGGTTGGGGTTTGGGTGGCGTAGAGCAAATCACAGCAAGAACAAGCAACAGCAAAAGCAACGGCAATCATTCAGTCGCTTCGCCCTTCGGGCTACGGGCTTCGCTCCAGCCTTCGGCAGAGCGGTGCGCCGCTTTGCGGCGGTTCTTTTGGCCAGACTAAAGCTTGGCCCTATCTCAACAGCAAATGCAAGAACAGACAACAACAAATGCAGATTCCCTTCGGGAATGACAAACCAAAAAAACAAACAAGAGCAAGAACAAAAGCCACTGAGGGGGCCTTCGCTTCGCTGAGGATGACGAACGGCAGCGACTGGGATGTTTGTGGTGGTAGTGCTGGTGGATTATGGGTGCTGTCTGGGCTGGTCTTCGGCTGGGACGTGGGGTGGGTCGGTGGGCAGGGTGTAGAGGGTGGGGGGCTTGCGGGGCTGTCCGGGGGGAGCGTCTCCGGCGGAGGTGGATGGATCGGAAGCTGGTGGGACTGGGAGATTTGCGGCTGGTTGCTCGGCTTGCTGGATGTAGGCCGGCGCGTTGATAGCCGGTGAACTGGTGGCTGGAGCGCTGGTGGTGGAGGCTCTGTGGGCGCTGGCGAAGCGGATGGGGGCGTCGTTCTCTTCGGGGGCGGAGGCCTCGGCCTTTTTGACTGCTTCGTCTTCCTGACTGGTCAGGGGTGGCAGGGGGTCGATCTCTAAGACGTCGTTGTGGATGAAGGCTAGGGCGAGGCCGTTGGGCGAGAGGGTGAAGTTCTGCCCGGCGCGCTCGGTGGGCGAGGGGTTGACCTGGAGGAGCTGCTTTCCGGTTCCGGTCTGGTAGACGACGAGGGTCTGGGTGCTGTCGTCGCCGACGAGGGATTCGATGTCTCCGATGGCGGCGGAGTGGGTGAGGATGCGGCTGAGGGCGAAGCGTCCGCTGGCGGGGGCGAAGGCCAGGGTGGGGGAGACGTATTCGCCGTCGAGCCCCTGCTCCCACATCTCTTCGCCGCGCATGTTGAAGCCGCCGAGGAGCTGGCGGGAGGCGCCGCTGCGGCAGCCGAAGGCGATGAACTCGCTGCGGCTGACGAAGGAGGGCGAGGGGCGGCAGGTGGAGTCGAAGGGCGCGAGCTCGGCGGTTTTGCCGGTGTAGGAGTTGAAGTCGAAGGCCCAGTGCTGGTTGCCCTGATCGAGGATGGAGAGATAACCGGCGGAGATGGAGGCGATGTTGCCGGTGGAGTCGGAGCGGACGGCCCCGGCGGGGGAGACACGGACCTCTTCGGAGGTTTCGCTGGGGGTGGCGATGCGGAGGAAGGTGATGAGGACGGGGTCCTGGGGCTGGCTGGATTCTACGAAGGTGACTTTGGCCTGGGTGCGCGGAACGGTCTCAAGAATGAGGAGATTGGCGGTGGGCGAGAGGAGGATGGCGGCGAGGCGGCGGTCGGGGAGATTGAGGAAGGGGCGCTCGGAGAAGGAGTGGCCGCTGGCGAGATTGGCGAGCGGGGCGATGGTGGTGAGGCGGTCGCGGACGCGGAGGAGGAAGTGGCCGTGGCCGAGATCCCAGAGGTACTGGCCGTGGTCGCGGAGACGCCAGGAGGCGCGGGCGAGGACGTTGCCGGTGGGGAGTTCGAGGAGGAGTGCGTCCACGTAGCGGTCACGGTCGCCTTCACGCTCGTCGGACAGATGGGTGAGAAGGCGGTGCGCGGTGTAGGTGAGGAGGAGGTGGGTGTCGTCGACGAAGTGGACGGTGAAGAGCGAGCTGCCCTGCTGGAGGAACTGGGGGGAACCGGGGAGGAAGCCGAGCGGTTCGAGGGGGATGCGGAGGGGCTGGTTCTGGTCTTTGGCGAAGGCGAAGGAGACGCAGAGGAGAAGCGCAGCGAGAGTGAGGCTCCTGCGTAGAGAGCCAGAGCGGCGCGAGTTGGAGCGTAGAACCGGCATGGCGAAGCGCGCGGATGCCAGAGTGCGGAGCGCGTAGCACTACTGTTTCACAGACGCAGTTGGGCCGCCAAGGTATACAGGCGATGGGGCCGGGGTGGTAAAAAGGCTGAGAAGGTTTGTACCGGGAGAGGTTTATATGTTGCAGGAAACGATGTTGAAGGCGGCCGGTTCGATGGGGCGCAGGATGGGATGGATTGCAGGGATTGCGCTGATGACGGCGGCGGCTGGAACGGGGTTCGCGCAGCAGGCGAAACCGGCGGAGATTTATCTGCCGATTCCGGGGTTCGACCTGACTTCGATTGATAAGACGGCTGATCCGTGCAACGACTTCTACAAGTTCGCCTGCGGACGGTTTGAGGCAAACCACCCGATCCCTTCGGACCAACCGGCGGTGAACCAGTTCTATGCGCTCTATAACGTCAATACGCAGTCACTGAATGGGATTTTGAAGAAGGCGGCGGAGGGTGGCGCGGAGCGGTCTCCGGATGCGCAGAAGATTGGCGACTTCTACAAAGCCTGCGTGGATACGGACGCGATTGAGGCCAAGGGGCTTGCGCCGGTGCAGCCGCTGTTGCAGGAGATCGACGGGATTACGGGCAAGGAGCAGCTTACGGCCCTGGCGGGAAAGTTGCAGAGGATGGGCGTGGGGGTCTTCTTCTCCTATGGCGAGCAGCAGGACTTCAAGGACGCGAAGAAGCAGATTGCGTTTGTGGCGCAGGGCGGGCTGGGGCTGCCGGAGAAGGACTACTACCTGCGGGCGGGAGCGAAGGACGAGACGATTCGCCAGCAGTATGTGGCGCATATTGCGAAGATGCTGACGCTGGCGGGAAGCTCGCCGGAGCAGGCGGACAAGGATGCCAAGGCGATTCTGGCGTTTGAGACGGCGCTGGCGAAGGCCTCGCTGGGTGTGACGGAGCTGCGTGAGCCGGAGAACACCTATCATTTGCAGCCGATTGCCACGTTTGAGGCTAGCTTGCCGGGTGCGGACTTTGGGGCGTTTCAGGAGGCGATGCACTCGCCTAAGGTGACGGAGATCAACAACGCTACACCGGCGTTCTTCCCTGCCCTGGTGCAGGCGGTGCAGGCTACGGACATGGGGACACTGAAGGCTTATGTTCGGTACCAGTTGCTCTCGACGGTGGCGGGACTGCTGCCGAAGCGGTTTGACGATGAGAACTTCGACTTCTACGGGCGGAAGCTGAGTGGACAGCCGGAACAGGCGGCTCGGTGGAAGCGGTGCTCGAACTCGGTGAACAGCGCGCTGGGCGAGGCGTTGGGCAAGGTGTATGTGGAGCAGTATTTTGCGGGCGACAGCAAGGCCAAGATGCTGAAGATGGTTGGGGACATTGAGGCGGCGATGGGCCGGGACATTGACGCGATTGACTGGATGTCCGCGCCTACG
Source organism: Terriglobales bacterium (assembly GCA_015655585.1). GTDB lineage: Bacteria > Acidobacteriota > Terriglobia > Terriglobales > Acidobacteriaceae > Edaphobacter. The sequence continues at coordinate 5,248 of JAATEV010000029.1, read as the reverse complement.
AAGGAGAAGGCCAAGGAGAAGCTGCACGCGGTGGCGAACAAGATCGGGTATCCGGATAAGTGGAGGGACTACTCGAAGCTGGAGATCAAGCCGGGGGATGCGCTGGGGAATTCGCTGCGGGCGGAGGCGTTTGAGAATGACCGCGTGCTGGCGAAGATTGGGCAGCCGGTGGATCGCGGGGAGTGGGACATGACTCCGCCGACGGTGAATGCGGACTACGACCCGAGCATGAATACGATTAATTTTCCGGCGGGGATTCTGCAACCGGCGTTCTATGACCCGAAGCAGGACGATGCGGTGAACTATGGGCATATTGGCGCGGTGATTGGGCATGAGCTGACGCATGGCTTCGACGACCAGGGGAAGAAGTTCGATGCGAAGGGGAACCTTAGCGACTGGTGGACGGAGGAAGATACGAAGAAGTTCGTGGCGAAGACGGACTGCCTGGTGAATGAGTATGGCGGATTTACAGCCGTGGACGATGTGAAGGTGAACGGCAAGCTTACGCTGGGGGAGAACACGGCGGACAATGGCGGGCTGGTGCTGGCCTATATGGCTTACATGGAGCGGGCGAAGCAGGAGGGCGTGGACCTGAAGGCTAAGAAAGACGGGTTCTCGGCTCCGCAGCGGTTCTATATTGCGTATGCACAGAACTGGTGCGAGAACTCGCGGCCGGAGGCGGTGCGGGCTCAGGTGCTGACTGATCCGCACTCGCCGGACCACTTCAGGGCGAATGGGGCGATTGTGAATCAGCCGGGTTTCGCGGAGGCGTTTGGGTGCAAGAAGGGGACGCCTATGGTGCCGGTGAATAGCTGCCGGGTTTGGTAGAGAAGCAGGGCTTAGGGCACAGAGCTTAGGGAGTAGTTTTTCTGTGCCCTGAGCCCTACTCCCTATGCCCTGCTTTTCCGCTTGTGTGCGAGAGTGGAAGATATGCCGGATATTCAGAAGAAGCGGACGCTGGGGTTTCTGGCGTGTGGGTTGGCGGGTGCGTTCTGGGGGTGCGGGTTCTTCTTTGGCAAGATTGCGCTGGCGGAGATGGGCTCGCACTACATGGTGTTTTACCGGTTCCTGTTCGGGAGCCTGGTGCTGCTGCCGCTGATGGGGACGCATCGGCCTGCGTTCAGCCGGGGGGAGTGGCGGCTGCTGATGGTGACGGCGTTCTTTGGGGTGCCGGTACAGTTTCTGATCCAGTTCTATGCGCTGTCGATTACGACGGTGAGCCATGCGGCTCTGATGGTGGGGACGCTGCCGGTGCTGCTGGCGGCGGCGGCTACGGCGTTTGCACATGAGCGGATGGACCTTGTGGGGTGGCTGGCTCTTTGCGGGTCTACTTGTGGGGCGGTGCTGATTGTATTGAGCAGGAGCGGGCCGGATGGCGGCGGGGCTTCGCTGAAGGGCGACCTGCTGGTGGTGGTGTCGCTGGTGATCTCCCTGATATGGATTCTGCTGAATAAGCGGCTGGTGGAGCGGAACTCGCATATTGTGGTGACGGCTTATGGGACGGTGATCGGGTCGGCGATGCTGATGGCGTGGGTGCCGCTGCGGTATGGGGTTCCGCCTGTGGCTGGGGTGTCGGGGAAGGCTTGGCTGGCTTTGATTGCGAGCGGGGTGCTTTGTACGGCGTCGACTTCCCTGCTTTGGAACTGGGGGATGACACAGGTTCCGGCTTCGCAGGCTGGGGTTCTTTTGAACGTGGAGCCTTTGATGGGGAGTTTGTTGGGGGTGTTTGTATTGGGGGAGCGGCTGGGGCCGGGGGCTTGGATGGGTGGGGCTTTGATTCTGGGGTCGGCGATTACGTTGACTACTCGGTCGGAGACCCGGGTTCGGGAGGAGATGCCTCTTACTTAGGGCTTAGCAGAAACAACAGCAACGGCAATAATTTAGGCCTTCGGCAGAGTGGTAGTCGCTTCGCGACGGCTTTTACGCCGGGCTAAAGCCCGGCTCTAATCCCAAAGGCAAAAACAACGGCAACGGCAACTACAACAGCAACGACAACGGTTTATGGGCTTTGGGAGAGCATGGGTGGAGAAGCGTATCTCTCCACTGCGCCGCAGACGATGAGGCCGTCTGTGGCTTCGGTCGAGATGACGGGATTTTATGGTGTGAGTGTAGAAGAAAGCGGTTCGCGCTCTGCGCGAATGCCCACCTTAGCGACGATAAAACCGTCGCGAAGATGGGGCACCCGATATCTATATGCTCCGATGTCTACATTCACATTCGCCGATGTTTACATTCGCCGGATATCCGCATCGTCCCGGACATTCGGCTTCGGTGAAGGCCCATGTCCCAAAAGCGGGACATGGGGCACCCGTTTCTGTGGCTCGCCCCCTTGTTGGTGTCGTGTTCTTACTGCGGGGTGATGATCCCCCCTACCGGCATACTGGTGGGGAGTTTTGGGGTACCGGGGCGTTTCAGGTGCATGGCCTCGGCCACCATGTCGGTGTATTTGAGGCCGGCGCCGGTGTTGAAGAGGACTACCCGGTCGGTGGGTTTGAGCTCGCCGGTGGAGAGCAGGTGGTCGTAGGCGGCGGTAGCGGCGGCTCCCTCGGGGGAGAGGAAGAGGCCTTCGTGTTTGGCCCAGTCGAGGATGCTGGCGAGGATGGCCTCGTCGGTGGAGGAGATGGCCTTGCCGCCGGACTGGGCGAGGATGTCGAGGATGATGGCGTCGCCGTAGGGCTTGGGGACGCGGAGACCGGCGGCGAAGGTCTGGGCGTTCTGGAAGAACTCGCTTACGGGCTTATGGGCGTCGAAGGCGGTGGTGATGGGAGCGCAACCGGCTGCCTGAAGGGCATACATCTTGGGGCGCTTGCCCGAAACCCAGCCTAGCTGTTCCATCTCCTCGAAGGCCTTCCACATGCCGATGAGTCCTACGCCGCCGCCGGTGGGGTAGAAGACGGCGTCGGGGTAGGTCCAGCCTAGCTGCTCGACCAACTCGTAGCCCATGGTCTTTTTGCCTTCTACGCGGAAAGGCTCCTTGAGGGTGGAGATGTCGAACCAGATTTGTTCGATTGGGGTGTTGGCCTCGCGCTGGGCCTTGATGTTTTCGCCTACGAGGCGGGCACAGTCGGAGATGAGGCCGTCGACCATAGTGACATCGGCTCCGTAGACGACGCCTTCGAGGTAGTTGGCAAAGGGGACGTCCTGCGGCATGAAGATGTGGGCCTTGATATCGGCGGCGGCGGCATAGGCAGCGAGGGCTCCGGCGGCGTTGCCCGCGGAGGGAACGGCGAGGTGCTGGAGGCCGTAGTGCTTCGCCATGGTGACGGCGAGGCCGAGGCCGCGGGCCTTGAAGGTGCCGGTGGGGTTGGCTCCCTCCTCCTTGATGTAGAGGCCGGAGTAACGCTTGCTGTGGACCATGGGCGTCCAGCCCTCGCCTAACGTGACGGGGGTGACGTCGGGGAGGACGGAGGCGTAGCGCCACATTCCGAGGGAGGCTGGGCTGGCGGCGGCGCGGGCGGCGATGTCCTCGCGGCGGGCGGTGCGCTTGAGCTGGTCCATGTCGTAACGGACGTAGAGGCTCTCCTGCGTGGCGGGATCGAGGGTCTGGGGGGTGTCGGCGGAGATGCGATTATGGCTGCGAACGGACTCGAGGTATGCGATAGGCGGCATAGATTTGATGTTACCGGATGGAGGACTGGGGTGGGGATGGGGCCGGTGGAATTGCTGCGCGAGTTGCTCCGACGCTGGTTGTTTTTGGGCGCACGGGGGCTCGCCGCAGGTGAGGCGGGTTGCGAAGATTCGGGCGTTGGAACGCTAGGGATGGGGCCGAAGCCAGCGACGCGCAGAGAAGCTGGTGGCGATGCTGGCGGAGAGCAGGGCCGTGCTGAGGGCGATGGCTCCGACGATCCAGCGGGGTTCGAGATTGCCCTTGAGCATGAAGCGATCGAGGATGGCCAGGACGAGGACGAGCACGGCGGCTTCGGCAAAGAAGGAGCCGCAACGCTCGGCGGAGATGGCCAGGAGATCGCGCAGGGCGGAGGAGGTTGATTTCGGTTGGGCCGGGCTGGGTTGCGTGGAATCGCTGGAGACCAGCTTCAGGCGCGGGGTATTGGTTTGGGTCCAGAGCGGAGCTTTGTGGTTTACCGCGGGGGAAAGATTTTTGTGAAACATAAACAAGCCTTTGTGGTGCCTGTAACAAGTGTCTCCCTCGGCATGGCTAAAGTCCAGTGAATTTGCGGTAAATGGTTGTTTTTACTTGGTTTATGGGTATCGGCCTGGGGTGGAATGAGAGAATGGGGGGTGAGGTGACGGATGTCCGTGAAGATGATTGCCGTGGATGTGGATGGAACTTTGCTGGGTCCGGATGGACGGGTGAGTGGTCGGAATGTGGCGGCGATCAAGGCTGCGGAACGGGCGGGAGTGCATGTGGTGGTGGCCACGGGGCGGCGGCATTGCTATGCGATGAAGGTGCTGCGGGAGCTGGGGATGCGGGAAGAGTCGGCTCTGATTAGCTCGAACGGGACGGTGACGCGGACGATTGGGGAGGCGAGGTTGTTGGACCGGACTCTGCTGCCGGTGGAGACGGCTCGGTGGCTGTGCGGGCATGTGGAGGAGTTTCGGAATGCGCTGGTGCTGACGTTCGACAAGGTGGGGCCGGATGGGGAAGATAAGCGCGGGGCTTTGGTGGTGGAGCACCTGGAGGAGTTGCACGCGAGCATCGGCAAGTGGATGACGGCGAATGAACCGTATACGGCGCATGTGAGGCCGCTGGAGATGGCGTTGGAGAGTGAGTCGCCTATACAGATGATGCTTTGCGGGACGATTGAGAGGATGAGGCGTGCGGAGGCGAGGCTGCTGGAGCATCCGGGGGTGTCGGCGGTGGGGGTGACGCCGCTGCGGAGGTCGGATGTGCGGCGGGAGGGATGGAATGGCTCGGAGGAGTGGCCGGTGGGGGCGGATGCGGCGCTGCATCGGACGGAGTATCCGGAGAGGGATTTGAGCATTGTGGACATACTTCCGGCGGGTTGCAGCAAGGGCGCGGCTCTGCTGCGGCTGGCGGAGCAGGGTGGAGTGGGGGTGGAGGAGATTGCGGCGATTGGGGACAACTGGAACGACGTCTCGATGCTGGAGGTGGCGGGGACGGGCGTGCTGATGGGGAACGCTCCGGACGACCTGAAGGGGATGGCGGTAGAGAAGGGATGGCGGGTGGGGCTTCGGCATGATGAGGATGGGGTGGCGGAGGCTTTGGAGAGGTTGGGGATTTAGGGCTTAGGGCTTAGGGCTTAGGGCTTAGGGCTTAGGGCTTAGG
>JAATEV010000042.1 GCA_015655585.1 Terriglobales bacterium | reverse complement strand
AGGCGTGGATCAGCAGAGTGCCCGCCGGGGCGGTGAGTTGTTTGCCGTCTACGATGAACTTTACGTCTGCCATTTAATGCGCTCCAACCAACTGCTGCACGGTGATAATCGGCGTTCCGGCCTTGTTGCCTTCGATGTAATCCTCAAATTCCTTGCGGAACTTCTTCACGAAGCCGAGCGTAGGCATGGCCGCCGCGTCGCCGAGCGGGCAGAACGTCCGGCCCATCATATTCTCAGCCAGATACTGCACATTCGCGACGTCCTTCTTGTTGCCTCCGCCCTGATACACGCGGGTCAGTGTCTTCTTGATCCAGTCCGTGCCCTCGCGGCAGGGAATGCACCAGCCGCAGCTCTCATGCTGGTAGAAAGCAATCGTCCGCAGCGCGAACTCCACAATCGAAACCGTCTCGTCCAGCACCACGATGCCGCCCGATCCAAGCATCGTTCCGGCCTTGCCCATCTGGTCGAAGTCCAGGCCCACGTCGATCTCCTCCGGCAGCAGAACCGGGCAGCTCGATCCGCCGGGGACCACGGCCTTCAGCTTCTTGCCGTCTTTAATTCCGCCCGCAACCTCGTAAATCGCCTTCTTCAGGTTGTAGCCCATCGGCAGCTCATAAACGCCCGGCCGTTCCACATGACCCGAGATGCCGAACAGCCGCGTGCCGCCGTTGCGCTCGCTGCCGAGTTTGGCATAAGCCTCGCCACCCATCAGCAGAATGTGCGGAGCGTTGGCGATGGTCTCGGCGTTATTAATGACGGTGGGACCGCCGTACAGGCCTACAACGGCAGGGAAGGGAGGCTTGATGCGTGGCACTCCGCGCTTGCCTTCCAGCGACTCCATCAGCGCCGACTCTTCGCCCACTTCATAAGCACCCGCGCCGCTCTGCGTCACGATGTCGAAGTCCACGCCCGAGCCGAAGATGTTCTTGCCCAGAAAGCCTCTGGCGTAAGCATCAGCCACGGCCTTCTCGACGATCTTCAGCAGATAGCGGTATTCGCCACGCAGGTAGATGAAGCCCATCTTCGAACCGATGGCCAGCCCCGCGATCATCGTACCTTCAACGATCGAGTGCGGATCGTGCAGAAAGATCACATGGTCCTTGCACGTGCCCGGCTCGGACTCGTCGCCATTCACCAGCACATATTTTGGCTTCTCCGACTGCTTCGGCACGAAGCTCCACTTCAGGCCCGTCGGGAATCCCGCGCCGCCGCGCCCACGTAGCCCTGAAGCCTTCATCTCATTGATGATCCACTCCGAACCCTTTTCAATGGCCATCTGCACGGCCTTGTAGCCGTCCAGCTCCAGGTACTTATCGATATCGGCCGCGCCCTGCCCAAACCGGCGGGAGACGACCTTGACCTCATCGGGATGGCTGACAAGTGTAGGCATCTACTTCACGTCCTTTCCCTGGCCGTCGCGATAAATCTGGAACAGCGCATCGACCTTCTCCGGCGTCAGGTCGTCATGAAAGTCATAGTTGATCTGCATCGCCGGAGCCCAGCAACACGCGCCAATGCACTCGACCTCTTCCAGCGAAAACACCCCGTCCGGAGTGACCTCTTTATGGCCGATGCCCAGCTTGTGCTTGCAGTGGTCTAGAATCTCGTATCCGCCGCGCAACATGCACGAGATGTTCGTGCACACCTGTACGTTGTACTTGCCCGCCGGCTTCGTCCGCAGCATGGAGTAGTACGAAAGCACGTTCCGCACGTCTAACTCCAGCAGGTCGAGCCGCTGCGCGATCTCGGCGACCACCGCATCGGAGACATACCCGACCTCATCCTGCGCGTAGAGCAGCATCGGCACCAGCGCCGAGCGCTTCACCGGGTAGATAGTGACGAGGTGGTCGAAACGCGCGGCCATCTCGGGCGAAAAAATTGTGTTGGCGATCTCACTCACTGTGCATCATCTCCCGCGCCAGTCGTTCGGCGGCAAGGTCCATCTCTTCGGCGATACCGTCTAGTTTAACCGTTCCGTCTTCCTGAAGGCTGAAGCCGGAACGGCGTCCATTGCTGTCTTCCAACATCTCGTGCGTAAAGCGAAGCCACCGGCTTCCTACACGCAACGCAATCTCATCCGCGCCGACCTCGACCACTGCATGATGCCGGCTGTTCAATCCGTGGGCGGCCGAGTAAGAACGAAGCAGCGACGCCCACGACGTCCAAAGCTCCGTGTGAAGTTGTCCTGTCACGTCTTCCTTCTGCTGCGTCCCGAATCCACTGCAACCGGTGTCTCTTCATCCCATCCCGCAGGAGTTCCCGGCGTCTCCCGCAGCAGCGTCGTGATGAAGAGGGAAGTCATTAGCGGTCAATCGCTCCCAGCACAATATCAATAGACCCGATCACCGCAACCACGTCCGCCAGCAGCCTGCCCTTGCACATCGTCTCCAGCGCCTGCAAATTCGCATAGTCGGAGTTCCGCATATGCACGCGATAAGGCTTCGCCGTGCCGTCCGAGACCACGTAGTAGTTCATCGGCCCGTGCGCGGCCTCCACCGAACTCGTCGCCTCGCCCGCCGGAACCCCAAAGCCTTCCGTCACAATCTTGAAGTGATGGATTAACGATTCCATCTGGGTCTTCATCTGCTCGCGGTCGGGAAGAATAATCTTCGGAGCGTCCGCGACGTACCGGCCCTCGGGCATTCCGTCCAGAGCCTGCAAGCAGATCTTCACCGACTCGCGCATCTCCTGCATCCGCAGGATGTAGCGCGCCCAAACGTCGCTCTCGGTCGCAACCGGCACCTGAAACTGGAACTTCTCATAGCTCGAATACGGCATGTCCCGCCGAAGATCGAAGTCGATGCCCGCGGCGCGCAGCGGCGGCCCGGAGAGGCCCAGCGCAATCGCATCCTCCGGCGAGATATATCCGACGCCTTTCAGCCGGTTGATCCAGATCGGGTTGTTCTGCAACAGCCCCTCGTACTCATCGATATGAGCAGGGAAGTCGTTCAGGAAGGTGCGAATCCTGTTGTAAAGATCGCGTGGCGGCTCCATGCTCAACCCGCCGATGCGGACGTAGCTGGTCATCATCCGCTGTCCGGCCACCGCCTCGAAGATGCGCAGCAACTGCTCGCGCTCGCGGAAGCAGTAGAGGAAGACGGTGAGCGCGCCGATATCCATGGCGTGCGTGCCCAGCCACACAAGGTGAGAGTTCAGACGCATCAGCTCGTTGAAGAGCACACGCAGCCACTGCGCCTTGGGCGGAATCTCCAGCCCCAGCAGCTTCTCCACGGCCAGAGCATAGGCCGTGTTGTTCGTCATCGGCGAAAGGTAGTCGATGCGGTCCGTCATCGGAACCACCTGCTGGTAGAACTTCGCCTCGCAGGTCTTCTCGATGCCCGTATGCAGGTAGCCGATATCGGGAGCCATCGACACCACGGTCTCGCCGTCGATCTCCAGCACCAGCCTCAGCACGCCGTGGGTCGAAGGATGCTGCGGCCCCATGTTGATGACCATCGTCTGGTCTGCTGGCGGCTCGTTCAGGCGGTTCAACGCCGCGTCCTTCAGGACGTCTTCCACGCCGGGGTCGATCGCCGCGGCTCCGGTAATCTCATGAACGGGAGACATTAGCGATAGCCCTCCACGGGGTAGTCCTTGCGCAGCGGATGCCCATTCCAGTCCTCGGGCATCATGATGCGGCGCAGGTTGGGGTGGCCGCCAAAGTGAATGCCGAAGAGGTCGAAGACCTCGCGCTCGTAAAAGTTGGCGGCTGGCCATACGGAGGTAATGCTGTCGAGCGAGGCGTCGTCGCTGTGCAGCCTTACGACGATGCGCACGCGCTGCTTCAGCTTGTGCGAAAGAATGTGGTACGTCACCTGGAAGCGCGGCTCCGAGGGGTACCAGTCCACCGCGGTCGCATCTTCGAAGAAGTTGTATCCGGCCTGTTGCAGCGCGCGCATGGCGGCTACGATGTTCTCGCGGGCTACGGTCAGGGTCAGCTCGTCGCGGTCGTACTTGGCGTCGGTCGCCAGTTCAGTCAGGGCCTTCACGGCTGCGTTCTCCGGATGCGCCTCGAAGACGGCGTCTTTGCCCAGAATCGCTGTGGCGGGATCGTACATTACAGGTCTCCCTTATCGTTTGCCCAGTCCAGAATGCCCTTCTTCCACACGTAGAACAGACCTACCGCGACGAAGCCGAGATAGACCAGCATCTCGTAGAAGCCGAACATGCGCGAGCCGGTGATAGCAGGCAGGCGGCGGAAGATCACGGCCCACGGAAGCATGAAGACGGCTTCCACGTCGAACAGGATGAACAGCATCGCGACCATGTAAAAACGAACGGTGAACCGTCCGCGCGCGTCGCCCACCGGGTCCATGCCGCACTCGTAGGCACTCGCCTTGGTGCGTGAATTTTTATGTTTGCCGAGGAAGGAGGAACCCGCCACCATGCCGAGAGCAAGACCAACGGCGGCAAGGACCTGAAGCACGAGTGGAAGGTAGTTCCAGATGTATGGGTAACTGTGCATGGCCATCTTCGACTCTAAGAGTGACACTGGCAAGTGTCAAGGGAATGAATGGAGTGTTGCGCGATCATCGCAATATCGCTATATACAGCCCGATGAGGCGATTAGCGAATTGTGCTGCAAGTAGTCCTCCCACGCATAAAAAGCTGCCAAAGGCGAGCTTTGTGGTCGTATTTGCCTTGCCCCGAACCAGCAGCAACAGAGCATACACCGTAGCCGCCAGCACGCCGATGAAGAATGCAACAATCGCAGGCCAGAAACCGAGAAACGCCGCGATCATCGCCAGCAGTTTCACGTCGCCCAGCCCCATGCCCTCGCGCTTGCGAACGGCCCTGTAACCCCACCGGATCGCCAGCAGCAGAAACGCGGCTCCGCAGATCGCCGCGACCCGCCCCATCACCATCGCCTCCGGCCCTGTGAAAAAAAGGTTGCCGTGGTCGGTCACGCCCCCCGGACTGGTGAGTTGAACGTGACCGCGCGTAAGCAGCACCTGGTCCTCGTGCGGCCCCAGGAACGCCGCCCGGACAAACGTCAGCACCATGCCGATCAGGATGCCGGTCAGGGTAAAGGCGTCGGGCAGCAGCATCGTCTCCCAGTCCATCACCATCAGGCCGATCAGCAGAAAACCGAGGATGGCGGCCCCCAGACCGCCCACGACGATGGAGGCCCAGGTCTCTGCCGAGAGGGGAGCGTGAGCGCCTTCCAGCGCCGCCTGCACGCTGCCGGAGGCCACCAGAGCGAACCACGCCGCCACCGCCAGTTCCACCAGCGGATACCGCCACGGAATCGCGGCTTTGCAGTCCCGGCACCGCCGCCCCAGCAGAACCCAGCTCACCAGGGGAATATTGTTGTACCACCGGATGGTCGCCCCGCAAGCCGGGCACCGCGACCGCCCCCCCACGACCGACTCCCGCCGGGGCAACCGGCTGATGCAGACGTTCAAAAAGCTGCCGAAGAGCAGTCCAATCAGAAAGCAAGCGAGGGAAAATAGGCAGGGATTCACCGCTCAAGTATACGTTCCGCGCGCCCACCCCTACAGAGAACCCTAAAACCGGAAGTCCAGACTTAAAGTCTTTTTTTCTAAGACTTTGCGCAAAATACCGGGGTGGGGGGGTGGATGCCTAGAAATCGACGTGCATCCTCACCGATTCAAACAGAACCGGCCCGCGGTCCTGGTTATATCCCGGATGCGTAATGTACTGCGCGTCGAGCGCATAGTAGATCCCGCGCCATACGTGCATGTTGTAGTACGCCTCCAGAATGTCTTCGCGGGCGTAGTTCAGCTTGCTGTCGCCCAGAATAAATCCCAGCCCGCCCAGCTTCAGGTACTCCTGGTGGTCCCGCTTGATCGCGTTCGAAATAAAGGCGACGCCGACCTTGTCGGCAGGCCGCGACCAGCCGCGACCGGAGTAGTCACCACCAAATTCCAGCGTCTGATCCACCTCGGTGTAGGCGTAGGACTCGTGCTGTCCCTCGTTCCACCCAAGCCGCGTAAATACACGTAAGTCAGGAGTAAGCTCCTGTTCGGCGTTGAAGCCGAAGCCGTATTTCACCGCGCTGTTTTTTTCTACCGAAGTAATGTCCGGCCGCGAGCCCGCCCCGGCAAGATAGGCCTTCACCGCGTCGCGATACAGCCCCATGTGGGCATGGTTGACGAAGCCCAGAACTCGCAGCGTTCCCTTCCGCTCTTCCGGTAACAGATGTCCCAGCAATGACTTACGCAGCTCGAACTCCACGTTCTGCCCGCTCGCCCGACGCAGGTTCCAGTCCAGGTCAATGCCATTGGCCACAGTAGGCATCAGTGCCAGCGCGTAGCGAGCCGACCAGCCTTTATCGACGTATTCGCTGACGATCCCATAGGTATAACCACGCGTATCGGCGGCGTAGTCCCACGCGCCATTGTTGTCCGCGGTCCAGTTCATGAACTGCAGATGGCTGTCGGAGCCGATGGTGTTAATGTCCACAAAGTCCGGCATACTCATCTTTCCGACGTGAAACTCCAGCCGCCGTTCCGGCACCTTCGTGGCCAGCGCAAACGGCCCCCGGTCCTGATCGACCATCGTATTACTGAACCCGACCGTCTGGTGGAGTTGCACCCGCGCAATGTAAGGAGCGGAGCCCAGGCTGGGGTTCCGAACCACGTCCAGGTTGGTGAATCCCGCCAGTCCTAGTGCCTCGCTGTCCCCGCGTCCTCCCGCCGACTCAACATCCAGAATCGCGTCCAGGTTGTACTTCGGATTGCGAATGGCCTGAGCTCCCAGATAGAGCGTCCCCAGCAGGGAGGTCTTATACTCCCCCCGCCCCAGCAGGCTGTTCACCCCCTCATATGGCGAGTGGAACGGTCCGTGCGCCTGAAAAATAATATTGGCCTGCCCGGCGATGAAGATCGGCCACTTGTCCGAGTGAGGGAACATCGTCAAAAGCGGTTCGGCCGTCTTTTCTGCCGGAACGGGCGCGTCAGGTTGCTCCGTGGAAGAGACTTTAATGGGCGTTGCATAAGGCTGCGCCGCAGCAGAGGCAGCGAGCGCCAGCAGAAGAGAAAGGCGGATTCCCCGCCGTCTCCAGAGAGTAGTTAGGATCATCGGTCTTCTATCTTGCCATTGAGCGATGAATAAATTGCAAATCGATTACAGATATCTCACCGCAGACCTAACGAGATTTCGCTCCCACAACGATCAGGCCCACTCCTGCGATAAGCGACCCAGCGCTCAGGATTGGTGAGAGAGGAAGCGTGTCCTGAGTCTGATGCGAGATCTGAATTGGACCGGCATCGACGACCTTCTTCTGATGAGTAAAGGAGATCCCGCCGGTTGCGAATCCAATAATGCCAAGGATGACGAGAAGAATACCGATGATGGTGGCTGGTTTCATGAAGTGCCTCCAGGCAGATAACTCATGAGCGTAGGATGTTTATTCCGGCGAAATCAGATGTATTTGCCTGTGTCGATGCAGGAAGTTGCGCCATGCGCACGTGTGGAGTAATCTGCGGTTACACGGGAAAGGAGGATGGTCCAGCCTATGAAAATTGACAGTAATAGTTGCACAACAGTACGTGAGGTGACTGAGGCTTAGAGCGTCCATAGCTCTAGTCCTGGCGGTATCTGCAACTCCACGCCGAGGCCAAACCTTGTGTTATGGGCGCCTCAGGTCAATCTCAACAGTTCACCGCCGAACGGCTCGCAAACTCTTGTTTAGAGTGCGAGCCGTTCGCGTTTTCTGCCACATCGCAAGCGAGTAGGATATTAACCATGAACCCTTTGGTGATCGCTGGAAGAGCGTTTCAGTCGCGGCTTATCGTAGGCACAGGCAAGTACAAGGATGGGCCGGAGACGCAGGCCGCAATCGAGGCCTCCGGGGCCGAGATGGTGACGGTGGCGGTGCGGCGCGTGAATCTTGACCGCACTAGCGAATCGCTTCTCGACTACATCGATCCGCAGCGGTACTTCCTTCTGCCGAATACCGCCGGATGCTACACGGCGGAAGAGGCGATCCGAGCAGCGCGTCTGGGGCGCGAGGTTGGCCTCTCGGACTGGGTCAAGATCGAGGTCATCGGCGATCAGGCAACGCTCTATCCCGACGTTCAGGCAACACTTGAAGCGACACGCGTGCTGGTGAAGGAGGGCTTCACCGTGCTGCCCTACACCTCCGACGACATCGTCTTCGCCAAGCGTCTGATCGATGCGGGCGCGGCGGCGGTGATGCCTCTGGGCGCACCCATCGGCAGCGGCCTCGGCCTGCAGAATACGGCGAACCTGCGCATCCTCCGCGAGATGATCACCGAAGTTCCTCTCATCGTGGACGCAGGTGTCGGCACGGCCTCCGATGCGTCGCTCGCTATGGAGATGGGCTTCGACGCGGTGCTGATGAACACGGCCATTGCCCAGGCCAAGGACCCACTCCTGATGGCCGAGGCCATGCAGCACGCAGTCCTCGCCGGCCGCCAGGCGTTCCTCGCGGGCAGGATGCCCCGCAAGCTCTACGCCACGGCCAGCTCGCCCTTCGAAGGCATCTCGCGGTAGGCCGGGCGCTGATCCAATCTTGCTATCTGGCTTAGGCTGTGGGATGAAGTAGACTGCTGCCATGCGAGTCTTCGGGATCGATTGCGGCACGGAGTTCACCGGCTACGGCGTCGTTGAGATGGATCGCGATGCCCGTATGCCCCGCCTGACGCATCTCGCCGCCGGAACCATCCGGCTCAGTAAAAAAGACAAGACGCCGCAGCGTCTCTCGCAGGTCTACGCGGAGCTGACGGGCTTGATCGCCCTGCACCAGCCTGCGGTCGTGGCCATCGAAGAGGTCTTCTTCTCGGCGAATGCAAAGTCTGCGCTCAAGCTGGGACAGGTGCGCGGCGTGGCGATGCTGGCCGCTGCAACCTGCGGCCTTCCGGTCGTCGAATACGCTCCGCTTTCGATCAAGAGCTCGGTCGTCGGTTATGGATTGGCAGGCAAGGAGCAGGTGCAGTTCATGGTGCGGAGGCTCCTCGAAAAAGAGGATGCCTTCGACTCGCCCGATGCGGCGGACGCCCTGGCCATCGCGATCTGCCACATCCACACCGCGCAGACGCTCATCGCGCAGGGAACCCGCGGATGAGAAAAGCCGTGCTGATCGCAAGCGTCTTTCTTGGATCTGCGATGGCTCTCTCCGGGCAGAGTGCGTTTACGGAAGATTCTGCTGCGGAGGTGAGCTTCCATCTGGATCGCCCCACGATGGAGGTTCCACGCTTCACTATTCATCTTCACGAGGACGGCACGGGCAGATACGAAGCAGAGCAGATCACACATGGCCTGACGGCGGCATCGGTTTCGAATGAACCGGCGCAGCAGATCAACCGCACGATGCAGTTGCATCCTGAAATCGTGGCGAAGATCTTCAAGGCCGCGCGCGAGCTGAATTACTTCGGGATGACCTGTTCCACCACGGCGAAGAACATCGCGGACACCGGAAAGAAGACGCTCAGTTACACAGGAGCGGACGGCCACGGCTCCTGTGCCTACAACTTCAGCGACAACAAGCGCGTCATGATGCTGAACGACACCTTCCTCGCCATCGTGTACACCATGGATGAAGGCCGCAAGCTGGAGTTTTTGCATCGCTACGACCGCCTCGGACTCGACGCCGAGATCAGCACGCTGTCCCAGGAGGTACAGGCAGGCCGAGCGCTGGAACTGGGCACAATCGCACAGACCCTGAACGCTATCGCAGGCGATACCGCGGTGATGCAGCGTGTGCGCCAGCAGGCCACCCGTCTTCTGGCGCAAGCGAATTAGCTCTTTCCTAGTATCTCCACAGCCCCTAGCGTCCGGTACAACGAAGCCATCGCCTCCAGCGGCAAAGACTCCGCGCGAGCCTGTGCCGGAATCTCGCTCGGCCAGGCTGCGGCCAGTGTCTCCGCGGCATATCCGGCAGAGCGAAGGTTGTTCATCAGCGTCTTTCGTTTCTGCGCGAAGCACTGGTGAAGGAAGGTATCGAAGCTGGCGGCGTCAACGCCAAGCTCGGCGAATCGCGGCGCAAACTCCAGCCGCAGCACCGTGGAGTAGACCTCCGGCGGCGGCGAAAACGCCTCTGGCGGCAGCGTGAAGAGATGGCTCACCTGCGCGTTCATCTGAGCCGTGGCGGAAAGAAGCCCATAGTCGCGAACCCCCGGAGCTGCCGAGACACGGTCAGCCACCTCGCGCTGCATCATCAGAACGGCGCGCGCCACGATGTCCGCGCTTCCCGCCGCAAAGAGCTTCAGCAGAATGTCCGAGGTGATGTAGTAAGGAAGATTCCCGATCACATCCACCGTCTCGCCACCGGGAACCAGAGAGGTAAGGTCCGCCTTCAGGACGTCGACCTCGACAATTTGTACCTGTGGCTGATCGCGAAACCGGAAGGTCAGCTCCGCGGCCAGCGCCCGGTCCAGCTCCAGCGCAATCAGCCTCTGGCAGCGCCTCGCAAGAATCTCCGTGATGGCCCCATGCCCTGGGCCGATCTCGATTACGGTGCGTTGACGCACGTCTCCCAGCGCATCCACAATGGCGTGGCGAGCGGCGTCGTCCACAAGAAAATTTTGTCCGAGTTTGGGCTTATGTTTCATCTGGATGGAATGTGTCCCGTTTGACCTTCTTTGCATCTTTATAGATATAGACTAACCATCGGACGGCAACGGTAAAGGACAACGGACTATGCATATTGTTTTTGCAGCATCGGAGTGTACTCCCTGGGCCAAGACGGGCGGATTGGCAGACGTTGTCGGAGGGCTCCCGAAGACGCTCGCGGCCCTGGGACACCGGGTCAGCGTATTTCTGCCGTACTACCGCCAGGTGGCGAAGCTGAAACCGGATGCCCCTGTCGTGCTCCCCAGCGTGACGATCCCGTTCCCGTACTATAACCGCTTCGTGCGCGTGCTCGATGGCGGCCTGAGCAACGGCGTGCAGACTTATTTCATCGACTGCCCCGAGTTCTTCGACCGCGAGAGCCTCTACGCCACTCCCTCGGGCGACTACCCCGATAACGCCGAGCGTTTCGGCCTGCTCTCCCGCGCCATCATCGAGGCGTCAAAGATACTTGGCGTCCCCGACATCTTTCACGTACACGACTGGCAGACCGCCATGCTTGCCGTGCTGCTGCGGTCCACATATTACTTCGATCCCGTGCTGCGCCACGTCCCAGCCGTGCTTACAATCCACAACGCCGGTTATCAGGGATGGTTTCCTCCGCGCACCATGGAGACGCTTCTGCTTCCGTGGGACATGTTTACCTTCGACAAGCTCGAATATCACGACACCGTGAACTTCCTCAAAGGCGGTATCGTCTACGCGGACGCCATCACCACCGTCAGCCGCAAATACGCGGAGGAGATCCAGACCCCCGAGTTCGGTCACGGCCTCGAAGCAACGCTGAGCGGCCGAAGCAGAGACCTCGTCGGCATCCTCAACGGCGTCGACTACAGCGAGTGGGACCCGGCCATCGACCCCCACATCGCCGCACATTACTCGGCGGATAAGCTCGCGGGCAAAAAGGAGTGCAGGCGCGATCTGCTGCACGCATTCGATCTGCACGGCGTCAGCGATGAGACTGCCGTCATCGGCGTTGTGTCGCGCTTCGCCACGCAGAAGGGCATCGACTTCATCGTCGAGATCATGGACAGGCTCGTCGAGCAGGACATGGTGATGGTGATGCTCGGCAACGGCGAGGAGTACTACGAGCGGCTCCTGCTCGAAACGGCGAACCGGCATCCTGCCAGGCTTCGCGTGAAGGCGGTCTTCGACAGTGTGATGGCGCATAAGATCGAGGCGGGAGCTGACATCTTCCTGATGCCTTCGCGCTACGAGCCCGGCGGTCTGAATCAGATCTACAGCCTGAAGTACGGCACCGTCCCCGTCGTTCGCGCAACGGGCGGCCTTGAAGACACCATCGACGAGCAGCCCAACGGCGGCGGCAACGGCTTCAAGTTCTGGGGCTACAGCCCGGATGCCCTGCTTGACGCCGTGCTTCGCGCTCTCAGCGCGTTCCGCAATAAACAGGAGTGGACCGCCATGATGCGTCGCGGCATGGCGCAGAACTTCTCCTGGGATGCTCCCGCGAAAGAGTACGTGCGTGTCTACGAGCGCGTGATTAAGAACCGGACCTAGCCTGCCCGGTGTAGAGTCACCGATGGGGAATTGATTGCCGCAGCCGGATGTGAGAACGTAAGTTCGCGCAGCAACGGGGCAGAGAAATCAGACGGCTCATAAGAAGATTGAAATGGAGAGGGAACGATGGATTGGACGCCCGGTGATCTCAGCAGCGACGTAGAAGACAGGCGCGGTTCTTCCGGCGGCGGTGGTGGTGGCTTCAGCTTCGGCGGAGGCGGTGGAGGACTGGGGATCGTCGGCCTGCTGATTCTTGTCGTCATCAGCCTGCTCACTGGTCGCAACTATATCGGCAGCTATCTCTCCGGCCATGCTGTGCAGCCGCAGCCGAGCCAGTACTCTCAGGCCGCTCCGTCCTCGCCAGGGCAGGATCGCTCGGCGCAGTTGGTCTCGTTTGTCCTCGACGACGTGCAGAAGACCTGGACGACGCTCCTCCCCCAGCAGACCGGCAAGCAGTACCGCCGGGCCAAACTTGTGCTGTTCAATCGCTATACCCAGTCCGGTTGCGGCGTCGCAAAGTCCCAGACCGGGCCGTTCTACTGCCCCGCGGATGAGAAGGTCTACATCGACCTGAGCTTCTGGAACGAGCTGCGTCAGCTCGGCGGCAGCACGGCGGACTTCGCCCAGGCATACGTCATCGCACACGAGCTCGGCCACCACGTGCAGGACATCCTCGGCATCGAGCAGCAGGTAACGCAACTCTCCTCGCAGAACCCGTCCGAGGGCAACCGCCTCTCCGTCGATCTCGAGCTACAGGCCGACTGTCTCGCCGGTGTCTGGGCACACAACTCCGCGCAGCGTGGCATCGTCGAGAACAGCGACATTCCCGCCGGTCTCCAGGCAGCCGCCGCGGTCGGAGACGATCATCTGCAAAAGATGGGCGGTCAGGCGGTAAGTCCCGAGAGCTTCACCCACGGCTCCTCCGAGCAGCGCATTGGCTGGTTCAAGCAAGGCTGGCAGAAGGGAACTGTCTCTGCGTGCAATACCTTCAAAGTAGGTGGAGCCGTACCCACCGACTTACAGTAAAAAATTAATTCAGCACCGGCAGCGGGGAGCCATTTTCCGGCTCTGCGGCGAAGTGGCTGCGAATGCGCTCCGCCGTGGTCGCGTTGACAACCGCCGTCAAGGCGTCCGGCGTAGCCTGTTTGATCCCGCGTATGCTGCCGAAGTGCTCGATCAGGCGTTGCCGCGTCCTCGGCCCCACTCCCGGAATGGCGAGCAGCTCGCTGTCGCGGTCGCGCATCTGCCGGCGTTTGCGATGGTACGTGACGGCAAAACGATGGCTCTCGTCGCGGATCTTCTGGACCAGGTGCAGCACCGGCGAGCGCCGGTCAAGAACCACCGGCTCGTTCTCCTGCCCATGCACATAGATAATCTCCTCCCGCTTGGCGATGGAGGCAAGTGGCTGCAACGTCACCCCAATCTCTTCCAGAGCTGCATAAGCAGCGTGCAACTGGCCCAGTCCGCCGTCGATGAGGATCAGCGAAGGAAAGGGTTTCTTCTCTTCCAGCAGCCGCTTATAACGCCGCTGGATCACCTCGCGCATACTGGCAAAGTCATCGACGCCGCTCACCGTCTTCACCTGAAATTTGCGGTAGTCCGACTTTTTCATCGCGCCGTCTTCCCACACCACCATTGAGGCCACGGTCTCCGCGCCCTGAATATGCGAGATATCGAAGCATTCGATTCTGCGCGGCAGCTCCTCCAGCATCAGCGCGTCCTGCAGAGCCTCCTGGGTCGCCTTGATGCTTGGTTGCAGCACGCGGAACCGCTGGTCATACGACTGTTTCGCGTTCTGGCAGACCAGGTCCACCAGCGAGCGCTTGTCGCCCCTCTGCGGAGCCAGAATCTTCACGCGCCTTCCGGTGCGTTCGCCCAGTATCTCCGCCAGCAGCGCCCGGTCCGGAAATGCCACTGGCACCAGGATCGATCGCGGCACATACACCTGGTCCAGATAAAGCTGCTTGAGCAGGGCAGAGAAGAACGCCGAAGCACTGAATGCTCCTCCCAGCTCCGAGACCGCCGAATGCTGCATCACGGGCAGCCCCTCGCCAATCTCAGGAGCAGCCATAGTCGGATCAGGCTCCATGCGCGTCACCGTCTCGGCTTCGTCGGCCTCGGAGGCGGTCTCCGCCGCCATGTCCATCAACGACTCCGGCAGCTCTTCCCAGAAGAAGTCACGCCGATCCACAATCTTGCCGTTGCGCATGTGAAAGAGGTTCACCGCCAGCATCTCGTTTTCGAAGTGGTACCCGAAAACATCGGCATCCTCGTTGTCCGTGGTCGCAATGCGCTGCTTGTCCTGCATTTGATGCACGGTCACGATCTGGTCGCGAAGCCGAGCCGCCAGCTCGAACTGCTCCGCCTCCGCCGCCGCCCCCATGCGCCGCGTCAGCGACTGCTCCAGTTCGTTCGGCTTGCCTTCGAGAAAGAGCTGCACGTCCCGAACCGCTTCTTTATAGATCTCCGGCGTAGTCAGGTCTTCCACGCAAGGCCCCAGGCAGCGCTTGATGTAGAACTGCAAACAAGCCCGCGGATGATACCGCGAAAGATCCACCTTGCAGCTCGGAATCAGGAAGCTACGGTGGATCAGATCCACCAGCCGATACGCCAGGTTCCCCGGAAAGTAAGGCCCATAGTAGAGGCTGCCGTCTTTGCGTAACTTCCTCGTTACAAAGACCTTCGGGTAGCGGTCGCCCATCGTAAGCTTGATATAAGGATAGGTCTTGTCGTCCCTCAGCAGAATGTTGAAGCGCGGCTTCTTCTGCTTGATCAGGTTGTTTTCAAGCGCCAGAGCCTCGTGCTCGTTCGCCACCGTGATGTACTCGACATCCACGGCCTCCCGCATCAGCGATCCGGTTTTGGCGTTCGCCTGCGAGGCATCCAGAAAGTACGAGCGCACCCGCGCCCGCAGGTTCTTCGCCTTTCCAACGTAAATGACCTCTCCCTCAGCGTTTTTATAGAGATAGCAACCCGGCTGGGTGGGGAGAGTCCGTATTTTTTGCAGTAGATCCATGCCGTCGAAGCGCCTGTATCTCAGTGTAGACGCAGGCATCGCCACGCATACGATGTGCAATGTGCTGCATAGTAGATTTGACGCCTTACTGCATCAAAAGTTCCCGCTTCAGTCCGTCCGTCCTCTCCGTCCACCGAGTATTCCTTAGTAAGTTATTCATATTACTTAGGTTAGCTGGGATGCGTGTTTGGCATAAAAATTGCTTCTACAGTGCCGACAAGTTGTATAGGGAAGTGTTCACAATCAGGAGAGGAGAGCTATGAACTCCACGAAGGAACTTATGGACAAGAAAATTAAATCTGCCTGCACTGCGATCCTCGCAAGCGCTTTTGCGATCGTCTTTACAGTAGGGTGCTCCACCAAGAACTACGTCCGCTCCCAGACTGCGCCAATCATCCAGCAGACGAACGAGCTCGACAGCAAGACCGCTGCGGACCATCGCGCCATCATGGACACTGATGAACGTGCCAAGGCCGGAATCGCCAACGCCCAGAACGCCGCCAACGCCGCCGACCAGCACGCTCTGGCCGCCGGACAGGCAGCCAATACGGCCAACGGCTCCGCGCAGGAGGCTTACAACCGCGTTGACAGCCTCTCCGGCGTCGTCGCCAATCTCGACAACTACAAGCAGTTGAGCGACGTCAGCGTCACCTTCGCCTTCGACAAGGCGGTTCTTACCGCAGACGACAAGAAGCAGCTCGACGAACTGGCTGCCAACCTCTCCAGCGTCCGCGGATACATCCTTTCCGTAACCGGCGGCACGGACTCCGTGGGCGACGCGAACTATAACTACCAGCTCAGTCAGCGCCGTGCCGATGCGGTGGCCAACTATCTGGTGACCAAATACAACATTCCCCCGCACAAGTTCTACCTCGTCGGTATCGGCAAGGACCAGCAGGTAGCCCCCGACAGCACGGCGGCTGGCCGCGCAAAAAATCGCCGCGTCAACATTAAGTTAATGTCGAACATGGCCGATAAACTTCCTACCACCGCGACGCCGAACGGCCAGTAACTCTGGTCTTCGTCGCTGCACTCACCTCGTTGGAAATCCAACCCCAGTTGTGGCGTGCCCGGATTTGCTGTCGGATGCGCCGCTCTCCCCGAAACAGCGGCAGGACAGCATTGGAACGATCTGCCGCCGTTCCTCTTCGCAGCACAGATCCTCCCCCTTGCAAAGCCATCTCCCCGACCCGCATCGGGTAAAGTGGAGATATGTCCTCCACATCTGACCCGGTTCCTTCTTCTTCCGGCGGCACAGCCCCTCTGGCCGAGGCCATCGCGATCATGGCGCGCCTTCGCGGCCCGGACGGATGCCCCTGGGACCGCGAACAGACCTTCGACTCCATCAAGCGCCACACCCTCGAAGAGACCTACGAGGTCTTCGACGCCATCGAGCGCCGCGCTTGGCCCGATCTCAAGGACGAGCTCGGCGATCTCCTCCTGCAGGTGCTCTTCTACTCGCAGATGGCCGCCGAGGCCGGTTACTTCAACATCGAAGACGTGGCCGCCAATCTCAACGCCAAGCTCATCCGCCGCCACCCCCACATCTTCGGCAACGTCACCGCTGCTGACTCCGGCGAAGTTCTGCGCAACTGGGAGCAGATCAAGCAGCAGGAGAAGAAATCCGCCACGCAGCAACCAGCCTCCATGCTCGACGAGATCCCTCGCACCATGCCCGCCACGCTCGAAGCCGGAAAGCTCGGCTCGCGTGCCGCCAAGGTAGGGTTCGACTGGCCAACTCCCGACGGTCTCTTCGACAAACTGCAAGAGGAGATCGCCGAGCTGAAGGCAGAGATCGACGCGCCCAGCGAAACGAAATCTCAATCCGCAATCGAGGCCGAGCTGGGTGACCTCCTCTTCACGGCAATCAATCTCGCCCGTCATCTCCACGTCGATCCCGAGTCGGCCCTGCGCTCCACCAACGCCAAATTCCGTCGCCGCTTCGGCGCTATGGAGTCCGCGGCAGGCGGCAGAGAGGTCCTCGCGGCCTCCACGCCCGATCAGCTCGACGCCCTGTGGAATCAGGCTAAAGACGCCACCAGTGAGCCGCCCACGCAATGACCACGCCTTCCTCCAACATCGAGATTCGCTCGCTCATCAGCCTCGAAGACTTCGCGCGCTGCGTCACCATCCAGCTTGAGGTCTGGGGATACGACAGCGGCGACGTCATCCCGCGCCGCATGTTCGTTGTCGCACAGCGCATCGGCGGCCAGGTCATGGGAGCCTTCGACGGCGACACCATCATCGGCTTCGCCATGGCCCTGCCCGGCTATCGCAACGGAACGCCGTACCTGCACTCTCACATGCTCGCCGTGCTGCCCGGCTACCGCAACGCAGGCATCGGCCGCCGCCTGAAGCTGGCGCAGCGCGAAGACGCCATCGCTCGCGGCTTCGAGCTCATGGAGTGGACCTTCGATCCGCTGGAAATTAAAAACGCTCACCTGAACATCTCGCGCCTCGGTGCCATCGTCCGCCGCTACGAGGGCAACTTCTACGGCTCATCCACCTCGCCGCTGCAAGGCGGTCTCCCCACGGACAGGCTCTATGCGGAGTGGTGGCTGCAATCTCCCCGTGTCTCAAATCTGCTGCAAGGCGAGCCTCTGCCGCCCGCGGAGATCGTCCAGCGCGTCTCCGTCCCCAGCGCGGTCTACGAGTGGAAGCAGGACGCACAGCAAAGGCATAAGGCACACCAGATACAGGCCGCCAACCGGGAGGCGTTACAGGCCGCTTTCCACAGGGGGCTTGCCGTTATCGGCTATGAGCGGGATACTGACGGCAACGGTTCCTTTCTTCTCGGGACATGGGAAAGTTCTGCAAAAAATGCGGGCTAAACGAGGTAAATCATGCTTTGCACTACACTTTTGACCGATAGATAGCCAAAATGCGGCGCAGATACCCTAAGATACGAAGACAGGACCTGCCATGATCAATCTTGATTCCATTCAACTCCGTGAAATCAACCTTCCGCTCTCCCATCCCTTCGAGACCAGCTTCGGCCGCACCACCGCCCGCCGTATCCTTCTCATCGAACTAGAGGCAGAGGGCCTTACGGCCTGGGGAGAGTGTGTCGCCGGGGAACACCCCTACTTCAGCGACGAGACCATCGACACCGCGTGGATGATCATCGCCTCCGAACTCGCGCCGCGCCTCCTCGACGCCGACCTCGAAACCCCTGGCGGCTGCGTCGATCTCTTCAAGCAGATTCGCGGCCACCGCATGGCCAAGGGCGCGCTCGAAAACGCCGTATGGGACCTGCAAGCCCAGATCGATGGAGTTCCGCTGGCCACACTTCTCGGCGGTGTCCGCAGCACGATTCCTTGTGGAGTCTCCATCGGCATTCAGCCCACTCCTGAACAGTTGATGGACAAGATCGAGACCGAGCTGGCCGCCGGATACCAGCGCATCAAGCTGAAGTGCAAGCCCGGCTGGGACAACCGCATCTTCGAGGCCGTCCGCAAGCGCTGGCCCGATATCCTTCTAAGCTGCGACGCAAACTCCGCCTATCGTATGAAGGATTTCAATCACATTGCAGGCTGGGACGAGTTCCAGCTCCTGATGATCGAGCAGCCCCTCTGGTACGACGACTTTTATTTCCACTCGCTGTTACAGAAGCGTCTAGATACCGCCATCTGTCTCGACGAGTCCATCCGCAATCGCCGCGATGCGCTCGCCGCCATCGATATGGAATCCTGCCGCATCATCAATATCAAGGTAGGCCGCGTCGGCGGCTTCAGCGAGGCTATCGCCGTGCACAACGCGGCTGCGGAGCGCGGCATCCCCGTCTGGTGCGGCGGTATGTTGGAGACCGGCATCGGCCGCAGTCACAATATCGCGCTCTCGTCGCTGTCGAACTTCTCTCTGCCGGGCGATGTCTCCGCCTCCGCCCGCTACTGGAGCGAGGACATCATCGAGCCTGAGGTCACTGTCAGCCCCGCGGGCGAGATCGCCGTCCCCACCACGGCAGGCCGGGGCTTCGAGGTGCGCCGCGACCGCATCGAATCTCTCACGGTTCGCCGCCAGACCTTCCATGCTCGTGCCCGCGTCACTGCCTGAAGAGGTCGCTGAGAAGTCCTTGTCTCTAGTCTTTAGGATTAGCGCAGGGCTTTAGCCCTGCGAAAAATCAGGCAACACATAAGGGGCTTCAGCCCCGGGTTTTTTCCCCACGACCCTCTTCAATGTCCCGGCAGCGGGGAACTGAGCAGAAGATGGATCGCATCCTGATAACTCATCGGGGTCAGCGCCTGGAATCCTGTCGTGTCAACATTGGAGCGGATCTTCAGCGTCTTCACCATCAGCGCCCTCACGCTGATGTCCATCGAAAAGTGGGTGAAGATCCATCGCCCTCCGCCCGCATCCGTCTGCTCCAGCAGTAGCTTGCCTCCCGGATAGATATGCGCGATCATGCCCCAGCCAAAGTTTACCGGCCGCGCAATCGTGGCCTCCATCCGCACGATGTAGCGTGACTTCGCATCGATCCAGACCCTGCCTTCAAGTCCGGTCAGAGCCTCCGCCTCCGTGCTGGGCGGATGGAAGTTCGGGTTCGGCTTGAAGTCGAGCACCACCTGCTGCCCACTCCAGTTGCTCGCCTGCGGCTGTCCCGGAGCATAGCTGTAGAGCGCCGCATCCGGCATCAACGGGATCAGCTTGCTGGCGAGCTTGCGGTCCGCCTCGCTGTTCCTTTCATGCTTAGCAAAGGCTTCGGGAGCCCCCAGCATATCGCTCAGCCGTTGCCGCTCGCCTTTGTCCTCGTCCTCGGTCAAGGCCCTTCCATTCCTAAGGATCAGCCGAGCCACGGTGCCGTCCTTGTTCTCTGCGAGCTCCCGCACCATATCGTTCTTCTCGTTGACGATATGCGTCCGGTATCGCAGGTATGAGCCCTTGTGATACATCGCGATCAGTTCATTCGCTGCCGCATCCACCGCCCACGAGCGAGCCGGAGCCGAGAGAAGATCATTTGCCTTGGCATCACTTGTCGTAGCGAAGCCGCTCTGTGTAGCGGCCTCGTCCTGTCCGGCCGCGTCTCCAGCCATGCAGACCACCACAAGCATCAGCGCAAGAGCCATAGCGCAGCGACGCATGGGCCAGCCTGCCATCATGGCTACAGGCTGCGCTGCTGTTTGACCGGTAAGACCAATGCCTCGGGCTTTCTTTCTCTTGAACGTGCTCTCTTCCGGAATCATCTTCTCTATCTTAATAAGACGTTCACCGCCGCTGAATAGTTTGGACGAGTTGCCTCATGGCAGTTGCTTGGGTATAGTTCGGGCAAGGCTCATGCAATGAGAATCAGCTCGTCAGGAGAAGAAAAACGTATGAATCCAGTAGAGGGTTCCACCGTCATCGGTAAGTCGGTCGTCATCCGGGGAGAGCTCTCCGGCAGTGAGGATCTTTACATCGACGGAGACATCGAAGGAACCATCACGCTCACGGAGAATCGGTTGACTGTCGGCCCCAACGCGCGTGTCCGGGCCAATATCGCGGTTCGCGATCTTGTCGTCCTCGGGCAGCTCACCGGAAACGTGAACGCCTCCGGCCGCGTCGATCTTCGGCAGTCCTCTTCGCTCCACGGCGATATCGTTGCCGGTCGCCTCTCGATCGAGGAGAGCGCCGTCCTCAAGGGCAGCGTCGAGCTCAAGAGCTCCACGGCAGCCGCACCGGCTCCCAGCAGCGCCCCAACTGCTCCTGCAGAGACAGCAGCTTCGGCCACGCCACTCTTCCCCTCAGCCACGAAATAACACAACAGAAAAGGAAGCGAGCGTATGCGCAGCCTTTTTGGCAGCAACGACAAGACCAACAACGCACGCGGATCCGACGCCACCCGCGTCCCCCGCCATTCCAGTGGATGGAAGGAGCTACTCAAGCACCTGCAGGCGCAGGAGTCGCTCCGCATCCTCGATATCGGTCCCACGTCCTCGTCCAACATCAACTACATCACTAACCTCGGCCACAGCATCTACATGGCAAACCTCGTCGAGGAGGCCGCCAAGCCCGAGTGGTCCGTCCCCGGCGAGGGCGGCGAGCCCGGCAGTTTTAACGTCGATGCCTTTCTTCAGTCGAACCTCAACTTCTCCGGTCGCATCTTCGATGTTGTCATCCTGTGGGACACGGTAGACTATCTTCCCGAGGCCCTGCTGACTCCAGTCTTCGAGCGTCTCCATCAGGTCATGCAACCCGGCGGCCTGATGCTGGCCTTCTTCCACGCCACAACCGCATCCGATGCGACCTTCTGCCGCTACCATCTCACCGATACCGATGTAGTCGAGATGCAGGCGACAGGGAACTATCCCCTGCAAAATGTCTATAGCAACCGGAAGATCGAAAACCTGCTGAGTGGCTTCAGTAACTACCGATTCTTTCTGGCGAAGGATAGTCTTCGCGAGGTGATTATTACCCGGTAGCTTTTCTCTGCATTCGCAACAAGGCAACAAAAACCTCAAGCGCCGCGGATTGCGGCGCTTGAGGTTTTTGTTACAGGAAAGTGGTGCCTCGAAACTAGCCTTTTGAGTTCTGCTGCTTTCTACGCTCCGCCCAACGCTTCTTCATGGCATCTGCAATCCGCTTTCTTCCCTCCGGACTGAGCTTGCGCTTGCGTGCGGGTGACGCAGCCACGGTCGTCGTAGCATTCTTGCTGCCTTTCGGACGGCCCCGGCCGTTCTTGGTGGCAGGTATCGCGGCCCCTGCCAGAAGCGCGCGCGCCTGCTGAAGCTTCACAATCTGCACATCGATCTCTGCAATAATTCGGCTAACTTCCATGTGTTACCTCCAAATCTAGAATGGGATTAGTCCAGTCATTGGTCCCGGTCCCATGCCGTCAACCGAATGTCTTACTCATCATTAACAAGAATACAGGTGTAACTCGTATCCGGGCAACTTACTTGAGAAAGAAATAACTATTGCAGAGGGGTAGAAATAATCTCATTCTCTGTACTTTCCGCGTCGCTCGTGGGTGTGCGAATCGCGAACCCGGGGCCAGTCTCATCCATCACCTCAATACGTGCATTTCCCAGCCCATGCCGTAGATGGCTCTCATAGATACTTTGCTGCAAGCCTTTGAGAGTACCTTGTTTATCCCGTGAAAATTCAGTAGCCAGACGGGTAAGCGCATAAGTAAGTACATCGCTATGGTGCAGATTCTGCATATCCGGCGCGCGGCGCAGATTCAACCACAGGCGATGGAGTAACTGTACCTCGTTCGGCGCAATCGTAGGCGCATGGGGCCCAATATGGAAGCTGAGAGAAGCTCCATCCGGTTTCACAATATAAAAAGTAAATTGCTTCTTGGGCTCCGGAAGCGCCTCCCATGCCTGGCCAACATGGTAAGCCTGCTCCTCCGCCGTCAACTTAGTCGAGAGCCCTGAAACCACCGCAGCGGCGTCCAGAGAGTTCGCCGTCTGCACCAGCGCCGAAAAGATATCTCCCGCAGGAACTACCAGCAGCGAAATATGTTTTCCGAAGCTCTCCGCCACCGAGACAGCCTTGGTAAACAGCATCTGCTCATGCTCGCTGAATAACTGTTCGGAAGCATCCAGATACTCCGGTCCTCCCGCGCCCATCATTCGCGCAGCCAGCACCACCAGGTCCTGATCGTCGGTATTGGTATGCGTCAGCGCCCACTTCAGCGCAAACGGCGCGGCGGAGTCCCGCATCGTAACAATCACCGAACCCGGACGAATATCTAAAGTATGGCGTCCTACACTGTCTTGATGCTCCAGTTGAAAGTGTTCCTTCATCTGTCGCGTAGTTAAATCGTGCCGCCGCTTATTGTCCCGTTCAGACAACGAGAAAATAACAAAGAACGAAGCGGCAAAGATAATTCCACTTACCGTAGCCACTGACTTTGTAAATAAGTTGACGATGGCCGTAGTAAATAGAACCAGAAAGACGGAAAGTAGTCCCAGAGGTATCTCCGTCTTGCCCAGGCGAAGATTCAACGGAACCTTCCATCCACGTTCGCCCTTATACTTCCACCGCAGTACCAGCATTGCCAGGGCGTTGAATGTAAAGCTCCAGATCACTCCAAAGGCGTAAGCCTCGCCCAGAACAATCACGTTGCCTCGCGTGACAACGATCGTAAACATCTGCAGCATGGCCACCAGGTTGACGATGCGGTGGCTGGTGCCATATTTGCGTTGCGGCTTGCGGAACCAGTCGGAGAGCACGCCGTCCTCGGCCACACGCATCAGCACGCCCGTAGAGCCTACGATGGCCGTATTCACCGCGCCGCTCAGGATCAGGAACCCCACGATGACGACGAAGATCCGGAACACGATCCGCAGCGTCAGCGGCCCCACCATGTACATCGCCATGCCCGCGATCAGGTTATCGCGGTAGAGCGGCACCCGGACGTTGTCCGGAATCAGCATCACCGCCAGCAGCGTGCCCAGGCCCGTAAAGATAAAGCTGTAAATCGCAATAACAATTGCCGCGCGTTTCAGGTTCTTCAGCTTCGGGTGCTCGATCTCGCGATTCACCTGCGCCAGCGACTCTTCACCGCTCATAGCCAGCACGGAGTGGCCAAAGGCCATCAGCACGCCGAACAATCCCAGCGTATGAATAAAGCTGGTGCCCTTCAAAAATCCCAGAGCATCTTTGCTGAACGACAAGTTATCCGGAGTAGGAAAAGGAGGAAGATGGGCCCCTCGATAAATCGCCGAAAAAACTCCCCAAATAAGTAAGATCACAACCATGACAGTTGTGATCTTCATAACCTTCAGAGCCTTATCGCTGGACTCTTCAATTCCTTTCGTATTCTGCCACCAGAAGTAGACAGTAATGACTCCGGCAATCACGGCGGAAGTCCCATCTACCGGAAGCTGCCGTATCGCTCCACCCTGGTGTGTCACCACCCCGTTCAACCATTGGTGGGCAGCGCACATCCGTAGTAACTCATTCAGCAGTCCGACGATATATTGCCCCGCTGAAACACCCGAGATCGGCCCCGTCAGAATGTAATCGAACATCAGCGCGGAGACGCTTAACTTGGCAAACGTGCCTCCCAGCGCCTCCTTCACAATCCGGTAGACGCCGCCACGCGTAAACATGCTGCAACTCTCGACGTAGAGCGCACGCACCGCGAAGCTGAACAGCATCACCCCAAGGATGAACCACGGCGCGGACTTACCCACTGCCTCCTCGGCGATGCCTCCGGCATAGAACGCCGAAGATCCCAGGTCGTTCAATACAATCGCCGCCGCCCGCCAGAAGGAAATAAAAGTAAGCATGACCGACGAGGCCACAACCAGCCGGACACGATTCGTTTGCGACTTGGAACTATCTTGTTTGGATGCCATTATGGTTCGTTTCTAATTCCTTGCCAGTACATCCGATTGCTCGGATGTAACTCCAGGCACCCTCACCCTGGGGAAGACCGCAGTCATCATCTAATCCTCATCCGCCATCAGTTCCTTCAAATCTTCCACAAAACTGACCACAATCACCACGGATGAGCCTGCCAGTCCAATGAAGA
The DNA here is from genome assembly GCA_015655585.1 of Terriglobales bacterium. GTDB lineage: Bacteria > Acidobacteriota > Terriglobia > Terriglobales > Acidobacteriaceae > Edaphobacter. The sequence continues at coordinate 8,061 of JAATEV010000042.1, read as the reverse complement.
ACAGAGGCACGATGATCTTCGCGATCGCACTAATCACTAAATCCATACGGAACTATTGTATCCCCAATGACTTTCCAATCATCCCACAGTGTTAGACTTCAACCCGATGCGACAGATTCCTTTGCAGCTTTGGGCATTGGCAGTTCTCTCCGGTCTGCTTCAGGTTCTACCTTTTCCTATCGCTGGTCCGGCCCCGCTCTGGCGAACGTTTTTCTGCTGGATTGCCCTTGCCCCTTTGCTCTGGGCTCTGGTCAGCAACAATAAGAAAGAAAACCCACTTACTTTGCTGCAAGGAGCCGCAGTAGGTTATCTCTGTGGCTTTGTCTGGTATCTCGGGAGTTGTTACTGGATCTACCAGACCATGTATCTCTATGGCGGACTGCCTAAGTCCGTCTCGTCCGGCATCCTCATCCTCTTCTGCCTCTATCTCGGTCTCTACCACGCTCTCTTCGGAACTCTCATCGCGGCCTTCCGCAACTACTTCGGCAGAACAGGTGCTCTCATCCTCTCCCCATTCGCATGGGTAGCTGTAGAGTTCGCCCGCGCCCACATCACCGGCCTGCCCTGGGACCTCCTCGGCATCGCCCAGGTCGACAACCCGCTCCTCACCCGTCTCGCTCCCATCACCGGAGCCTACGGCCTCTCCTTCGTCATCGCCGCGGTCAACGCGCTCTGGCTCATCCGCATCCGAGTCCGCCAGCGCCGCCACACCCGCCTCGCCATAACCATCGCGCTTACCGTCCTCCTCGTCATTTACATCGGTTTCCTGCGTCTGGTCGGTACTCACAAAGAGCCCGTCACCTCTGCAACCGCAACCCTCGTGCAGGAAAACATCGAAGTAGGAGCCGCCGCCACCGGCCCCGAGCCCTCCCGTCAGGAATTCCTCGACTCCTTCTCCTACCTCAGCCGCTATCCATCCCAGCGATTCTTCTTAGGCATCCCCGAGCTTCCCGGCTCCAGCATGGTCCAGTTCCTCCCCCGTCAGGACTCACCCGCAACCACACGCACTACCCCCTCCGACATCATCGTCTGGCCCGAATCGCCCGCGCCTTTCTATGATGCCGAGCCGCAGTTCCGATCCGCCATGTCCGCGCTCGCCCGCAGCACCCAAACCCCCGTCATCGTCAACAACATAGGCTTGGTCCCCAGCACCGCCGACAAATCCGGCTACACCCCGCGCAACCGCGCCTCATTCATTAACCCCGACGGCACCTTCGTCGGCTTCTACGACAAGATGCATCTCGTGCCCTTCGGCGAGTACGTCCCCTACAAGGACCTCTTCTTCTTCGCGCAAAGCCTCCTGCACGAAGCCGGAAATTTTGAGCCCGGTACCGAGCGCAGTGTCTTCTCCACTGCCGGCCACACCTACGGTGTCTTCATCTGTTACGAGTCCATCTTCGGCGACGAGGTCCGCCAGTTCGTCAAAAACGGAGCCGAAGCCCTCATCAACATCTCCAACGACGGCTGGTACGGCGACACCAGCGCCCCCTGGCAACACCTCAACATGGCACGTATGCGCGCCATCGAGAACCACCGCTGGGTTCTCCGTTCCACCAACACCGGTGTCACTGCCGCCATCGACCCCTACGGCAAAGTCACCATGGCCGCGCCCCGCCACCAGCGCACCAGCATCCGCGTCCACTTCGGCTACGAGCGCGACCTCACCTTCTACGCCGCTCACGGCGATCTCTTCGCCTGGCTCTGCGCCACAATCACCACCCTCGCGTTGGCACTTAGTCTTCGAACAAAATTCACGTAAACTAAATCTCTATGCTTGACGACCTTGAATACTCCTACTCCCCGGTGCGCGACAGAGTTCGCGAACTGCGGGAGTATCTTTGACTCGCCCCGCCTGAAGCGTGAACTTGCCGTCATTGAAGAAAAGATAGCCGACCCCGCCATCTGGGCCGACGCCTCCCGTTCGCAGCCGCTCATGCGCGAGCGCAAGCGCCTCGAAACCCTCCTCGCCGACGACGCCGAACTGGGCCGCCGCTCCGACGACATCGAGGCGTACTTCGAGCTCGCCCGCGAAGGCGAGAACACCGAGCCCGATCTCTCCCGAGAGATTCCCTCGCTCATCGAGTTCATCGACAAGCTCGAAAGCAAAACCATGCTCTCCGAGGAGACCGACCCGCTCAACGCCATCGTCGTCGTTCACCCCGGCGCGGGCGGCACCGAGTCGCAGGACTGGGCCGAGATGCTCATGCGCATGTACATCCGCTGGGCCGAGCGCCAGAGCTTCAAGGTCGAGATCAACGAAGTGCAGGACGGCGACGAAGCCGGAATTAAGTCCTCCACCTTCACCATCAGCGGCGACTTCGCCTTCGGCCTGCTCTCCGGAGAGACCGGAGTCCACCGTCTCGTCCGTATCTCGCCCTTCGACTCCGCCAAGCGCCGCCACACCAGCTTCGCCTCCGTCTTCGTCTCGCCCGAAATTGACGACTCCATCGTCATCGACATCAAGACCGAAGACCTCCGCATCGACACCTACCGCTCAGGCGGCAAGGGCGGCCAGCACGTCAACACCACCGACTCCGCCGTCCGCATCACCCATCTTCCCACCGGCATCGTAGCCGGTTGCCAGAACGAGCGTTCGCAGCACAAGAACAAGGAGAGGGCGATGAAGCTCCTCCGTTCGCGCCTCTACGAGTACGAGCTTGAAAAGAAAAAAGCCGTAAGCAAAAAACTTGAAGACTCCAAGCTCGACATCAAGTTCGGCTCGCAGATCCGCAGTTACGTCCTGCAACCCTACCGCATGGCCAAGGACCTCCGCACCCGTGTAGAAGTAGGCGATGTAGACCGCGTCCTCGATGGCGATCTCGAACCCTTCATTAGCGGCTACCTGAAGATGCGCCGCGAAGGCAACTTCCCAGCCGAGATAGCCGAAGACGATCTAAGCTAGCTTCTTATGAAGCCACAAATACGAATACCCATGTCCGGATCTTCGGACATGGGTATTCGCGTATAGCGCGAACCGCTTTAAATCTTCTAAGCCACAGATCATCCAACCCCATGTAACCCTCCAGCCCATCCTGCATCCAATCTCACAAAGAAGGGAACTGCCGCAATGAGCCCAGCCAAACACCCCGAACTCCCCTCCACCGAGACCGAGCTCCGCAAGCAACTCGTAGCGCTCCTGCGAGGCGGCCAGGCCCACGCCACCTTCGACGAAGCCATTAAGTCCTTCCCGGAAAAACTACGCGGTGAAGTCCCTCACGATCTCCCCTACTCCGCCTGGCAGCTCCTCGAACACCTCCGCATCACCCAGCGCGACATCCTCGACTTCTCCGCGCCTCCCACCGGCGGCTACCAGCCCATGCAGTGGCCCGAAGATTACTGGCCCAAGTCCAAAACCCCACCCTCCACCCACGCCTGGGATGCATCTATCAACGCCATCCGTGCCGATCTCGAAACCTTCATAAAAATCATCGAGAACCCCAAATCCGATCTCTACAAACCCTTCCGCTGGGGCGACGGCCAGAACCTCCTCCGTGAAGCTCTCCTCGTCGCCGACCACACCGCCTATCATCTGGGCGAGATCGTAGTCCTCCGCCGCCTCCTCGGAACATGGCACAAGTAAAGGAGTTCCCGATGAACGAACCCGAAGTCATCCGAGAAATCCTCGGCTCCACCACCCCCGAGCATCCTCGCACCATCGCCGTCATCGGCCTCTCCGACGATCCCCTCAAGCCCAGCCACTACGTCTCGGCCTACATGCAGCAGCATGGCTACAAGATCTATCCCATCAACCCCGCCGTCCCCGAGGTCCTAGGCGAAAAATCCTACGCCAGCCTCTCCGATCTCCCCATCAAGCCCGATATCGTCGACGTCTTCCGCCTGCCAAAGTTTATCCCTGCCATCGTCGAAGAGATGATCCAGCTAGGCTTTCCCAATCTCTGGGTCCAGCAGGGAATCGTCAATCTCGAAGCCGCCCGGCGCGCCGAGTCCGCCGGAATCCGCGTCGTTATGGATCACTGCATCATGGTCGAGCACCGCAACACGACATTCGCCTGACAAAATCCCCGGCAAAAAGTCCTAGAATTGAGGCTGAATGAAAATCCTCCGCAACATCCCCGTCTTGTTCGCCCTCCTCTGCGCCTTGCTCTTCCAGCCCTCCGCAAGCGCGCAATTAGAGGTCGTAGGCGACGGCGGCCCCGGCCCGGTCAAAGCCCAGCACCTCACCGCGGAGATGGTCTCCCTCGCTCCCTCCATCGCTCCCGGCGGAACCCTGCAAGTCGGCCTCGTCCTCACCCTCGAAGAACACTGGCACGTCTACTGGATCAACGCTGGAGACGCAGGCGAGCCTCCGCAGATCACCTGGACCCTCCCCACCGGCATCACCGCCGCCCCCATGCAGTTTCCCATCCCCTCCCGCCTGCCCAACGGGCCCCTCATGGACTTCGGCTACGAAAACGCCGTAGCTCTCCCCGTCCAGCTCACCGCCGCCACCAGCCTGAAACCCGGTCCCATCCACCTCGACGCAAAAGTAAGCTGGCTAGTCTGCGAGCGCTCCTGCGTCCCCGGCAGAGCCCACCTCGGCCTCAACCTCAACGTCGACCCCGCCGCCACCGCTCCCGCGCAGCCCGTAGGCCCCCTCGCCGAAGCCCTCTCGCTCCTTCCCAAATCCCTCCCCGCCAACGCAAAGCTCACCGTAACCGGCGGCAAAAAAGATTTTGTCTTCGACCTCACTACCGGCCAGCACATCACCGACGCCGAGCTCTACCCCTACGACTCCGAACAGATCGAGAACGCTGTAGAACAAAAGATCGAGCCTCAGCCCAACGGAGTCCGTCTCCGCGTTCAGCGCTCCCAGTACCTCACCGCTCTCCCCGCCAGCTTCCACGGCCTCATCAAGCTCTCCGACAATCAGGCCTACGAGGTCACCGCGCCGGTAACCCCCGGCGAGGTCGCCGCCAGCACCCAAACCGCCGGAACCGGAAGCTTCGTCCCCATCCTCAGCGCCATCGGCCTTGCCTTCCTCGGCGGCATCATCCTCAATCTGATGCCCTGCGTCTTCCCGGTCCTCTTCCTCAAAGGTCTCGCCCTCGTGCAGTCCTCCAACGAGGAGCGCGGCCGCCTCCGCAGCCACGGCTTCGTCTATACCCTCGGCATCCTGGTCTCCTTCTGGATCATCGTCGCCGCACTCCTCATCCTCCGTGCCGAAGGCTCTCAGGCCGGATGGGGCTTCCAGCTTCAATCCCCCATCTTCCTCGCCTTCCTCGCGTCGGCCATCTTCTTCTTCGCCCTCTCGCTCGCCGGACTCTTCGACATCGGCCTATCCCTCACCAGCGTAGGCGGCGACCTCGCGCAGAAACAGGGCTACACCGGCAGCTTCTTCACCGGAGTTCTGGCCACCGTAGTCGCCACCCCCTGCACTGCGCCCCTCATGGGAGCAGCCATTGGCTTCGCCCTCGCCCAGTCAGCCCTCATCGCCTTCGCCATCTTCACCGCCCTCGGCCTCGGCCTCGCCACGCCCTACCTCCTCCTCAGCCTCCAGCCCGCATGGACGCGCCTCCTACCTCGTCCCGGCGCATGGATGGAGATCTTCAAGCAGATCACCGCCGTCATCTTCTTCGCCACCGTCATCTGGCTCACCTACGTCTACGGCTCGCTCTTCTCCTCCACCGGCAACCAGAACGTCTACCACGCCGCGCTCCTGCTCTGCTGCTTCCTCACCCTCGCCGTCGCCGGATGGGTCTTAGGCAAATGGCCCGCCCGCTGGCCCAGCACCATCGCCGCCGTCCTCATCATCGCCTTCGGCTTCGCCATCCCTCTCTACCACCACGAAGACACCACCCTCGCCTGGACCCCCTACTCCCAGCAGGCCCTCGACGAGGCCCGAGCCGCCGGTCATCCCGTCTTCATCGACTTCACCGCCGCCTGGTGCCTGAGTTGCCAGGTCAACGAGCGTCTCGTCCTCAAGTCCTCCGAAGTCCAGCAGCAGTTCAGCCAGAACAAAGTCACCCTCCTCCGAGCCGACTGGACCCGCTACGACCCCGAGATCACCAAACAACTAGCCTCCATCAACCGCAGCGGAGTCCCCACCTACGTCATCTACCCCGCCGCCAAAAACTCCCCCGCCGACGTCCTACCCGAGCTTCTAACCAAAGATGTAGTCCTGACCGCCCTGAAAAAAGACACAACCCCATAACCAGATCCATTATTTCCTCATCCGTCTTCTGGGATTAGCGTGGGGCTTCAGCCCCACGAAAAATCGAGCTTTATCAAAAGGGGCTTCAGCCCCGGGCCTTTTCCCGTCCCGCAGAAATCTCCCTAAAAACCATTGATTTTCCCCAAATTTCGGAGCAAAATTCCATCAAAAGCAGTAGTGGAGGTCGAACCATGTCCCATCGCAGGCTCCTTCCCCTCGCTCTAGCCGCCCTCACCATCCCTGCCCTCGCCGTAGTTCCCGGCTCCACCGCGCCCGACTTCAAAGGCACCGACTCCAACGGCAAAACCCACAGCCTCTCCGAGTACCGCGGCAAATACGTAGTCCTCGAATGGGCCAACAAAGGCTGTCCCTACGAGCAGAAGCACTACAACAGCGGCAACATGGAAGCCCTCCAGCGCGAGTGGACCGGCAAAGGTGTCGTCTGGCTCTCCATCCTCTCCTCCGCCCCCGGCGAGCAGGGCAACGTCACCCCCGCCGAAGAGAACGACTACCTCAAGACCATGAAGGCCGCGCCCACCGCCGCTATCCTCGATCCCTCCGGCTCCATCGGCCGCCTCTACGAGGCCAAAACCACCCCGCACATGTTCGTCATCGACCCCACCGGCAAACTAGTCTACGAGGGAGCCATCGACGACAAAGCCACCACCGACAAGGAAGACATCAAGACCGCCCGCAACTACGTCTCCGAGGCACTCAACAATTCCATGTCCGGCAAACCCATTCAGGTAGCCAGCACCCGCCCCTATGGCTGTTCCGTAAAGTACGCCCACTAATTTTGTCGCCTGCGCGGCGAGCGGGCGTTCGCACGCCTTTTAAAAGCTTCGCGCAGTCCTCCCGCTGGTCGGTGGAAGAATCTATCAGCCGACCAACGGGAGGCCCAAGCGAAGCGACATACAGCACGAAGTGCCGCCCGTCCGGCGTAAGGACGCCTTTCTATCTTTTCCCAGCCTTAATCCGAGCAATCTCTTCCATCCGCTGCCCCAAAAGCTTCTCCCGCCCCTCACCCGTAGGCAAGTAATACCTCCGCCCAGCCAGCGAATCCGGCAGACACTGCATATCCGCCACCCGCCCCTCCACATCATGCGCGTACTGATAATCCTTCCCATAATCCAGCGACTTCATCAGCTTCGTAGGAGCGTTCCTCAGATGCAGAGGCACCGGCTCCGCCGCCGTAGCCGCGATGTCCCCCTTCACCGCGCCATAAGCCACATAAACTGCGTTCGACTTAGGAGCCAGTGCCAGATACACCACCGCCTGCGCCAACGCCAGCTCACCCTCCGGATGCCCCAGAAAGTGCATCGCATCCTTAGCGCTTAGGCAAAGATTCAAAGCCTCCGGAGCCGCCAGCCCAATGTCCTCCACCGCCATCCGCACCACGCGCCTCGCCACATACATCGGATCCTCGCCCGCCTCCAGCATCCGCCCCAGCCAATACAGAGCAGCGTCCGGGTCCGAGTTCCTCACGCTCTTATGCAGGGCCGAAATAATGTCATAGTGCTGCTCGCCCTTCTTGTCATACAGCAGCACCCGCCGCTGCAAAGCCTCCGCAGCCAACTCCTTCGTAATCGTCGTCTCGCCGCGCCCCTCCGCCAGCTTCGCCGCCACATCCAGAGCATTCAAAGCGTTCCGAGCATCCCCGCTCGAATACGAAGCAATCGTAGCCAAAGCCTCCTCGTCCGCTGAAACGCCCGAAGTCCCCAACCCGCGATCCTTATCCGCCAAAGCCCGCCCCAGCAGTCCCACCACCTGCGCCTCACTCAAAGCCCGCAGCGTATAAACCCGGCACCGAGACAGCAAAGCCGCATTGATCTCAAACGAAGGATTCTCCGTAGTCGCCCCAATCAGCCGAATCGTCCCCCGCTCCACATACGGCAGAAACGCATCCTGCT
>JAATEV010000061.1 GCA_015655585.1 Terriglobales bacterium | reverse complement strand
TATCATCGACATCCGGGTAAAACTCATTGTTGAACTCGAAGTACCAGCCGCCCGGCTCGACGTTCTTGACCTTCTCCGCCCAGTCGCCCTTGTGCCGAACTTCTTTCGAGAGCAGCCAGTCCACAGCCTTCAGGAGACGCGGGTCGTTTCTCGATACATCCGCATCGCCAAGCGCGGAGACGACCTGCGCGGTATCCCAGACCGGCGGGAAACACGGCTGCATCCGGAAGGTCGGCGTCGGATAGTCCGGCGTGCCCTCGGGGCAGTCGATACCCAGCTTCTCGAACTCATCCATCGCCCGAATGAACTGCGGGTCGTCCACCGAGTAGCCGAGGCAGCGCAGCGCGACGATGGAGTTCAGCATCGCCGGATAGATCGCGCCCAGACCGTCGGTCTTCTCGAACCGCTTCAGCATCCACTTCTCCGCGACATTCAGAGCAATCTTGCGCAGCGGACGAATATGAACCCGCTCCGCCAGATGCATCATTCGGTCCAGAGCGAGGAAGAAGTTGCGCCAGCCGAAGAGACGCTCCTTGTCCCAGCGCAGATGCAGATTGGCGTTGGCGCGGCCGCCGACGAACAACTCGTCGATGCTCTGCTCCGGCGAGAGCTTCTTGAAGGGCTTCTTCGCATAAATGATCGACAGCGGAACCAGAATGCTGCGCGACCACGAAGAGATCTCGTAGATATTGAAGTAGAACCAGTTCGGGAAGAGAACGATCTCCGGCGGAATCGCGGGAGCCGCGTCATATTCGTACTGGCCCAGCGAGCAGAGATAGATCTTCGTGAAAGTATTGCACTCCACGACACCGCCATGCGCCAGCACCCACTCCCGCGCCTTCGTCAGCGCAGGATGGTCCGCCGGCCAGCCCATCAGCTTCAGGGCCAGGTAGCTCTTCACTCCGTAGTTGATGTCCGACGGGCCGCCCGGATACTGGCTCCAGCCTCCGTCTTCGTTCTGGTGCCGCAGAATCTCGTTCACCGCACGCTTCATTCTTTCGGGATCGCCTGTCCCTAGAAGAAAGTGCATGTAGATGTAATCGGCCTCCAGCATCACGTCGGCTTCGAGCTCGCCGCACCAGTATCCTTCCGGGTGCTGCTTGCCCAGCAACCAATCCTTCGCCTTGGAGATGCCCTCGCTTACGCGATCCAGACTAAGATCGATTCTCCCGAAGCGCGGCTGCGCGGGTTGGCCTGCGGCCTGCGGATTACTTGACGATGGTCCCATTCAAACAAACTCTCTGTGAATCGGTTAAGCAGCGGGCGGCGGAGCCGGATTGATCGACTGAACGATCTCCGGCGGCAGTCCGAAGCGCACATTCTCCGGCATCACTTCCACTTCATCAACAGAACCGTATCCTTGCGTTTGCAGGTAGCCAACGACCTCCTGCACCAGAACCTCCGGAGCCGAAGCTCCCGCCGTCACGGCGACCGTGTCCACGCCATCGAGCCACTGCGGCTGAATGTCCGCAGCCTTGTCGATCAGGTAAGAGTTCGTGCCCAGATTCTGCGAGACCTCCACCAGCCGGTTCGAGTTCGAGCTGTTGCGCGAACCGACGACGAGCACCACGTCCGCTCCGTGCGCGACGTTCTTCACCGCGGTCTGCCGGTTCTCCGTGGCGTAGCAAATGTCCTGCGCGTGCGGCCCGATGATGTTCGGAAACTTCTTTTTGAGCGCGTTAATCATCGTGCTGGCTTCGTCCAGCGAGAGCGTCGTCTGCGTCAGGTAAGCGACCTTGTCGGGATCGGGAACCACCAGGGCCTCAACCTCTTCCGCCGTCGAGACGACCTGCGTCACCTCGGGAGCTTCGCCCTGCGTGCCCTCGACCTCTTCGTGATCGCGATGGCCGACGAGCACTAGCGAATATCCCTGCTTGGCAAACTTGACCGCCTCCACGTGAACCTTCGTGACCAGCGGACAGGTCGCATCGACCACCTTCAGGCCGCGGTCCTTGGCGCGCTGACGCACCGCCGGGGAGACTCCATGCGCCGAATAGATCACGCGAGCGCCCTCGGGAACCTCATCCAGCTCATTGACGAAGATCGCGCCCTTCTTGGCCAGATCGTTGACGACGTAGCTGTTATGAACGATCTCTTTACGGACATAGATCGGTGCGCCGAAAGCCTCAAGAGCGATCCGGACGATATCGATGGCCCGAACAACGCCCGCACAGAAACCACGAGGCTTTAGGAGAAGAACGCGCTTGGTTGCAGTGGCGTTAACGCTCTGGTCGACGGGAGCGTGATCAAGGGTGGTAGTCACTTGGTTAGTATACCGTGTCTACCCACATCGGGAAATCAAAATGAACCATCTCTGGTGCATTCCGGCTCCCTGAGATATTCACAGGCAGGGCCACAAAAAGACGCGGATTTCTGAAGCTTTTTACAGCCTTCCCGCATCGCCCGCAGAGACTGGAGCTACAGCTTCTGGCTCGCGCAGTCGGAGTGTCCGCAATGACACTGCAACGTAATGCTGTTATGGGCCGCTTCGCAGTAGTTCGAGCAGTACTTCTGCCCTGCGGGCACCGTGCAGAGACACCCCTTCATGCCGCACTTCTTTGCCTCGTTCGACATAACGCCTCCACTTGCTTCCTGATCCCTTCGGATGCGCCCGGCACGCGCCGGGATGTCGCTTAAGGACGGTTACCGGCTGCTTTCGATCAGGTGCTCGGCGTGCTTCAGGCTGGTTTCAGTCAGCGTCGCGCCGCTCAACATGCGGGCGACCTCGCGGGTCCTCTCGGAGTCTTCCATCCGGCGAATCTCCGTCTGGGTGCGTCCGCGCTTCTCGGTCTTCTCGATCAGGAAGTGCTGGTCGCCAAAGGCCGCGATCTGAGGCAGATGCGTGATACACAGCACCTGCTGCCCCCGGGAAAGCGCCTTGAGCTTGCGGCCGACGGCCTCGGCGGCGCGTCCCCCGATGCCGATATCGATCTCGTCGAAGACCAGCGTCCGAGGAAGAATCGTCCGCTTCTTCCGTCCCGCCCCGCTGGAGAATCCCTCTTCGACCGTCACTTTCAGAGCCAGCATCACGCGCGACATCTCGCCGCCGGAGGCGATCTCGTGCAACGGCTTCAGCGGTTCGCCCGCGTTGGTCGCGATCAGGCATTCGATCTGGTCCCAGCCATGCGCGGCCCAGTGCTCGGGCCCCTGCTGCGGAGTCACTTGCACGTGGAAGCGCGTGCTCATCGCAAGATCGTTGATCTGCGCCTCGGCCAGCTTCTCCAGTTTCTTTGCAGCCTCCACCCGGGCCGCCGTCAACTGCTTCGCCGCAGCCTGATACGCGGCGGCGTTCTGCGCCTGCCGGGCACGCAGTTCTTCAACCAGCGCGTCGCGGTTCTCCACCTCGGCCAGCTTTTGCGCGGCCTCCGCGCCGAAGGCGATCACCTCGGCGAGCGTCTGGCCGTACTTGCGCTTCAGCCGGTCGAGCGCGGCCAGGCGGTCTTCAATCTCTTCGAGCCTACCCGGCGCGGCGTTGATGTTGTCGGCAAAGTCGCGCACACTGGCATCCACGTCCTCCACGATGGCCTTGGCCGCGGCCAACTGCTGCGCGGGCTCCTGAAACCGCGCATCATACCGCGCCAGATCTTCCAGATGCTTCAGCGCCGAGCCCAGCGTCGTCTCCGCCGAACTCTCCGACTCATACAGAAGCTCATGCGCGCTCATCGCCGCCGTGTAGAGCCGCTCGGCGTTGTTCAGAACCCGCTTCTCCGCCTCAAGCTGAGCATCTTCCTCTTCTGAAACCAATTCAGCCTGCTCGATCTCCCGGCTCTGGAACCTCCAGAGATCGGCCATGCGCAAACGGTCCTGCTCCGCGCTCTCAAGCTCTCTCAACTTCTCCGTCGTGGCCTGCCATGCAGCAAATGCTGCGGCTACGCCCTCGGTGCTGATACTGGCGAAGCGATCCAGCAGCCCGCGCTGCTGCGCCTGGTCGAACGAGACCATCGTCTCGCCCTGCGAGTGAACCAGCGCAAGCTCCGGCGCAATTTGGCGCAGTACCCCGACGGTGGCGGGCTGGTTGTTGATAAAGACGCGGCCCTTGCCGTTGACGACGATCTCCCGGCGCAGAAGAACATGATCGGACTCGGAGTCGATGCCGTTCGCATCGAGGATCGCCGCGGCCCCCGGCGTCAGCTCGAAGACGCAGCTTACGACGGCCTTCTCCTCGCCGTGGCGCACGAAGTCCGGCGAGGCCTTGCCGCCCAGCAAAAGCACCAGCGCGTCGATCAGGATCGACTTCCCCGCCCCGGTCTCGCCGGTCAGCAGGTTCAGTCCGGGGCCAAAGCTAGCGGCCGCACGGTCGATCACAGCATAATTTTCGGCGCGAAGTTCAAGCAGCATAAACAGAGCCTCGGGGAGTATCCAATCGGAGCATAGCAAAACTACCGGAGAATCAACATGTACACCTGAGGACGCATCCTCCTGAATACCCTGTGGGTTCCCTGCTCCCGTAACCCGTTTACACTAAACGCTGGTGGATAACTAACTATGGTCTCGCCTTTCGCCCTTGCTCTGTACCTGTTTCAGGATGACTCTGCGGCCACGCCCGCAGCGGCCAACGGCAGCGCTCTCGTGGAGATGATTCACAACAGCGGCCCCGTCGCCTTTGCCGTACTGGTCCTTCTTCTCATCGCCAGCATCTTCTCCTGGGCGGTCATGCTGTCGAAGTGGTCGAGCTTCCGCCGCGCCCAGACGCAGAGCCAGCGCTTCCTCCGCGCCTTCCGCAAATCCAGCCGCCTGAGCGAGATCGCCTCGGTCGCCGAGCAGTTCAAGCCCAGCCCGCTGGTCGTGGTCTTCAACGAGATTCACGATGAGTATCAGCGCCAGAACGGAGGCCGCGGCCTCCCGCGTAATCCGCAGGCGCTCGAACGCGCCGCGCAGACCGCCTCCAGCGAGGCCCTGACCGTGATGGAGAGCCGTATGACGTGGCTCGCCACCATCGCCGCCATCGCGCCGTTCATCGGCCTCTTCGGAACCGTCATGGGCATCATCGACGCCTTCCACGGCCTGGGAACCGCAGGCGCGGCCACGCTGCGCGCCGTCGCCCCCGGTATCTCGGAGGCCCTGATTACCACCGCCGCCGGCCTCGTCGTGGCTATCCCCGCTGTCGTCGGCTACAACCAGTTGACCGCGAGGCTCCGCGAGTTCGGCGCGCGCATGGACGACTTCGGACGCGAGCTGCTGAACGCGATCGAGAACGCCGCCATGCTCACGCCGTCCCAGCCGCCCGTCGCCGAAGAGCCCCGCCGGAGGAGTCTCTAACCATGGCCTTCTCCGCCAAGGGACGCACGCAGACCGCGCTGGCCGAGATCAACATCACGCCGCTGGTCGACGTGGTGCTCGTGCTTCTGCTCATCTTCATGCTCACCGCGCCCGTGCTTCAGTCCGGTGTGGAGGTCGCGATTCCCAAGACCCGCACCGTGAAGCAACTGACCGAAGAGCGCATGGTCGTCACTATCGACCGCGAGCAGAACGTTTTCCTGCAGGATAAGCCGGTGAACGTGAACCAGCTTCCCTCGCTGCTGAAGACCACCGGCAAGGCCGATCCCAGCAAGAAGATCATCTATCTGCGGGCCGACGAGCGCGTTCCCTTCGGAGCCTTCGCCACGGTCATGGACGCCGTCAAGCAGGCCGGCATCACCAATATCAGCATCGTCACCCAGCCGCTGCAGAAGTGAGGAGCGCACCATAGCCACCCCCTCCCATCTCGGCCGAGAAGACTACTCCAACGGCGACCACTTCGGCGGCAACCTCGTCGGTTCGCTCGTGCTGCACGGAGTCATCGCAGGCGCCCTCGTCGCTTCGGCGTTTCTCTTCCGCACCCACGGCAGCAACTGGGGCGAGAACGCCTCCAGCACCGGCGCGATCCAGGCCAGCATGGTCTCCGCGATCCCCCTGCCCAACACCCAGCGCACTTTGGACACAGGCGTTTTGACTTCAGAGGCTCCCAGCCCCGCGCCAATCGTAGCCAAGGAACGCGCCGAGCCGCCACCCAAGCCCAACGAAGTTGCCATCCCCGAGAAGATCACCAAGCCGATCAAGACCGCGGAGAAGCCGACCCCGACGCCGCCCAAGCGTCCACAGCCCACTCCGCCCGAGCCCACCAAGGCCGCCACCGGCGAGACCGCGGGCGTTCGCATCGCCCAGTCCACGCTGGAGCTGCGCAACGGCACCGCCAGCGTCTCCGTGCAGGACCGCACCTTCGGCGCCCGCTTTGCCTACTACGTCAACATCGTCAACCAGAAGGTCTCGCAGAACTGGCTGGTCGGCGAGGCCGATCCGCGTTCCTCGATGGGCAGAAGCTCCACCATCGTCTTCGATATCGACCGCAACGGCACGCCCTCGAACGTCCGGGTCGAGACCGCCAGCGGCTCCCCCACGCTGGACCAGTCCGCCACGCGTGCCGTGCAGCGCGTCGACGGCTTCGGCCCTCTGCCCGCGGGCGACCGCATCACCGTCGAGTTCACCTTCCACTATCACCCGCAGTAAAGCTAGCGAAAAATTATTTTGAAAGGGCGGAGCTTCAGCCCCGCCGTAAATCTCACCTGCTCAACGCGACTTTAGTCGCCGAGGGAAATGCTCGATGAGGCAAAACCGATCTTTCACCACCCTCTTCAGCCGTGCCATTTCATTGCAGCAGCATTGACCTGGCTTTCCACAATGGGAAAGCCTGTAATTTTATCGGTATAACCTCAATACGCGGGTAACGATACCTCCCTCACCGCCGCTTTTTGCGTCTAACATAGAAAAGAATGCTTAGTCCGAAACGTACTTCCCACATGCAGTACGCTCATCGCCGCAGCCTGGGAGCCCTTCTGGTTCTGCTCCTCTGCACAGCCTCCTCCCTGTTCGCACAAGATACCTTCAAGACCGAGACATCGAGCGGCGTCGCGAACATCCGCATCGCGGTGCCGGACTTCAAGCAGCTCGCAGCCGATCCGCAGGCCGCCAACTTCAAGCACGTCTTCGACACCACGCTCTTCAACGACCTCACGAACGCGGCCATCTTCGATATCGTCTCCAAGAGCCTGCTGCCGCAGTCCGTTCCGGGCGGCCCCAGCGAGATCAGCGTGGCGCAATGGGCGGCAGCGCCCACCTCCGCCGCTATGGTCGCCTTCGGCGCATTCAACCTTCAGGGAGACAAGCTCGTCATCAACGGCTTCCTCTTCGACGCCAAGAACACCCAGTTCCCGCAGGTTCTGGCCAAGCAGTACACCGACGCCGCCAGCGAAGACGCAGCCCGCCAGATCGCCCACCGCTTCGCCGACGAGATCATCTTCCGCCTCAGCGGCGGTAGCCAGGGCATCGCCGAATCCAAGATCTACTACGTCAAGATCGGCGGCGGAAACAAAGAAATCTGGGCCATGGACTACGACGGAGCGAACCAGCACGCGGTAACGCACCTCGGAACCATCTCGCTCTCGCCTCGCATCTCGCCGGACAACACGCGCGTCGCGTTCTCGTCGCTCGGCCGCGACGGCTTCCAGATTCGTATGTTCTCGCTCGTGCTCAACCGCATGGTCAACTTCCCCGCGGTCGGCGGCACCAATCTCTCGCCCACGTGGAACCCCAACGGCCACGAGATCGCCTTCTCGTCCTCGCGCAGCGGCGACCCCGAGATCTGGGCGGCGGACGCCAACGGCAGCGGATCGCGGCGCATCACAAGCTTCCGCGGCCCCGATGTCTCCCCCGTCTTCAACCCCCGCACCGGCGCGCAGCTCGCCTGGATCAGCGGACGCACCGGCCTGCCGCAGCTCTACATCATGGACGCCGACGGCTCCGCCGTGCAGCGGCTCACCGACACCGGCTACGCCACCTCGCCCTCCTGGTCGCCGAACGGCCAGTTCATCACTTTCGCCTGGGATCGCAAATACGGCCCCGGCGCTCCCGGCGGGCAGGACATCTACGTCATCGAAGTCGCCCCCGGCCCCGGAGGCGCGCACCGCTGGATTCAGCTCACGCACGACGGCGGCCGCTGCGACTTCCCCTCCTGGTCGCCCGACGGACGCCACATCGTCTACGCCAACTCGCCCGACGGCAGGGCCGAGCACACCCGCATCATGACCGTGCTCGCCGACGGCACCCAGAAGCACGAGCTCACCGGAGCCGGAGCCGATATGCCAAACTGGAGCTGGAAGTAACTTCCTGCAATCCACACGCAGGCCAATCTGTATCTCTGTAACATGATTTCTGCCGAACATTTCTGCTGAACAAGGAACGAAGGAGAGAGTCCCCATGAGTGCTATCCAGATCAAAATCCGCAAGGCCCTTCTGCTGGCCGCCACCGCAGTCGCAATCGGAGCCGTCACCGGGTGCCACAAGAAGGACAGTGGCATTGACACCAGCGCGCTCGCGCCCGCTCCTGCCGCTTCCGCCGCCGCGCCAACCGCCAGCATCACCGCCGATCCCCTGGCCATCGATCAGGGCCAGTCCGTCGTGCTGAACTGGCGCACCCAGAACGCCACCAGCGTCACCATCGACGGCATCGGCCCGGTCAACAACAACGGCACCCAGACCGTCACGCCGACGAACTCCACCAACTTCCACCTGACCGCCAAGGGCGACGGCGGCTCCACCGAGGCCAACGTCCGCGTCACCGTGCGCGTTCCGGTCGCTCCCACTGCTCCCTCCTCCAACATCAGCGAGACCGACATGGGCAGCGAGGCGGCCTTCCACCAGAACGTGCAGGACATCTTCTTCGACTACGATAGCTACGACGTGCGTCCCGATGCCGCGTCCTCTGTCTCCCAGGCGGCCTCGTACCTTACGAGCCACCCGGCGATCAAGGTCGTCATCGGCGGCTACTGCGACGATCGCGGCTCGGCCGAGTACAACCTCGCGCTCGGCGAGAACCGCGCCAACGCCGCACGCACCGCTCTGGTCAACGCTGGCGTTCCCGCCAGCCGCCTGCGCGTCATCAGCTACGGCAAGGAGAAGCAGTTCTGCACCGAAGAAAACGAGAGCTGCTGGCAGCAGAATCGCCGCGCCCAGTTCTCGCTTGATCGCTAGCCTCCATCCATCCCCAATCGGCCCTCGCACAGTTGCGAGGGCCGATTGGCAGATAGAAAGTCGAGCTCTTCCCTATGATTCAACCCGGCCCATTCCAACCACTTCGTCATCGCGGCAGGCTGCGTCTCGCCTCCGCAACGCTCTTCCTCGTCACCGTCTTCTCTGCGGCTCCGTCCTTCGCGGCCAATAAGGACATGATCCAGCTCCAGACGCAGGTTCAGCAGCTTCAGGACGCCGTAGCGCGTCTACAGCAGTCGAACGACGAGCGCATGGGCGTCATGAAGGACCTCGTCCAGCAGAACGCCGACTCGGTCAATAAGATGTCCGCGGCCCTGGAGACAATGCAGCGGAACATGCAGACCCAGCATGAGGCACAGGGCACAAAGACCGAACAGGTCTCCGGCCAGATCCAGTCGCTCAACGACTCCCTCGACGAGGTCAAGGCGCGCCTCAACTCGCTGGAGAAGCTGATGCAGTCCATCCAGAGCCAGCAGCAGTCCATGAGCGCCAACATGCAGGCCGGAATGCCCGCTCCGGGCAGCGCCGCCCCCGCGGCATCCCTCCCCGCCAACGACGCGCCCACACCGCCGCCGACGCCCGCTCCCATCGTCCGCAGCAAGGGCAAGCCCTCCGCCGGAACCCCGATCCCGCAGCCAGTCGTCCCTCCGCCGGTCACCGACAACACGCCGCAGCCCGAGGCCGCCGCGGCGGCTCCCGCAGCCGACGAGCTCTACAAGACCGCCCTAGGCGACTACATGTCCGCCAAGTATGAGCTCTCTTCCTCAGAGTTCGCCGATGTCGTCAAGAACTACCCCGACAATCCTCTCTCCGGCAACTCGCACTACTACATGGCCGAGATCGCCTACCGCGGCGGCCACTACGCCGACGCCGTCAAGCAGTACGACAGCGTGATCCAGCAGTATCCCGACAGCAACAAGGTGCCCGTCGCGCATCTTCACAAGGGAATGGCTCTCGTCGAACTCAAGCAGACTGACGCCGGAGTCCGCGAGCTGCGCGGCCTCATCCAGCGCTTCCCCAACTCGCCCGAGTCCATGCAGGCACGCAGCAAACTAAGCGGCATGGGCGTAACCGTCACGCCAAGACGCCCGCAGTAACATGATGAGTTGCAAATAGATTCAACCCTCTACCGCAACAACCTCCCCACCCTTTTTTAGTTGCGAAGGTCCTGCATCAGCCGCTCCACCTCAGACCGCTCCTCCCCACTGAGCGGAAGCAACGGCAGACGCGGCCAACCGCCATAGTATCCGTTCAGGTCGCCCCCATACTTCACACCCGCAACGCCAAGCCCCAGCTCAATCTTCGCAGCGGGCTCCTGTAGACGTTCCTGCTTCTCGCGAGCCAGTGGCTCGTCGCCATCCTTCCATGCGGCCAGCACCTCGTAACAAGCCTGCGGAGCCGAGGCCGCAAGCCCCGGAACCGCCCCCACAGCGCCCGCCACCAATCCATCAAAAATCCGCGCCGTGTCCGCCGTCAAAATCTGAAATCCAAGGACCTTCTTTCGCGTCTTCACCGCAGCCTTAGGCAGAGTAATCACCGTTCCCTCGCCTCCGCTGGCCAGCGTAGCTGCCGCAATCAACCCGTCTCCATCCACAGAGCGCATCCGCCGCGTAAAGGCCGAGAACACCATCGTGACACTCACCTCGTGCCGAACCAACTCCGTAGCGGCCTTCAGCGAAGCAACCCGCTCTGCATCACCAGAACCATCCACCAACGCAATAATCTGCGGATGCTCCGCAAGCTGCGCGATCATCTCCACTGACATCTCGGCGGCATCGTCATCAATCACCACCGGCAGCGGAGACCGATCCGCCACCATCTGAAAATAAGTAAGCTGTGCCTGCCACGAACTCACCACCAGCGGGCTCTTCACCAGGACCGCATCGTAGCCAAGCTCCGCCGCATACTCCGCAATCTCCAGCGTCCCCATCACGCTGTCGCGAGAGGCTCCCGCAATCAACACCTTCTCCGCAGCCGCCGCCTCGGCAACGCCGCGCAGCGCCAGCCGCGTCTCCGCCTCTGACAACATCGTCGGCTCTCCCCATCCGCTCAACGCAACCATACCGGCCACCGGAGTCTTGGAGTAGCGTTCCACGTTGTAGGCAAGTTTCGCAAGGTTCAAACGCCCATCGGCGTAAAACGGCGTAGTCAGCGGAAGTTGAAGCCCTTCAAGCAGCATTTTTCTATCCTAAACAGTAATGCGGCCAGCGTAGCCTCCGGTCTCAAGGAGAAACCGAAGACCGCGCCGGCCGCAGAAAGCTATACCTTCGCTTCGACCCGGTTCGCGTGCAGCGTCTGCAACGCATACACGCTCAGCGTGCCGTCCTGCAGTGCGGCGATTCCCTCCGCCGCGGCCTGTGCCGCCGCAAGCGTCGTAATCGTCGGAATCCGCGCCAGAACCGCCGCCCGGCGAATCGCCTTCTCGTCGAAGAACGTATCCTGCCCACGCGGCGTATTCACGATCAACTGAATGCGGTCGCCCTTGATCAGGTCCACCACGTTCGGCCTGCCTTCCTTCACCTTATAGACGCGCTCTGGCTGCAACCCGGCCTGCTCCAGCACCTGCGCCGTGCCGTGCGTCGCAACGAGATGGAAGCCCATCTCGACGAACTGACGCGCCAGCGCAACCGCTCCGGCCTTGTCATGATCGTTCACGCTCAGGAAGACGGTTCCCGTCAGCGGCAGCACCTGTCCGGCCGAGATCTGCGCCTTGGCAAACGCCTCGCCGAAGTTGTCCGCCACGCCCATCACCTCACCGGTCGACTTCATCTCCGGCCCCAGCACCGTATCCACGCCGGGGAACTTGCCCCACGGGAACACCGGCGACTTCACGAAGTAGTGCGAACCCGTCTCCAGGTCCTTGCCGCTCGCCACCTGCTCCGGCAGCAGTTCCTTCAGCTTACGCCCCACCATGATGCGCGAGGCAATCTTCGCCAGCGGCACGCCCGTCGCCTTCGAGACATACGGAACCGTGCGCGAAGCACGCGGATTCACCTCAATGACGAACACCGTGCCGCGCTGGATAGCGAACTGAATGTTCACCAGTCCACGGACCTCCAACGACATCGCCAGCTTGCGCGTATAGTCACGGATCGTGTTCAGCACGTCCTCGCTCAACCCCACGGCAGGCAGCACGCAAGAAGAGTCGCCCGAGTGAATTCCGGCCTCTTCAATGTGCTGCATAATGCCCGCAATCACCACATCGTCGCCGTCGCACAATGCATCCACGTCGCACTCCACAGCGTCCTCAAGGAAGTGGTCGATCAGCACCGGCCGCTCCTGCGAGAACTCAATCGCCGTGCTCATGTAGCTGGAAACCGCGTGATCGTCATACGCAATCACCATCGCGCGTCCGCCCAGCACATACGAAGGCCGCACCAGCACCGGATACCCAACGCGGTTCGCGCCCGCCACCGCCTCTTCCACGCTCGTGGCCATCGCGCCCTGCGGCTGCGGAATCTCCAGTTCTTCAATCAGCTTGCCGAAGCGCTTGCGGTCTTCCGCAAGATCGATCGACTCCGGCGACGTCCCAATGATCGGTACGCCCGCCTTCTTCAGCGGCAGCGAGAGGTTCAGCGGCGTCTGCCCGCCGAACTGCACAATCATCCCGATCTCCGCGCCCGACGCCGCCTCGTGCTCATACACGCCCAGCACGTCCTCCAGCGTCAACGGCTCAAAATAAAGCCGGTCGCTCGTGTCGTAGTCCGTCGAAACCGTCTCAGGGTTGCAGTTCACCATGATCGTCTCGTAGCCGTCCTCGCGCAGCGCAAACGCCGCATGGCAGCAGCAGTAGTCGAACTCGATTCCCTGCCCGATGCGGTTCGGCCCGCTGCCCAGGATCAGGATCTTCTTCTTCGTCGTCGGCGCGGCCTCATCTTCCTCGTCGTAGCAGCTATACAGGTAAGGCGTATAGCTTTCGAACTCCGCCGCGCACGTATCCACCAGCTTGTACACCGGCTTCACGTCGAGCTTCTTGCGCAGCGCGCGGACCGCCGCCGTGCCTTCCGCGCCCGTCAGGCCCCAGCCCGCAGCCAGCCGCTCGTCGGAGATGCCCATCCGCTTCGCCGTGCGAAGCTGCTCCGCCGTCACCTCCGCCATCGGTACGCCGCCAATGGCCTTGATCTCGTCCGTGATCTGCTTGATCTGGTGCAGGAACCACGGGTCCATCGAGGTCATCTTCGCCACCTCGCGCACCGACATTCCCTGCTCGAACGCATAGCGGATATACGCCAGCCGGTCCGGATGCGGCGTCACCAGACGCTGCGTCAGGCGGCGCGGCTCAATGTCGTCCGCCGTAGCCTTCTTGCCCGTCTCCAGCGAACGAACCGCCTTCATCATCGCTTCCTTGAAGGTGCGTCCAATCGCCATCACCTCGCCCACAGACTTCATCTGCGGCCCAAGGATCTCATCGGCTCCCGCGAACTTCTCAAACTGCCACTTCGGAATCTTCACCACCATGTAGTCGATCGTCGGCTCAAAGCAAGCCGGAGTCGCCTTCGTAATGTCATTCTGAATCTCGTCCAGCGTGTAGCCCACCGCCAGCCGGGCCGCAATCTTCGCAATCGGGAATCCCGTCGCCTTCGAAGCCAGCGCCGACGAGCGCGACACCCGCGGATTCATCTCGATCACCGTCATCCGCCCCGTCGCCGGGTTCACGGCAAACTGCACATTGCTTCCGCCCGTCTCCACGCCGATCTCGCGGATCACCGCAATCGCGGCATCGCGCATACACTGGTACTCCCTGTCCGTCAGCGTCTGCGCCGGAGCCACCGTAATCGAGTCGCCCGTATGCACGCCCATCGGGTCGAAGTTCTCAATCGAGCAGATGATGATGACGTTGTCCTTCAGGTCACGCACCACCTC
>JAATEV010000059.1 GCA_015655585.1 Terriglobales bacterium | reverse complement strand
TGTTTGCCAGCCCGGTGCTGGTGAGCTACTTCCGGGACAGGAACCTGCCGAACCTGACGGTGGTTTCGCCGGATGCGGGCGGCGTGGAGAGGGCGAGATTCTTCGCCAAGAAGCTGGATGCACCGTTGGCCATTGTGGATAAGCGGCGGACGGATATCAACGTCACCGAGGTGATGAACGTGATCGGCGATGTAGAGGGCCGGACGTGTTTGATCCTGGATGACATCGTCGACACGGCGGGAACGCTGGTGAAGACGGCGGATGCGCTGCTGGAACAGGGCGCGGCCAAGGTTTATGCGTGCGCGACGCATCCGGTGCTTTCGGGCCCGGCGGTAGAGCGCATTGCGGCGTCACGGCTGGAGGAACTGGTTGTGACGAACACGATCCCGTTACGCGAAGAGGCGTCGCGGGTGAACAAGATCAAGGTGCTTTCGATTGCGGGGCTGCTTGGCCGGGCGATTGAGAGCATCCACATGGAGACCAGCGTCAGTACCTTGTTCAACTAGAGCCGGGGAACAGGACGCAGGGCTAAAACGATGGAGTTTCGGCTGCGGCTGAACGACAAAGGGAGCGGACGGACTTCGTGCCCGAAAGGATAAATGATGGCATTGGCGAATATTGAAGCAGTTGTCGCAACGGTTCGTGAGGGTAAGTTCAACAAGAATGCGGCGCGGCGCGTGCGCGTTGCAGGCAAGATTCCCGCGGTGGTCTATGGCGCGGGGCAGGAGCCGGTTGCGGTTGCCGTTGACCCGAAGGTGATTACGAAGATTCTGCACTCGGACTCCGGCCACAACACGATCTTCGATCTGAATATCGAGGGCTCGGCCATGGTGAAGGCGATGATCGTGGACTGGCAGAATGAGCCGATCAAGGGCAAGCTGCTGCACATCGACCTGAAGCGGATCGCGATGGACAAGACGATGCGCGTCTCGGTGCCGATCCAGTTGATCGGTATTCCGACGGGCGTGAAGAGCCAGGGCGGAATGCTGGATCACATTCTGCGTGAAGTCGAAGTCGAGTGCCTTCCGGACGATATTCCGAGCCACCTGGATGTGGACGTGACGAACCTGGCGGTGAATGATTCGATTCACATCTCGGACCTGCCGCACTCGGGCAAGCTGAAGTTCATTGGCGACGAGCACGCGACTGTGGCGCACGTAACCTCGATCAAGGAAGAGGCTGCTGCTGCGGATGCGGCTCCTACGGAGCCCGAGGTGGCGAAGAAGGGCAAGCCTGAAGCTGCTGCTGCTGCCGACACGAAGAAGAAGTAAGGATGATGGAGCGGCCTGTGGATGTTGTGAATATCTACAGGCCGCTTGAGTTTGTTGAGAAGGACGCATGGGCGTGAAATTGATAGTAGGGCTTGGCAACCCTGGTATGGAGTATCAGTTCACGCCGCATAACGCGGGGTTTCTGGCGATTGACCGCATTGCAGAGGATTGCGGTGTGGCGGTTGTGAATCGCAGAGGCCGAGCGTTGACGGCGAAGGCGCGGTTTGCGGGGCAGGAAGTTCTGCTGGCCAAGCCGGAGACGTATATGAATCTGAGCGGGCTTTCGGTGGCCGCGTTGATTCAGGAGCTGGGCATCTCGCCGGATGAGGTTGTGGTTCTGTACGACGAACTGGCGTTCCCGCTGGGCAGGTTTCGGATCAGCGAGAGCGGAAGCGCGAACGGGCACAACGGAGTGAAGTCGGTCTCCGGGGTGCTGGGTACGGAGAAGTGGCTGCGCATCCGGATTGGCGTTGGGAAACCGGCGCTGGCGGATGGAAGAGAGATTAAGGCGGGCGGCAAGGATTATCTGCTGACTCCGCTGCGCAAGCAGGAGCTTGCGGTGCTGGATGAAGTTCTCGACGGGGTGAAGGATGCTGTCGAGGTGGTTTTGACCGAAGGGGTCCATGCCGCGATGAACAGGTTCAACCGTCGTCCCGACGGCTCCGAAGGTGGAGCGGGCGGGGCGAAGGAGAAGTAAGCAGCAGTGCAACAGACGTAGTGGAACTTCCAGACCGCGGTTGGCAAGCGATATGCCAACACGGTGCGAAGCAGAACTTCGCAGAAAGAAGTAATTGCATGAATCGTAGCTATGAAATTATGTTCATCGTCCGTCCGGACCTTGAAGAAGCAGAGATCGACAAGCTGATCGAAGGGTTCTCGACCAACATCGCCAATGGCGGCGGCGAGGTAAAGAACGCAGAGAAGTGGGGCCGCCGCCGGTTGGCCTACACGGTTCGCAAGTTCAATGACGGGTTCTATGTGCTGCTGACGGTTGCGGCGCAGGGCTCGCTGATTACCGAGATCGAGCGCCGTCTGCGCGTCTCCGAGCAGGTTATCAAGTTCATCACGGTTCGCACGGACGAGGAAGAGAAGCGTCTGGCGAAGGTGAAGGCACTTCGCGACAGCAAGGTGAAGCGTAGCGCACAGCCGATCGCTGCTCCTGTTGCTGCCGCTCCTGAAGCTGCCGCTCCGGTTGCTCCTGTTGCCGCTGTCGAGACCGCTGTAGCGGAGGCTGAGGTTGTGGAGCCGGCCGTGGTTGCGGAACCGGTGCAGACGGAAGGCGTTGCCGAGGCTGCCAACTTAGGATAAGGATTCGCGACGACGGCTACGGCCGTTGTTGCATGGTGTAAAGAGACGACTGACTCCGCTCCCATCCGGCCAGTATTGGCTTGATGTTCAGAGGCTCCGATGAGGGCCTGGGGCGGGGGAGGCATAACGAACCTTGAGAGGAAATAATCATGGCTGACGAAATTAGCACTCCGCAATCGACTGAGCAGCACACTCCGCGTCCTGCTGGATCGGGTGGACCCCGCCCTCCGCGCCCGGCGGGCGCTCCTGGATCGGGCGGCCCCGGTGGCCGCAAGTTCTTCCGCCGCAAGAAGGTTTGCAAGTTCTGCACGGAGAAGATCGATGCGATCTCGTACCGCGACGTTCGCCTGCTGCAGGGCTTTGTGGCAGAGCGCGGCAAGATCGTTCCGCGCCGGTTGACTGGCGTCTGCACGCGGCACCAGCGCAAGCTGAGCCTGGCGATCAAGCAGTCGCGGAACATCGCTCTGCTGGCCTTTGCGACGCGCTACTAATTTTTGAGCGCGGCTGGACCGGCTGCGCTGACGGACTTATTGGACATGCATGACTGGCGGAGGTCTGGCCAGACAGGAGAACTGCAATGGAAGTCATTCTGAAGGAAGATGTAAACAAGCTCGGACATCGCGGCGATGTGGTGAAAGTCGCCGACGGGTACGGGCGTAACTACCTGCTGCCGGGAAAGCTGGCGATTGAGGCGACAGAAGCGAACAAGGCCGTGATCGAGCAGATGAAGGGTTCGGCTCTCCGCAAGTCGGCCAAGGAGAAGACCGAGGCCGAGGAACTGGCTACGCAGCTTTCGGCTGTGGAGTTGGTGTTCGAGCGCAAGGTTGGCGAGAGCGAGCATCTGTTTGGCTCGGTCACGTCGAGCGATATTGCCCATGAGCTGGAGAACAAGGGCTTTACGATCGACCGCCGCAAGATCTCGCTCGAAGATCCGCTGAAGACGCTGGGCGAGTATCACGTTCCCGTGAAGCTGCACCGCGAGGTGACCAGCCACATCAAGGTGACGGTGAAGGGCGACCAGGCCGAAGTGGAAGCTGCCGCGGCTGTTTAGTTTTTGATTTGGTGTTGAGACGCCCCCGTCTCCGCAGATGTTTTGCGGAGACGGGGGCGTTTTTGTTTTTAGGGCTTGGGGCTGAAGTTATGGGCGTCTGTGAGTGAAGGCAATAAATCAGTCGCTTCGCCCCCTCGGCTTCGCTCGGGGCTTTGCTCCGGCCTTTCACCCCAGCGAACGAAAAGCTGTTCGCCGGGGACCCCGCAGTTTCGGCAGAGCGGTTGGTCGCTTCGCGACGGCTTTGACGCCGGGCTGAAGCCCGGCTCTAATCCCAAAGGCAAAGGCAAAGGCAAACGCAGATTCCCTTCGGGAATGACAAATCAAAAAACAGACAACGGCAACGGCAACGGCAACGACAACGACAACGACAAAAGCAAGAACAAAGACAACGGCTTATGGGCTTTGGAGGGGTATGGGTAGAGAAGCGGGTTTCTCCGCTTCGCAGCGCGATGAGGATGCGGCGCTCCGGTCGAAATGACGGGGTTGGGGGGCTACTCGTACTTCAGGGTTTCTACGGGGTCGAGGCGGGCGGCACGGTTGGCGGGGATGGTGCCGAAGAGTACGCCTACGAAGACCGAGGTCGAGAGGGCTATGACCGGCGACCAGGGGCTGATCGGGATTTTGAAGGGCGTGAACATTCTGAGGCCGAGAGGAAGGGACAGGCCGAGGATGGTGCCGATGAGGCCTCCGCTGAGGGAGATGAAGACCGATTCGGTGAGGAACTGGAGGCGGATCTCGCGGCTGGTGGCTCCGAGGGCCTTGCGGATGCCGATCTCGCGGATGCGCGCCTGTACGTTGGCCAGCATACTGTTCATGATGCCTACGCCGCTGACGATGAGGGTGATGCCTGCGCCGAGGATCAGCACGATTTCCAGCATGTCGGCGATCTTGCGCATACTGTCGATGATGCCGGTCAGGGTCTGGGCGGTGTAGATCGAGTTGGAATAATGACGAGAGCGGATGATCTTCAGAATGCTGTCCTTCGATGACTCGACCATGGAGGAGTCGCGCATCATGAAGAAGATCTCTTTGAGCGAGTTGGTTCCTTTGAAGTAGCGAAGCACGGGGTATGGGACGAGCATGGTGTGTTCGCTGATCTCGGACTGGCCGTAGGTGGGGATGCTTTCTTTGAAGACTCCGATGATGGTGAAGGGGATGCCCTTGATGCTGATGCTTTTGCCGACGGCGGCCTCGGAGGAGCCGTAGAGCTCCTGGGCGAACGGCTCGACGATGACGGCGACTTTTTCGCGGGCGCTGCTGTCGTATTCGTCGAAGAAGCGGCCGGAGAGGACGATGAGGCCGCGGATCTTACGGTACTCCGGCGAAACGCCGAGGAGCATGGTCATCTTGGTGACGCCGCCGCCTAAGCTCACGTTATCGGGGTATTCGAGCATGGGAGACGAGGCGACGATGCCGGGGATGCGATCGTTGACGGCCTGCATGTCGTCTAGCGTGAAGTTGTCCTCGGTGCTGGTGCCGTCGGGGCCGGTGATGGTGCCGCCGCCGTATTGGAGCTCGATTTTGTTGGGACCGATGCTGTTGAGCTGGTCGATGGCATATTCCTTGCCGGTGGAACCGAGCGTGGCGACGAGGATGATAGAGGCCGAGCCGATGACCATGCCGAGCATGGTGAGGAGGAAGCGGGTCTTGCTGGCGCGGAAGCTGTCGATGGCGAGGCGGACGACTTCGCTGAACATCATGGTGGACCGCGCGCTCTGGAGAGTGCGGTCGAAGGAGCTCGGTTTGGGGGGCGTGATGATTCCCATGATGTTCGCTGCGTTTAATTAGACGTCTTCTAGTATCGCAGCGGTTCAGGGTTTCCGGCGAATGCGGGTTTTTGGGCTTCGATTTGGTGGGGTGGGAGGCTGGAAGTAACGGTGAGAACAAAAACAACAGCAAACGCAGATTCCCTTCGGGAATGACAAACAAAAAGGGCAACGGCAAGAACAACAGCAAAAGCAAGTACTTATGGGCTGGGGTTAGTCATGGGTAAAGAAGCGGATTTCTCCGCTTCGCAGCGCGATGAGGCTGCGCTGCTTCGGTCGAAATGACAAAGTTGGGGGCGGAGTGGAGGAAAGGCAAAGGCAAGAACAACGGCAATGTCAGCGGCAACAACTACGACAAGTGCTAAAACAGCGGTGGGAACAAGTGACGATACGAGTAACTGTTTAGTAGCGGCGGACGAGGGGCTCGGGGGCGGTGCCGGTGCGGCCCTGGAGGAGCCAGTCGATGCGGGTGGTGATGTCGGTCTCCTGGGCTTCGCCCATGATGCGGGTGATGATTTCGCCGTCTTTGTCGAGGATGAGGGTTCCGGGGACTACGTTGCCGAGGCCTACTTTGCCGAGGGTGTCGATGTCGGCCCCGACCCAGGTGTTGAGTTGGATGTTTTGCTGGGTGAAAAAGGGCTCGATTTTATTGCGGTTTTTGGGCTCGTCGACGGAGATGGCTAGGAAGCGGACGCCTTTGGCGGAGTATTCGGCGTTGAGCTTGGAGAGGCGGGGAAGCTCTTCGCGGCAGGGGACGCACCAGGTGGCCCAGAAGCTGATGACAGTGATGGAGCCGCGGAGGCTGTCGGTCTTCTGGGTCTGGCCGGAGAGGTCTTTGAATTCGAGGTTGGGTATGCGCTTGGCATACCCAACCGTGACGAGGAGGTTGAGGGATAGGATTGCAGCTAGCTTCAGGGTGCTTTTCATTGTTCGGCCTGTTGGCGTTGCTGGTTTAGAAGCGGTGGGTGTAGCTGGCGAGCCAGACGTATTGCGCGAAGGCCGCGTCGCCGTGCGTGCCGTAGACCGAGTCCGGGTAGCTTACGGTCCGGTCGCGGTGGATCGCTTTGTATACGCCGGCGGTGATGATGTTGTTGTCGTGCGCGTACTGGATGCCGGGGCCTGCGGTTACGGCGAATCCGGGGCGGCGGAATCCGGCGTTGCTGTTGGGGAAGAGGTTCTTCGCGGGGACGCCTTCGTCGCGGGGGCCTAGCGTGATCGCGAGTCCGGTGACGTGGGGAACGGGGAACATGACTCCGGCTTCGAACAGATACTGGTCGGAGACGGCTACCTCGTTGTTGAGGGGCTGCGCGGTGTTGAAGGTGGCCGCTCGCTGGACGCCGTTGGTTCCGCCCTGAGTGGCGATGTAGTCTCCGTCGGTGTAGAAGGTGAGGTTGTGGCCGCCGCGCCAGTATCCCATCCACTGCATGACGAGTCCCCAGCCGCCGCCGCCGGGCTGGATGGAGTAGTCGACGGGAAGGGTGGTCTCGACTACGGGACCGACGCCGGTGGTGTTGGTATTGGTGGTGTTCTTGACGTCGTCGTTGCCGGAGGGGATGAGGAGGCCGAGGCCGCCGGAGACGTTGCCGCGAGTGGCTTTCTCGGGATTCAGGAGCCAGGAGTTGACGCCGATGATGGTGTCGCCGAAGCCGGATGCGGCGTACTTGATGGGGGAGTTCTGCGATTTGCGGGTTGCGAAGAGCCAGGGGGCATCGAGCTCGACGCTGATGCGGGGGGTGATCTGGTAGGTGAGGTTTACGGTGACGAGATTGATGCGGTTCTCGACCTGGGTGCCTTGCTGGGCGCGGTATTCCTGATAGACGTCGCCGACGTAGTGCTGGTAGGAGAACTGGTGGCGCTCGCCGATGGTGACCTGCCAGTGGCCGGGCTGGAGGACGCCGCCTTGTCCGGTGGGCAGACCGGTCTGCTGGGGAGAGCGCGCGAGGATGCAGCCTTGTCCGTGGGCCGTGGCGGTTGCCAACAGAACAGAGGCGGAGACGAAGAATAGTATGAATAATTTTTGAATAGCTTTATATTTCAGGCTGGATTGGCTTTGGTGTACTGGTTGCGTTCTCAACATATTGCTCGGGCCTCGTCTGATATGTATTGATCTGCGATTGGTTGTACACGGGCACCTGGGAAGAGCAGATGCGGTTGGTGTCTCGCTGCTCTTTTGGTGCACTGTGTGGCTGCTGGTTGAAAGCGTCACCACTTTAGGTATTGT
Source organism: Terriglobales bacterium (assembly GCA_015655585.1). GTDB lineage: Bacteria > Acidobacteriota > Terriglobia > Terriglobales > Acidobacteriaceae > Edaphobacter. Next base: position 26,357 of record JAATEV010000059.1, on the reverse strand, counting down.
TGAGGAGTTAAACATCCATCGAAGGGTTGAAATTTTAGTAGAACTTTGTGAGTAGAGGTGTTGCACTGGAGAAAGGGATTGTCGATTTGAAAGGATTTGCCCTGTGCGTGCGCGACGGTTGCTGCCTCCGAGACGGACCGGCGCGGATGGTGGTGCGGGGGATTCTGGGGCGGATATTAGTTTTACTAATATCTGGGCCGATGATGGCGCAGAGCGATGGGGTGTTCGGGCATCAGTCGTGGTCTACGGAAGAGGGGTTGCCGCAGAACAGCGTGCACCAGATCTTTCAATCGAGCGATGGCTACCTGTGGCTGGCTACCGAGGGAGGCGTTGCCCGGTTCGATGGGACCTCGTTCAAGGTGCTGCATCATGCGTCGGACGCTTCGTTTACGAGCGACGACATCAGCAGCATTGCCGAAGACCGCGATGGAGTCTTGTGGTTTGGCACGGCGGATGGGCTGGTTCGCTATGAGAAGGGCAGGACGAGCAGGATTGGCACGGTGGATGGGGTTTCGACCGCGCCGGTGCTTTCGCTGGGTACGGGCGAGGATGGGGCTTTGCTGGTTTCTACCGGGGCGGGGGTGGTTCGGTATGACGGGAAGAGCTTTCATCGGGTGAGTGGCGCTGGTGAGGGGCTTCGTGGGGGAGGGCAGGCTCGGGTGGCTTTGCGTGGATGGTCGTGGATTCCGCAGAGGGTTTCGAATGGGGGGCGGTCGTGGAGTGTGGGTGGGGAGGTTCCTGGGACGCGGATTGAGTCGTTTTCGGTGGACCGGGAGGGCGATGCGTGGGTGGGGACGAACCAGGGGCTGGCGGTTCTTTCGCCGCGATGGAAGACGGCGAAGATCGTTCCGGAGCTTAGGGCGGACGCTGTTCTGTGTACGTTTGAGGACAGAGAGGGGAATCACTGGATCGGGACCGATACCTCTGGCCTGCATGTGCTGCGGGTACGGAAGTTTGGGAGCGATCCGCTGGTCGCTCGCGAGGCCGTGACCGCGCTGGTGCAGACGAGCGATGGAGCGGGCTGGTATGCGACGAGGGAGGATGGGCTGCTGCGGAGCTTCCGCGGGGTGGTGAGCAAGGCCCTGGATGGGATGACGGCGCTGACGCTTGCTCCGGGGTCGCATGGCGACCTCTGGGTGGGGACGCCGGATGGTCTGGTGCATTGGGAGAACGGCGTGGTGCGGCGGTTTGGCACGGCGGATGGGCTGCCGGATGAGTTTGTGCGGTCGCTGCTGGTGGCTCGGGATGGGGCGCTGTGGATTGGGACGCGGCATGGGCTGGCGGTGCTTCGGGATGGCCGGATTGCGGCGGTGGGGGCGGGGAATGATCCGATTGGTGCGGTGTTTGAGGCTGGTTCGGATGCGGGTGGCGATATCTGGTTTGGGACTTTGCGCGGGGTCACGCGGATTCATGGTGGAGAGGTAAGGGAGTTTGGGGAGAAGGATGGATTGGCGGGTGGAATTGTGGCGGGGATTGCTCAGGATGAGACGGGCATGGTGTGGGTGGTTAGTAAGAGTGGGAGTTTAAATAGATTTTCTGGAGGGCGGTTTTTGCCGGTGAAGAGCGTGGATCTGCCGCAGGATGTGGTTTCGATGGCGGCGGATGGGCGTGGGTTTTTGTGGTTGCAGAGTCGTAGGGGCGTGGCTCGGGTGGCGGTGGCGGAGCTTGGTAAGTGTGTGGGTGGCGCGTGGTGTCGTGTGGGTGTCGGACGGTACGGCGTGGCGGATGGGATGCCGAGCGATGAGACGCCGGAGGTGGGTTCGCCGACGATATGGAAGACGGCGGATGGGCATCTCTGGTTCGCTACGCGGCGGGGCGTTGCGGTGGCGGATGCGGCGCATCTGCCGATGAATACGGTTCCGCCGCCTATGGTGGTGGAACGGTTTGTGGTGGATGGAGAGGTGGTTCCGGCTGGGGCGGAGAAGGTCACGCTGTCTCCCGCGCACAGGCAGTACACGTTCGACTATGCGGGGCTGAGTTATACGGTGCCTTCGAAGGTGCGGTACCGGTTTCTTCTGGAGGGGTTTGACCGGGAGTGGACGGACGTGGGAGACCGGCGCACGGCGTATTACACGAACCTGCCGTTTGGCGGGTATCGGTTTCGTGTGCAGGGGGCGAACAACGATGGGGTTTGGAACGAGACTGGGGCCGAAGTGCGGTTTTCGATCCTGCGGCCGTTCTACAGGACGTGGTGGTTCTATGTTGCGATGCTGGGGTTGAGTCTTGCGGTGGTGTATCTGCTGTACCGGGCTCGCGTGAGGCGGTTGCAGACGCGGTTCGACCTGGTGCTGAACGAGCGCAACAGGATGGCGCGGGAGATACACGATACGCTGGTGCAGGACTTTGTGGGGGTGTCGGTACAACTGGAGCTGATCTCGCGGCTGGTGCGCTCGTCGCGGATGGAGCAGGTCTCGCAGCAACTGGACAGGACGCGGCTGCTGGTGCGGGAGGGGCTGGATGCGGCGCGGCAGAGCATCTGGAACCTGCGGCGCGGGATTGGGGAGGACGATCTTCCGGCGCGGCTTGGCGCGGCTGTAGAGCGCATCATAAAATCGGATGCGTCTTCGGATGTTTCTGCGGATGTGGCTTTGGATGTGCATCGGAAGGTCGTGATCAGCGGGGTGTATCGGCCGCTGCCGCGCGCTACGGAGGAGGAGATTCTTCGGGTGGCGCAGGAGGCGTTGTTCAATGTGGAGCGTCATGCCCGGGCGAGCGCGGTCTCGGTGGAGTTGCTGTACAAGGACGAGGGTGTGGAGCTGACGGTCCGCGATGACGGGCTTGGATTTGTTGCAGACGCGGGGCGCAGAGCAGAAGGCCACTATGGCTTGCAGGGCATGAAAGAGAGAGCAGAGTCGCTGGGGGCCGAGTTGCAGATTGAGAGCGTGCGCGGCGGTGGAACTACGGTACGTATGATGGTTCCAATTCACGAGGGCCAGGAATGACGGATACGGTGGATCGGATACGAGTGATGGTTGTGGAAGATCATCATGTGGTGCGTCAGGGGCTGATTGCGTTGTTCTCCACGATTCCGGAGATCGAGGTGGTGGGCTCGGCGATGGATGGGATGCAGGCGGTGGAGATGTTCCGCAAGGTGGTTCCGGACATTACGCTGATGGACCTTCGGCTGCCGAAGCTTGGCGGCGTGGATGCGATTACTAAAATCCGCAAGGAGTTTTCCGGGGCGCGGATTATTGTGCTGACCACGTTCGATGGGGACGAGGACATCTATCGGGCGATGCGGGCGGGCGCGAAGGCGTATCTGCTGAAGGGGATGGACGCGGACGAGCTGCTGAAGACGATCCATGCGGTGCACTCGGGCAAGGGGCGGATCTCGGCGCCGATTGCGGAGAAGCTGGCGGAGAGGATCAACAGCCAGGAGCTTACGACGCGGGAGCTGGAGGTGCTGGAGAGGATTGTGGCGGGACGGTCGAATCGCGATATCGCCGCGGACTTGTATATCTCGGAGGCCACGGTGAAGTCGCATATCAATAGCTTGTTGAGCAAACTGGGAGTTGCCGATCGCACGAAGGCGGCGATTATGGCGATTCAGAGAGGGATTATTCACCTGAACTGATCTTATGAAAATGAAGCGGTTTTTCCTGTTGTTCTTGCTGGGAGTGGCGTCTGTTGTATCGGTCTATACACAAGCAGGCTATGCACAAACGAAGTCTTCGTGGCGGGAGGCCACTCCGGCGGAGCTGGAGGCGTTTCTTCCGGCACGGGCTCCGGTGGAGGGCGAGCGAATCGAGACGGAGATGCGGACGGCCTCGGGGATCATCAACGGCCGCGGGCAGATGGTTGCCGGGGTGGTGCTGATTACGGCGGGGTATGCGGCGCAGGGGAAGTACACGCACTATCTGCTCTCGCAGAGTACGCTGACGCTGGGGGACAAGCTTGCGCTTGCTCCGGGGGCGTATGCGATTGGGTGGCAGCACACGGAGAAGGGGCTGCGGGTGCATGTGAACGACGCGGCCACGGGTGCGGAGAAGGGAACGGTGCTTGCGGTGCCGATTACGCAGTTCAAAGGCGTGGAGAGCATTCGGATATGGGCGCTGCCAGACCGGAGGGTGATCCAGATTGGGCGGTTTATGGTGCCTTATGCGGTAAAGAACTGAACTGGTAAGAGGCGTTTTGCGAAATCAACCAAATGGTTGATCCGAAGGAGAGGTTGCGGATGCTAACTTCCTCTGAGATTAAACAGACGCCTCCTACGCGCCTCCGTCTAGACAGCGGAGGCGTATTTTTTTGCCCGCGGATGCGGTGGGTGCGGGGAAGGGGCTTGTGGGCCTAAGATATCGAGATGAGGTGGGCTCGATGAATCCGGCGGATGGCGGTAACGATACGGCGAAGGGGCACTCGTGCTGCGCGCCTGTGGGGCAGCATACGGAGGCTTCGGGGGTGGTGGGGATTGGCTTGCTGGAGGGTGCCGGGAAGGCTCACGGCGGTGCGATGACTGCTTTGCCCGGAGGGGAGTTCCTGATGGGCACGGACTACAAAGATGCGTTTTCGGCGGATGGGGAAGGGCCGGTGCGCCGGGTTTCGCTTGCGCCGTTTGAGATTGATACTTATCCGGTTACAAATGAGGATTTTGCCTTGTTTGTCGCGGATACGGGGTATAAGACGGAGTCGGAGATCTTTGGGTGGTCGTTTGTCTTCTGGATGCATCTTCCGGAGGATCGGCTGGACGAGCTGGTTGAAGACACGGTGGCGGCTGCGCCGTGGTGGTGCAAGGTTTCGGGGGCGGACTGGGCGCATCCTGAGGGGCCGGGTTCGGATGTGAAGGACAGGGGAAGGCATCCGGTGGTGCATGTCTCGTGGAACGATGCGGCGGCTTATGCGGCGTGGGCGGGGAAGGCGTTGCCGACGGAGGCGCAGTGGGAGTATGCGGCTCGGGGCGGGCTGGAGCAGAAGCTGTATCCGTGGGGGGATGAGCTTACGCCGGGCGGGAAGCATCTGTGCAATGTTTGGCAGGGGGAGTTTCCGCGGGTGGACACGGCGGAGGATGGATTTGCGGGGAGCTGCCCGGTGGATAGCTTTCCGGCGAATGGGTTCGGGCTTTATTCGATGACGGGGAATGTTTGGGAGTGGTGTGCGGATTGGTTCAGTACGGGCTTTGCCACGGAGCCGATGCTGCATGATCCGGTGGGGCCGGGGGATGGGGTGGTGAAGGTGATGAAGGGCGGCTCGTTTTTATGCCATGCCTCTTATTGCAATCGGTATCGCGTGGCTGCGCGGACTTCGAATACTCCGGATAGCGCTACTTCGAATATTGGGTTTCGGTGTGTGCGGGGGTGATTTGTTTCTTCGTTCACCTTCGGCGAACGAAGAAACAAATTTTATTAGGAAGGATAGCTTTACGGCGGGGCTGAAGCCCCGCCCTTTCAAAACAACGACCTTGCGAAGGAAGCGGCACAGTTCAAAGAGAAGCCTCGCTCTTTCAAATTCTCTCTAGTTGCTTTGGGCCATCAGGTGGATGGTGCCCAGCAGGCCGGAGGGGATTGGCTTGACCTGATCGAGGTCCTGCATCTGGAAGCGGTCTCCGTACTTTTCGATGAGGGGCTTGTAGTCGTGCGGGGGTTGGGCTGACCAGGCGTTGAGCGCGGTGTTGTAGACATGGATTTCTATGTGGTTTTTGCCGGGCTTCAGGAGTCTGGAGATGTCGAGGCGATAGGGCGGGTGCCAGAGGGTTCCGGCGGGCTGGCCGTTGACGAGGACGCTGGCGGCCTCGTGGATGGGAGGATCGAAGAAGGCGCGCATTCCGGGGCCGGGACGGGTGAGGCGGGGATTGGGGAGGCCGTCGGGGCCGAGGGTTGGGTGTTCGGGAACGATGGCGGGGGCGCCGGGGAGTGGGGCTCCGCCGTCTACTTGCAGGAAGATGGATTTGTTCGGCGGGATGGTCAGGTTGATGTCGCGGGTGTAGACGGCTTCGCCGGAGTAGTGGAGGGTGGCGGGGTCGGCGGTCCAGTCGGTTAGGGTGGGCTCGGACTGGGACTTGTTGGTGGAGGTGAAGGTGACCTGCCAGTTGTGGGTCAGATCGGCTAGTTCGGTGGCGTTTTTCGGGGTGGTTTGGGCGGGCTGATTGTTATTGCTGAAGATGTATAGGGCGGACTCGTAGGGGGCTAGATTGAGTTCGGTGTTGGCGGACTGGATGTTGTGGCCGGTGGTTGCTCCTGTCTCGGGGTTCCAGAGGGTGCCGGTGGGGAATTTTGTGGTGAAGCGGGCGTTGGTTTGGATGGGGTGGTTGGAGGTGTTGACTACGAAGTAGATGTCGGAGTCGGGTAGCTTGCGGCGGATGAAGCCTGTTACGTCGTGGACGGGATCTGTGGCGGGGGATTGCAGTTGCAGGTCGGGTTGCTGGGCTTGGTGGAGGGCTTCGCCTAAGTGATCGGTGTCGGGCACTAACGTTTCGTTGTGGAAGAGCTTGTTGGAGAGGCTGGTCAGCTCGGAGGAGGATGCGCCTTCGGGATCTGTGGCGAGGCCGTGGCCTACGGCGATGGCTTTGCCTCCGGCCTGGACGTAGGCGTCGATTTTGCGGAGGGTTTCGAGGGGGATGCGGTTGGTGGTGGGGAGGACGAGGATGGGGTGGTGGATGCCTAGGCGGTTGATGGCGTCGGCGTCGATGAAGTCGAGGTTGTAGCCCGCGGAGAGGATGGAGGCGATGAGCGGAGCGGGGATGAGCTTCATCTGCATGGCTCCGGTGACGGTGACTTTGCCGGGGGTGAAGCCGGCCCAGGCGTCGTCGGTGGGGAGGAGGACGGCGACCTGGTTGGCGGGCTGGCCCTGGCGGAGGAGGAAGCTTAGGCGGGCGATGTAGTCGTCAACGGCGGGCATGACGGGATGCCAAGGGTTGTGATGATTGAAGACGGCGGCGGCGTAGAGGGACCAGCCGGGTTCGCCGACCTGCGGGGCGGAGTAGGGCCAGCCGTGGTAGATCAACTGGTTTTCGCCGATGATGAAGTCGATGTCGGCCTCGGCCTTCATGTCGAGCGGGGTGGCGCGGAAGACGGGGGAGTGGGACCAGGTGAAGGTTTCGCCGGAGGTGACGGGGTTGCCGAAGACGTGGTTGGCGGAGGTGGCCCAGCGGAGGGTGGAGAAGGCTCGCCACTGGGGGCCTTCGCCTTCGGCGAGGTCTACGAGGCGTTCGCTGGAGAAGGAGACGGCGGGCTCGCCGTAGGTCTGGGAGCGGAACCTGGTGTGGTGCGCGTGGGCCCAGTCGTTGATCTGGGTGAGGTAGTTCTCGTCGATGAGCTCGGTGAGGGTGCGGCCGTAGTCGTGGCGGATTTTTTCGGCGGCTGGGGTGTTGCCGGTGGCCAGCTCGGGGAGGTGGGGGAGGAGGTCGTAGCCTCGGCGTTTTTTAAATTCTTCGGGGAGGGTGGGGGTCCAGTCGGCGCCGTAGGCTTCGAGGGAGTCGGAGAAGATGGCGTAGGGAGGGGTGTTGCCGAAGGCGCTGATGAGCGGCTCGCCTATGGTTTTGAGGTAGTCTGCGACGGCTTGTTTGCTGAAGGGATCGAGGACGTAGCCCTCGGCTTGTACGGCGGCTCGTTTGACCTGCTGATGGGTATGACCGGCTATGAAGAAGAGGGCTACGCGTGGTGTGGCGGATGGTTCTGGGTGGGTGGATGGCTGGGTTTGGGTGGCGGTGGATGCGGTCCAGTGGTCGGGCGTGCCGTCGGCGAAGAAGGTGGCTATGATGCTGTCGCCTTCTTCTAGTTTTGGCATGGGCAGGGAGCTACCCGAGAGTGGAAGGGCCAGGATGCGGAGGCGTGTGGCGGCTTCGGCGAGGGTGGTGGTGGGGCCGCCGTAGGGCCAGCCGCTGCCGAGGGTGAGGTCGATGCGTAGGCCGAGCTTGCGGCCTTCCTCTTGCGCGTAGTGGACGGCGTCGAGCATGGGGGGAGAGAGGAAGGGTAGGTTCTTGAGGTTGTGGGCGGGGTCGTCGAGGACGGTGGGGTAGACGAAGGCCAGCTCGGCTCCGCCTATGCCGTCGGACTTCATTTGCTGTAGCTCGCGGAGGATCTCGGGTTTTTCTACGGCTGCGCCGAACCACCACCAGCGGACCATGGGACGGGCTTCGTTGGGAGGAGAGGCGAACTGGCGGGCGATTTGTCCTATGCTGGGGGGCTGCTGGGAGAAGGCTGCGGGAGAGGCGAGGCAGGCGGCGGCTAATAGTGCGGCGGTGAGGGGCTTTGTCATTGCGGTTCCTGTTGCCTTGGGTTCGGTGTTGCGGGTTAGGCGGCGAGATTATGGTACGCGTTTGTCAGGGGCTCGTCATGGAATGGGGTTGTCAATGGGGGAATAATTTCTGGATTTGGATTGGGCTTAGGATGGGTGGGGCCAGTTTCTGCATGTTTTGCAAAGGCGATGCTTCAGTTATGTTGCATATGTTTCTTTTTGTTTCTTCGTTCGCCTACGGCAAACGAAGAAACAAAAAGAAACAGAGAATAGAGAGGCATCTACGGCGGGGCTAAAGCCCCGCCCTTTCAAAACGGCTTCGTTTGCAGATGGAGGATGCGGCGCGGGGTAATCGAGCTATACTCTTGGCTATTCAAACTTTCATGAGGTGCAATGCATGGTTGTGGCGTGGTGCAGTCGCCGTACACTGTCTGCCGTTGTTTGTCTTCTGACTCTTCCTTCCGCGGTTCTGGCGCAGGACAAACCTGCTGAGAAGGCTCCTGTTGCTGCGGCGGTCTCGCATGGGAACGTGCCGCAGGACTCGATTACGGATGGGTCGGTGACGGTTGGGGGGCAGGCCATTGCGTATCGCGCGGTTGCGGGCACGATTACCGTGGGCGGGACCGACGCGCAGGACGCTACGCTGGGCTTCGATGGGAAGCCGTTGCCGGAGTCCGGCGTCAAGCTGCCGGAGAAGGCCGAGGATGCTCCGCCTACGGCGCGGATGTTCTATGCGGCCTACTTCAAGAAGGATGCTGCGGCGGAGCATCGTCCGATTGTGTTTTGCTACAACGGCGGGCCGGGTTCGCCTACGATGTGGCTGCACATGGGTACGTTTGCGCCGAAGCGCATCGTGACGCCGGATACGCAGCACCAGGAGGGCGCGCCTTACACGATCGTCAATAACGATTACTCGCTGCTGGATGTGGCGGATGTGGTGTTCATTGACGCGCCGGGCACGGGATTGAGCAGGACGTTTGGCAAGAACAAGGGCGAAGCCTTCTATGGCGTGGACGGCGATGGCCATGCCTTTGAGCGGTTCATTCGGCGGTTCCTTTCGAAGTATGACCGGTGGAACTCGCCGAAGTATCTTTTTGGCGAGAGCTATGGAACTCCGCGCTCGGCGGTGCTGGCTGCGGACCTTCGTTCGGTGGATTTGAACGGCGTGATTCTGCTGTCGCAGATTCTTAGCTTCGATAACAGCGTGGATGGGCCTACGGCGAATCCGGGTGTGGATCAGGCTTATGCGCTGGCGCTGCCGACGTATGCGGCTTCGGCGTGGTATCACCATAAGCTGCCTTCGCAGCCTGCGGCGCTGAAGCCGTTTCTGGCCGAGGTGGAGAAGTATGCGCTGGGCGAGTATATGACGGCTCTGCTGCAAGGGAGCGAGTTGACGGACGCGCAGCGGCAGGCGGTGGCGGAGAAGCTGCATGGATATACGGGGCTTCCGGTGGACTATATTCTTCGCTCGGACCTGCGGATTGTTGGAGGGGACTTCTCGAAGGAGCTGAAGCTGAATGAGGGGATTACGACGGGGCGTCTGGACTCGCGGTATGAGGGGCCGGATGTGAATCCGTTGAGCGAAGGGACGGGGTACGATCCGCAGAGCGATGCGATTACCTCGGCCTGGAACACGGCGATCAACCAGTATCTGCATAACGATTTGAAGTATGCGGAGCAGAGCACGTACCTGATGTCGGCGCGGGATGGCGGGGAGTTCTCGTGGAACATGACGCATCATCCGCCGAGCGCGAGGGTCGGCGGTGGCGGCGGCTCGTCGGAGACGGGTACGAATGTGATGCCGGATCTTGCTTATCGGATGAAGCTGAATCCCAAGATGAAGGTGATGCTGGCGGGTGGGTATTATGACCTGGCTACGCCTTACTTTGAGGGCGTGTATGAGATGCATCATCTGCCGATGCCTAAGTCGTTGCAGAGCAATATCAGCTATCACTACTACGAGGCCGGACACATGATTTATGTGAATGAGGCCATCCTGAAGCAGTTCCATGCGGATGTGGCTGCGTTTATTAAATCTACGGAGAGTGGAAAGTAGGGTTTTGGTTCTGTTTGTTTCTTCGTTCGCCGAAGGCGAACGAAGAAACAAACATTGGGGTGGGGATGGCTTTACGGCGGGGCTGAAGCCCCGCCCTTTCAAAACAACAACCTTACGGAGGTAGCGGCACGCGGTTCGAAAGAGCGGCTCCGTTCTTTCAAAGCGGTTTGTTGATACAGCCGATGGAGGCCGGGCCTTGTGCCCGGCTTTTCTTTTTGCTGCGAAGTTTTTTATGTGAATCGGTCTCAATGGGGATATCTGTATTTGCTGGGGAAAATGCGGGTTTTTGTGTGGCGGGGAGGTGTTGCGTGGGCATGTAGGATTTAGATCAGTACAGCTAAGTTCAAGGACGAGGAGTCTGGTGAAAATATCCCGTATTGCAATCTCTTGTGTGGCCGCTTTGATGGCGGTGTCGGCTGGTTGGGCGCAGACGTTGCCTGCGCCGCAGACGATTCATAGCGCTGGTAATCCGATTCTTTCGGATGGTTCTTATTACTCTGCCGATCCGGCCCCTGTTGTTGTGGGCGATACGCTCTACATTCTTGCGGGACGCGATGAGGCTCCGGCGCGGGTGAACAACTTCATCATGAATGAGTGGCAGTTGTTCTCTACGAAGAAGGTGGCTTCGAAGACTTGGCTGCACTATCCGGGGATTCTGCGGCCTGAGAATGTGTTTGCGTGGTCGAAGCCGGGCCATGCGTATGCGGGGCAGATTGTGCAGGGTCGGGACAAGAGGTTTTATCTGTATGCGCCGGTGCAGGAGGGCAAGCGCGAGCATGAAGATCCGTTTGTGATCGGCGTTGCTGTGGCGGACAGCCCGCTGGGGCCTTGGAAGGACGCGCATCCGAGTGGGCCGATCATTTCGCAGTCGGTGCCGGAGCCGAACCGGATTCAGAACATCGACCCGACGGTGATGGTGGACAAGGATGGGCGCGTGTACATCTACTGGGGTACGTTCGGGCGGCTGCGCGGTATGGAGCTGGAGTCGGACATGGTTACGCCGAAGGGCAAGGCGATTACGGTGGATACGCTGACGGGATTCTTTGAAGCCGCCTGGTTGTTTCGCCGCAAGGACACGTACTACATGGTGTATGCGGACAATAAGGCGGGGGCGAACTCGCCGTGTACTCCGGCTGTGTACCATGCTTGCATTGCGTATGGAACGGCGAGCTCGCCGCTGGGACCGTGGACTTACCAGGGCGTGATTCTGGATGTTGTGTCTTCGACTACTTCGCATCCGGGTGTGATTGAGTTCAAGGGCAAGTGGTACATGGTCTACCATACGGCGGACGCGAAGGACGGCGGGCACTTCCGGCGCAGCGTTGCGATTGATACGGTGGAGTGGGACGACAGCGTTTCTCCGGCGCGGATGTTGAAGGTGAAGCAGACGCATGAGCCGAGGCCGCCGGTTCCTCCTAGCCGGAATGTTGCGGCGGCGGCGTTTGCTACGGCTTCGAACCAGCCGATTCCTTCGCAGTACTGGATTGCGGCGCTGAACGATGGGATCGTTCGGCCGAATCCGCTGCCTCCGGATATGTGGGGAAGCTGGACGCAGCATAATCCGGCGGGGCAGTGGATTCAGTATGAGTGGGCGAAGCCGGTTACGCTGAATGGCTCGCGGATTCAGTTCTGGAATGACCATCCGCAGGGCGCGAATGCAGGGGTTGCGGCTCCGGCGGCGTGGCATCTGGAGTATCGGGACGGCGACCAGTGGAAGCCGGTGGCTAATACGAGCGGGTATCCTACGGCGACGCGGTCGTTTGTGGATGTGAGCTTCGATCCGGTGACGACGCGGTGCCTGCGCGCGGTGATGGATGCCTCGGGGAAGGACTCGCAGTATGCGGGGCTTGCGGTGGAGGAGTGGGAGGCGCTTGCGCCTTCGGTGGTCGCGCCTTCGGCGTTGCCGCACGCTACTGCGGCCAGCGGAGCTTGTGGGAATTAGGCGATTTCCTTGCTTGGGGATTGTTTCGGGCTGTGGATCATCTTTTGATCCGCAGCCCGATTTTATTGGGGCGGATTTTATGAAGGAGTTGAGGCGGGTTAGACGCGGATTCCATCGCTTCGCTTCGGAATGACAACAAAGGGGGCGGCGGAATGACAAAACGAAGGATCTGTCAGGCGGGGTAGGAGGAGCACCAGACACGGTTTCTGCCTTGCCGCTTCGCTTCGTATAGGGCTTCGTCGGCAGCGCCGAGCATGGCCTGCGGATTGCCGGTGGCGGTGGGACGAACGCTGGTGACTCCGCAGGAGACGGTGATTGAGCTTGGATGGAGGTTCGGGGTTAGAGAGTCGAGTGCGGGCGAGCCTGCTACCTGAACAAGCATTCGGAGGCGCTCGGCGACGATCATGGCAGAGGCCTGGGTGGTGTCGGGTAGAAGGATGACGAATTCTTCTCCGCCGAATCGGGCTACGAAGTCTCCCTTGACGCGAAGGGCCTCGGTGAGGAGATGAGCGGTGCGGCGGAGGACTTTATCGCCGTGCAGGTGGCCGTAGGTGTCGTTGGTCTGTTTGAAGTGATCGACGTCTACGAGGATGACGGAGAGGGAGCTTCCACTTGCGACGGTGGCGTCCCATACCTCCTGGAAGCGGACGTCGAAGGCTCGGCGGTTGGCGATGCCGGTCAACTCATCGACTTCTGCGAGGCGGGTTAGCTTCTGGTTTGACTGGCTGAGGGTGTTGACGAGGATGTCTCCGCGAAGGCAGAGGAGGTAGTTCAGGCGCTCCTCGCGGTTGGAGCTGTAGTTGGAGATGAGGGTGACGGCGGTGGTGCAGAGGGTGAGAAGGAGTCCGAAGATCTTTTCGTTGCGGCCGAGGTAGCGGTCGTTCGCGAGGAAGGTCAGATCTCCGGCGATCATGACCAGGGTTGTGGCGAGTGCGAAGGTGAAGCGGAGCCGCATCTGCGTGTTCACGAAGAGAACGACGGCGAGGATTCCGAACTGTGCGTAGGCGGAGGCTACGCTTCCTGCATCGGCCTCAAGGTAGAGGTGGGTGAGCCCGGCGATACAGGCCACGGCGGCGATGCTGGCCTCGCGAAAGATGCGGTTGGGCCTGTGCCTCATGCTGATGCTGATGGCGAGAGCGAGCGGCGTGACGACTCCGAGCCGGACGATCGCCGCGCGGGCGAAGCCCCTGGACGAGAGGAAGTGATCGCCTACGAGAAAGAGGTCGAAGAGGACAGTCGCCAGAAGCCCTTCCAGCCAGAGGCGGGCACAGCGGCGAGCGGAGGTGTCGCGCTCGAACTGTTCCTCAAGAATGGGCGGGAAAGGGAGCCACTGAAAGCGGAGCCCTGTCAATCGGTTTATTTGTGACGCAACTACTTGTTCAAGGGCTTGGGGAGACATCTTGGGGAGACCTTGGCTCTGACTTTCAAAGCTAATTGTTTTTAGCAGGTTAGGGATTAAAGACGGTGAAGAAAGTATCTTTCACTAGATATATCGGCTCTGGCAAGACTTTTCTGGAGTTTGCCGGGATGTCGGGAGCATGTATTCCCACTTTGGTCTAATTCATTGTGAGCAGGCTTCGAACCGGGGCGGATCTTTGGGTCTTCAAGGGGAGATTCGGCGGGGCTGAAGAGGGTGCTGGAAAAACGGTATTGCCTTGTGCAGCATTACTTCAGCGACTAAATTCGCGTTGAATAGATGAGACTTGCGGCGGGGCTGAAGCTCCGCTCTTTCAAAACGAAGCTCCTGCTCGTTAAAAACAACGACTTTTCAGCAGTCTCTAAAAGCCGTGCTCTTTCAACGCAACTACTTTTTCGCGGTGAACTGAATCTTCAGGAGCTGGTCGTGGTCGCTGGTCAGGTCGGCGGAGCCCGCGGGCAGGTTGTTCTGGCTGAGGATGTAGGCGAGGATGTCGGCGTTCTGGGCGCGCTCCAGCCCGCCGGGATGGGTTGCGGGCATGGTGGTCTGCATCTTCTCGAAGAGCATGTCGAGGGACTGGCCGTCCCACTTCTGGAGGAAGATGTCGCCTACGAGCGTGGGGATCTGCTGACGGCCTTCGAGCTCTTCTCCGTGGCAGGCTAGGCAGTCCTTGGCGTAGAGATCTTCGCCGCGCTTGGCCTGTTCCTTGGAGTAGACGCTGTCCCAGATGGTCTTGGGAGCCGGGGTGGGGGCCGGGGTGCTTTGATAGGCTCCGATTCCAAGCGCTGCCGCTGCCAAACCCGCTCCCAGCTCAAGCAAAAACTTCATGCAGTTCCTCTCCTGATACCGCTGGACTATCTTTAGTGAGTATTCTAGTCGTGAATTTAATTGCGGCGTATCCATGGAGGATGCCTTGAAGCTTCGTACTGCTTTTTTCCTGTCTACAGTTCTGGCCTGTACTTCAGGCTTCGCCGGACTTCATGCAGCGGCCGCTCCCGCTCCGGTTGCGTGTGATTCCGATAACGGCGGGATTACTCTGCCGGAGGGGTTCTGCGCCAAGGTGGTGGCTACCGGGCTTGGCGTGGGCCGCCATGCGGTGGTGATGCCGAATGGCGATCTGTATGTCTCGCTGCAGGGGCACGGCAGGCGCGACCCCGGCGGTGTGATCGGGCTGCGCGACGCGGACGGCGATGGCACATACGAGACGAAGGAGACGGTGACGAGCGGAAGCGCTACGGGGCTGGGCGTTCGGAACGGCTACCTGTACGTGGCGAAGATGACTTCGATTGAGCGTTACAAGCTGACCGCCGGGACGCTGAAGCCGACGGGGGAGATGGAGAAGATCGCCGATCTCCCGGTGCAGCATGAGCATGAAGACAAGTCGGTGGTGTTCGATGGCAAGGGCTCGCTGTATGTCAATGTTGGCGCGCCTTCGAATGACTGCCAGACGCATGACCGAATCAAGGGCGATCCGGGGCAGGACCCCTGCCCGCTGCTGGCGGAGCACGCAGGCATCTGGAAGTTCGATGAGAACAAGCTGAACCAGAAGGAGAGCGATGGGACTCGGTACGCTACCGGACTGCGGCAGATGCCCGCGCTGGCGTGGCATGATGGCGCTCTCTACATTGCGATGAACAACCGAGACCAGCTCGATACACTGTGGCCGGAGCACTTTACCCACGAGGACAATGCGACGCGTCCTGCGGAGCCGCTGTACAAGGCGGTGCAGGGATCGAACTTCGGCTGGCCGTACTGCTTCTTCGACTACAAAGAGCAGAAGCTTCTCCAGACGCCTGAGTATGGCGGCGATGGCAAGATCGCAGACCGGTGCGGCCAGTACACGCTGCCGATTGCTACTTTCCCGGCGCACTGGGCCCCGGTGGACATGATGTTCTACACGGGCAAGCAGTTCCCGTCGCACTACCGGAACGGCGCGTTCATCGCGTTCCATGGATCGTGGAACCGTGCGCCGTTGCCGCAGGAGGGCTACAACGTTACGTTCGAGCCGTTCGAGCATGGCAAGCCGACGGGCAAGTATGAGGTCTTCGCCAGCGGATTCCCCGGCAAGGCGACGCTGGCTAGTTCGAGCGACGCGACCTATCGGCCGGATGGGGTGGCTCAGGCTCCGGATGGCTCGCTCTTTATTGTGGAGAGCGAGAAGGGTACGATCTGGCATGTTTTCTATCGCGGAAAGTCCGGGAAATAAGTCAGTTCTTTCCTGATCTTTTCTGGTCGATCCCGTCTGGCCGCGTTTTTTCGGCTGGCCGGGATCGATTTGCGTTGGTTGGAAGATGGATTTTGGATGGCTTGTAACTAAATCCTGCCGGAGTACGTCTCTATAGGTAGAAGTGAGCTTGCGGGGAAGTGGTCCGTCCACTGGTTCCTATATAAAATGTGGACACCTCCACGTTAGTTAACGTAGGCTGTTGACAAGTTTTTCGGAAATCGTCGCATGGCGATAGCACACATTCCGATCCTCTTTGCCAGATACAGACAAGAGAAGCTGGGTAGTATTTCCTCCTCTTAAGAAAGTGTTCGGTAAAGGTTTCCTTGCGGGCTGACCTGATGTGACATGAGAACAAAGGAGTAGCTCTGTATGTCTAAGAAGCCTTACTGTGGCGAGATCGATCGCCATACTGCCAGCACCGATACGATGGACGTAACTGCTCATACCGGATTTGGCGATACCGAAACCCAGTTCAATCGCAGAAGCTTTCTTGCCGGTGTGGCGGGAACGGCGGTCGTTGCATCGATCGACGGCGGCACGGCCCTGGCTCAGACCTCGGATGCGGTCGTCAACCTGGCGAAGGTCGCTTTTCCCTCTGCCGCCTTCGTGACCAGCGAGAACAAGATCACGGCGTTGAACGATGGGTTTACTCCGGCGAGCTCGCATGATCTCCAGAACGGCGCTTATGCTCTGCGGTCGCGGGGCGGAGCCGCCCAGTGGGTGCAGTATGAGTGGAGCAAGCCGGTTTCGACCAACAAGATCGATGTGTACTGGGGGCTTGATCGCAGAGGCGGCGGAGCACCGGCCTCTTACAAGGTCCTCTACTGGAACGGCACGGACTTCGTTCCGGTGGCGAATGCGAAGGGGCTGACGGCCAACGCGGACAGCTTCAATACGACGACCTTTGACGAGGTGAAGACTGACAAGCTGCGGCTTGAGGTCGTTTCCGCCGAGTCCACTCCCCCGGCGCCCCCGCGTCCGGCCAGCATTCTGGAGTGGCGGGTTTATAACTCCGGCCCGGTTCCGAACCTTCCGCCGGTTGTGGATGCGGGTATCGACCGCGCGGTGGTCCTGAGCGGCCAGACGTATCTGACGGGCAAGGCGGACTGGCTGGTGGAGGATGCGAGCCACGTTGCACGCTGGAGCAAGGAGTCCGGCCCTGGACAGGTGACGTTTGCCAGCGCTTCGTCGCCGGTGACGACTGCGACCTTCTCGGCTCCGGGCGACTATGTTCTGAAGCTGACGGCGACGGGCGGAGGAGAGCAGGCTGTTTCGACGCTGAATGTTCGCGCCGAGGCTGCTCCGCCGAAGGACCGGCTGGATGTTGTCTATACGACGAAGTACTCCATCGATAACCCGATGTGGAACCAGCGCGCGAAGACGCTGATCGTTGACTGGATTCCCCACTGCGTAAGCTACTGCGAGCGCACGGACCTGACGCAGGGACAGGGCGGTCTGGATAACTTCATTGAGGCGGGCAAGGCCAATCGTGGCGAGCCGCACGGGCCGCACAAGGGCTATGTGTTTTCGAACGCATGGGTTCACCAGACGGTGGAGTCCATGTGTATTGCGCTGATGGTCGATCCACAGGGCGACCCGGACATTATTGCTGCTCAGGCGAAGATGCGGGTGACCCTGGAGAAGTGGATTCCCATCATTCTCGCGGCGCAGATGCAAGACGGCTATTTGCAGACGGCCTACATTCTTGCGGACCGCTCGAAGTGGCCCGAGCGTTGGTCGCCGGACCATCGCGGCAACCATGAGGGCTACGTTTCCGGATACTTTATCGAATCGGCGATCAATCACTACACCCTCACCGACGGTAAGGACCTGCGGCTCTATAACGCTGCCAAGAAGCTTGCTGATTGCTGGGTCGCGAACATCGGCGTAGGCAAGAAAGAATGGTTCGACGGCCACCAGGAGATGGAGCAGGCGCTGGTGCGCTTTGGCCGTTTCGTCAACGATCAGGAGGGCAATGGCCGTGGCGACTCCTACATCGTGCTGGCGAAGTTCCTGCTGGATTCGCGTCGTGGTGGATCGGAGTATGACCAGAGCCATCTGCCGCCGGGCCGCCAGTATGAGGCGGTGGGTCATGCGGTGCGCGCGACGTACTTCTACTCCGGCATGGCGGACATTGCTGCCGAGACGGGCGACAAGGACTATCAGAGCGCGGTGATCTCGCTTTGGGACAACATGGTGAACAAGAAGTACTACCTGACCGGCGGCATCGGCAGCGGCGAGACCTCGGAGGGCTTTGGCCCGAACTACTCGCTGCGCAATGAGGCGTATTGCGAGTCGTGCTCGAGCTGCGGGTTGATCTTCTTCCAGTACAAGCTGAACATTGCTTACCATGATGCTCGGTTCGCGGACCTCTACGAGCAGACGATGTACAACGCTCTGTTCGGCGCGGTGGATCAGGAAGGGCAGACCTTCTGCTATACGAATCCGCTGGTGAATACGCAGCGCACACCGTGGCATGTTTGCCCGTGCTGCGTGGGCAACATTCCGCGCACGCTGCTGATGGTGCCGACGTGGTCTTACGTGAAGAGCAAGACGGGCGTTTACGTCAACCTCTTTATCGGCAGCCGCGTGAACGTTGGCAAGGTGGCGGGCACGAACGTGGAGATGGTGCAGAAGACGAACTATCCCTGGAACGGCAAGGTCGGGATCACGGTCAATCCGCAGCAGGCGAAGACCTTCTCGGTGTATGTGCGTATTCCGAACCGCACGACCAGCAAGCTCTACACGGAGACTCCGGTGGTTGCAGGGGTGAAGAGCTTTACGGTCAATGGGCGCGCAGTGAAGCCGCAGATGGAGAAGGGCTACGCTGTGATCACCCGCGAGTGGAAGGCGGGCGACCGGATCGACTTCGAGTTGCCGATGGCTCCGCAGCGCGTGAAGGCCGATCCGCGGATCAAGGCGGATGCGAATCTGATCGCTCTGCGTTATGGACCGCTGGTCTACAACGTGGAGAATGCGGACCAGCACAATCTGGATGCAAAGCTCAGTTCTGCTCCGCTGGAGACGGAGTGGAGAGGAGACCTGCTGGGCGGCGTCATGGTGCTGAAGGGCAAGTGGGAGGACGGTACGCCGATGCTGGCGATTCCGAACTACGCTCGCATGAACCGCATCGAGAAGCCGAAGGAAGAGATTGCCGGAGGGGACTCGTCGGTGAACTATGCGCCGGGTGCCGCGACGGCTGCCAATGCCACTGCTGCTGCTACGACCGCTGCCAATGCCGGAGCGAATCGGCGGTTTGCTCCTCGCGTGGTTCAATCCAAGGTTTGGATGAACGATCTGGCGTAACGAGCACGCTGCAAGAGAAGGATTTCGGGGCATGGGGATTTATCCCTGTGCCCCGATTTCTTTTTAAGTTATTTTGTGCAGGTGGTTGGGATAACGAAGACGTATGCGAGGTCTTTGGGTAGAGATGCGGGGGAATTTGCGGGCAGGGTCAGGTGCAGGCCGTCTGGTTGTTGATGGAAGGGGATGTTTTGTTGCGTTCCCATGAGGGAGACTTTGCAGATGGGATGCGGTAGGTAGGGGTTGTTGGAGTAGAGGGTGTGGAGGATGAGGCCTCCTCCAGTGGGCCAGCCGAGAGTGGTGGCGTAGAGGGTGGCTCCGGTTTTTGAGGTGGTGTAGCGGATGTCGCGTGGAGTGAATTCTTCGATGTCGTGATTCATCTCGGTGGAGTTGCGAGGGGCGATGGTGGGGCCTTCGCCGTAGACGAGGAAGGGGCGCGAGTTGTAGATAGCTTCGCCGTTGATGTGGAGCCATTCGCCGATCTGGAGGAGGACGGCGCGAGCCTCTTCGGGGATGGTGCCGTCGGCTTTGGGGCCTACGTTGAGGAGGAGGTTTCCGTTCTTGGATACGGCGTCGACGAGTTGGTGGATGAGGGACTTTGCGGTGCGGTACTGGTCGTGTTCGACGTAGCCCCAGGAGTGGATGGAGATGGAGGTGTCGGTCTGCCAGGGGAGGAGGCGGAGGTTGTCGAGCTTGCCGCGCTCGATGTCGAGGGTGCCGGCGTTGGCGGGCATGGACTCGACTTTGTAGGCGAGGACGGGCTGCTGGTTGTGTTCGCTGGAGCGGTCGTAGAAGTAGGCGGCGAACTGCTGCAAGGAAGACTGGAAGGCGGGTTGGCTGATCCACCAGTCTAAGTACATGAAGTCGGGATGGTATTTGTCGACGATCTCGGTGGTGCGGGCTAGCCAATTGTCCATGAAGGATTGGTTGGGGGCGAGCCACTGTTCGAGGTGGTCGGGGTTTGGTTCCTTGGTGTCGTCGGTGGTGTTGTTGGGGCCGGGGAGGTTGCGGGGTTCGGCGGGGCCGTAGAGGCTGGCGGTTTCGGGGGTCATGTTGCGGACGTCGGAGGGGAAGGTGCGGCCGAGGCCGTACCACCACCAGTGCTCGGCGGTGTGGGAGGAGACGCCGAAGCGCAGGCCGCGGGCGCGGGTTGCGGCGGCTAGCTCACCGACGATGTCGCGGTGCGGGCCCATGCGGACGGCGTTCCAGGGGGTGATGTCGGAGTTGTACATGGCGAAGCCGTCGCAGTGCTCGCCTACGGGGACGATGTAGCGTGCGCCTGCTTTTGCGAAGAGATCGACCCATGCGGTGGGGTCGAAGTTGGGAGCGGTGAAGAGGGGGATGAAGTCTTTGTAGCCGAATTTATCCTGTGGGCCGTAGGTGGTGATGTGATGTTGGTAGGCGGGGTCGCCGGGGACGTACATGTTGCGGGAGTACCACTCGTTGCCGAAGGCGGGGACGGAGTAGACGCCCCAGTGGAGGAAGATGCCGAACTTTGCGTCGCGGAACCAGTCGGGCGTGCGGTAGTGCGAGAGGGAGGGCCAGTCGGCGTGGAAGGGGACGCGGGGGTTGGCGGAGGATACTTCGTTGTGTACCTTGCGGACCTGGTGTTCTGTAGTCTGGATGGGATTTTGTGCGGAGAGATGGGGCGTCGGCAAAAGCAACAGGGACACGATGGAGAGCAGCTTGAGGCCGGATGGGTTCACGGCGCCACGATAACAGAGGAAGCGGTCATTTTCGAAGAAGACATTTTTGTAGAGGAGTTTTCGAGATGGTTGTGATGCGGGTTTTGGCTGGATGGATGATGGTGCTGCTCTGTTGGACGGGATCTTCTGTTGCGGCGGAAACGAGGCTGTTGCAGGGGAGATGGATTCAGGCTGCGTGGAGTACAGCGCGGGATGGAGCGGAGCTGGATGGGAGCCGTCCCATGCCTGTGTTTCGCAGGGAGTTCCGGTTGCGCGGGACTCCGGTGCGGGCGGTTCTGCGGATTGCGGGGCTGGGGCAGTATTCGGCTGAGTTGAATGATGCGATGGTTGCGCCGGATGGATTGCACCAGGCTTGGACGGACTATCGCAAGACCGTGACCTTCGATACGTGGGACGTGAAGAGGATGCTGAGGCCGGGGAGGAATCGGCTGAAGGTGATGCTGGGGAACGGGATGTACAACGTTCAGCAGACGGAGGGACGGTATACGAAGTTTGCGGGGAGCTTTGGGGCTCCGATGATGATTGCGGAGTTGCAGGTTTGGTATGCGGATGGAGCGAGTGAAGTAATTGCCAGCGATGGCAGTTGGCAGGCGGCGCATGGGAGGACGGTCTTTAGCTCTGCGTATGGCGGCGAGGATTTTGATGCGCGGAGGATGGAGGACGACTGGGGAGAGGTGCGCGTGGTGGATGGGCCGCGAGGAGAGCTGGTTTCGGCGATCGCTCCGGATGTGCGGGCGGCGCGGATGCCTGGTGCTCCGGTGGTGAAGGCTGTTGGTGAGGGGAAGGTGGTTTATGACTTTGGGCAGAATGTTGCTGGGCGACCTCGGATCAAAGTGCGTGGCCCGGCGGGAGCGAAGCTAATTCTGAGGCCGGGGGAGTTGCTTAACCCGGATGGGACGGTGAGCCAGAAGAGCTCGGGCGAGCCGCAGTGGTGGAGCTATACGTTGCGGGGAGGAGCGGACGAGGTTTGGGAGCCGGGGTTTGGCTACTATGGGTTTCGCTATGTGCAGGCGGAGTGGGTTGGAGGTGAGGGCAAGGTTCTGGCGATGGAGGCGGAGCGAGTTACTTCGAACTCTGCGGTTACGGGGAGGTTTGAGAGTTCGAACGCTCTGTTGAATAAGATTCATCGGTTGATTGTGGAGGCGATGTACAACAACGAGGTCAGTTTGTTTACGGACTGTCCGCATCGGGAGAAGCTGGGGTGGATTGAGGAGACGCACCTGATTGCGTCGGGGCTGATGTTCAATAACGATCTGCGCGGATTGTATGCGGCTACGGTAAAGAACATTGCCGATGCTCAACGTGAGGATGGTATGGTGCCGACGATTGCGCCGCAGTATACGCAGTTCGGGCCGAAGTATCCGGTGTATGACGACTCGCCGGAGTGGGGTTCGGCCAGTATTCTGGCGGCTTGGCGGGCGTATGGTTTCTATGGCGATAAGAGTTTGCTGGAGCGGAACTATGGGGTGATGCAGAGGTATGTGCGGTATCTGGAGGGTCGGGCGGAGAACGGGATTGTGGCGTATGGGCTGGGTGATTGGTATGACGTGGGGGATTGGGAGCCGGGGTTCAGTCATTTGACGACGATTGGAGTGACGGGAACGCTGATGCTCTATGAAGATGTCGTGGTGATGCAGAAGATCGCGGCTTTGCTGCATCGTGATGATGATGCTGTGAGGTATAAGGCTTTGGCCGCTAAGGAGCAGGCAGCGTTCAACGGGCGGTTCTGGAATGCGGAGAAGGGATGTTATGACACGGGGAGCCAGACTGCGAGCGCGATGCCGCTGGCGCTTGGAGTGGTTCCGGCGGACAAGCGAGCTGCGGCGCTGGAGCATGTGATTGCGGACATTCGCGCGCATCGGGACCATGTGACTACCGGCGAGGTGGGGTATCCGTATCTGTTGCGGTTACTTATGCAGGAGGGTCGGGATGATCTGATTCTGGCTATGATGCTGCGGAGTGATCCGCCTAGCTATGGATCGCAGTTGGCGCGGGGAGCTACGGCGTTGACGGAGGCTTGGGATGCAAATCCTAAGAACAGCCAGGACCACTTTATGCTGGGAGGCGCGGAGGAGTGGTTCTATCGCGGGCTGGGCGGCATTGATTTCGATATGTCTCGTGAGGAGAGGATTGTGATTCGACCGGCTATGCCGGTGGGGGTGGATTGGATTCGATGTGGGTTTCGTTCGCGGTTGGGGAAGATTGAGAGTGACTGGAGGCGGGCCGGGGGAAGTGTGACTATGGCGGTTACAGTTCCGGCGGGTGCGCTGGTGTATGTGCCTTCGGTGAAGGATGTTGAGGGCTTGGATGCGGCCGGTGGACGTGTTCGTTCACTTCGCGTGGAGGGTGGCAGCACGGTTTATCGGGTGCGGGCTGGGCGATATCGGTTTCGGTTTGTGGGTCGGGCGGACTGAGGGGCAGGATGCTGAAAATTAGAATGGGCTCGTCCTGCATTCCCTCGGCGACTAAAGTCACCCTTGAAAGGGAGCGATTTACGGCGGGCTGAAAAGGTAGTTGTAGCCTGGCAGAAAAAGACCCGGGGCTGAAGCCCTGCGCTAATCCCAAAGACAGGGGCAGAGGCTTTTTCGGCGGCCTTAGAAGCCTTGTCCCTTCAAAGAGAGGATTTTTTCAGCGCCTTCTTACCAGGGTTTGGAGCGGGCTACAGTGATGCCGCGGACTTCGTTGGGGTATTTGCCGCTTACGGCGCAGTAGAAGTGGTAGAGGGCTCCGTTGTGGTAGATGACGGAGGGTTTGTGGGCGTGGATGTCGTCGATGGTGCCGGGGGCGCCGGTGTCGATGAGGACTTCGGGGACTTTGGTGAAGTGCAGCGGGTCGTTACCGAGGGCGAGGAGTTCGCAGGCGTGGCTGGGGCGCTCGTAGTTGAGGCCGAAGTAGAACATGGCGTAGCGGTTGCCGTTTTTTACGACGTAGGGATTGGAGGCGAAGCGGCTGTCGCGGGTGTCTTTGGTGGGCGGGTTCTGGTTGTGTAGCGGGTTCGATTCGGGGTAGGTGGCGCTGCCGCGTGAGCCGTTTTGCAGCAGAGGGCTGAGTGGGGAACGCGTCCATTTCTTCAGGTCGGTGCTGGTGGCTACGCCGCTGCGCTCGCGCCAGCCGCCGCCTTCGGAGGTGGGGAGGGTGTCGGTCTTGGCGTTGTAGTAGAGGTAGTAGGTGCCTTTGTCGAGGAGCAGGTCGGAGCGGTAGAGACCGCCGTGTTCCCAGGGCGCGCCTTCGGAAGGTTGCAGGATTGGGTCGGTGAGGCTCCAGTGGAGGAGGTCGGTGGAGGTGGCCATGCCGATGACGGCGGCTCCCTGCTCGTATCCCTGGCTGGGATAGGCGTTCCAGATGCCGATGTATTTGCCGTTGACTTTGAGGGCTTCGCCTGCGCTGTGGAGGTTTTTGTCGCGCAGGATGCAGCTCATGGCCATGTTGTATTTGGTGTACTTCGAGTTGGGATCGCGTGGGCCGACGAGGGCTACGCGCGTCCAGTGGAGGAGATCGGTAGATAAGGCGAGGCCGGTCTGGTAGCCGATGCCGTCGAAGCCGATGTAGAGCATGTAGAACTTGCCGTTGGCGGTGAAGACGATGGGGTCGTCTACGGCGATGCTGTCGAAGTCCTGCTTGTTGCCGGTGCCGCCAAGGATGAGATGAGGATATTTGTAGGGCGTGCGATAGGGGGCGATGGGGTCTTCCGCGGCTGCGAGGTAGGGAGTTGCAAGGGCAAGGGCGGAGGTTTGCAGGAAGCTTCGACGCGTGATCTTCATAGGTTTTGAACTCAGGCGGGATTTTAAAGATTGGCGGAGAGGATGCGCAATAGAGTTTTGTAAATTATTTCTCTATTGATAGGGGATTATGGAGCGTCCGCTCTTGTTGATGACGGTCTTGTGGCCTGTGTAATCTACGGTGGCTTCGATGCCTTGCGGGAGATCGAGGGTGATGCCGGTGGTTTTGTCGATGCGGATGGAGATGGGGCCGTGGGGAGTGGGCACGGCGCCTTGCGCGAAGTCGAGGCCGAGGAGATCGGGGTGGATGGATACGCGGTCGTATCCGGGGGCGGTGGGGGTGATGCCGAGGACGTTCTCCGAGAGCCAGGCGGTGGGGCCGGAGGACCATCCGTGCGCGAAGGAGACGAAGTAGCCGCTGGTGCCATCGGCCTGTAGGGAGAGATGGGGGTTGGACTTGGGCCAGCGGAGGTCGTAGGCCTCCCAGAAGCTGGTTGCTCCTTCGGCTAACATGCCGCCCCAGTAGGTGCGAATCCAGTCGAGGGCCTGGCGGCGGGAGCCGGTGGCGGACATGGCGTCGAGGAGGTAGGAGTTGAAGTAGGGGGTGATGGAGGGATCGGTGGGGGAGTCTTGTTTGATGTGGGTGAAGATTTCCTGCCACTCTTTGCGGGAGGTGGAGGAGGGGTCGGCGAGGACGCCTAGTGCGTTGAGCTGCCAGGGGCGGCCGTAGGTTACGTTGTTGGCGTCGCGGAAGGTGTGGGCTACGGAGAGTACTTTGGCGGATTGGGTGGTGTAGCGTTGCGCGTTTTCGGTGTCGCCTATGGCGGAGAGAAGCGTTGCTGCTGCGTTGTAGGCGCGAACGTACTGCAGCTGGGTTCCGGCGAGAGCGGTGGGGGAGGAGGAGTAGAGGTCGGGGGCCCAGTCTACGAAGAGCCACTTGTTGCGGGGGTTGATGAATCTGCCTTGTGGGTCGAGGCTGGAGTCCATGGTGGCTAGGATCTGGAGGAGGGCGTTGTGTTGGGAGGTGAGGAAGGCTTTGTCGTTGGTGTGGAGATAGAGGTTGAGGAGTGAGGTGATCCAGAGGGCGGAGTAGCCGGGGATGCCGTTGACGTCGTCTCCCTTTGCGGGGACCAGGGCGGCGAGGGTCTCTTCGATGAGGCGGGGGTCTCCGAAGGCGGTGTTGATGGTGCGGCCTTCTACGTCGAGGTCGCCTACCCAGCGGCCGCGGTCGCGCTTGGGAGCGTCCCAGATGCCGTCCTGCATACAGAGGTGGACGGTGTATGCTCCGGTCTCCCAGATTTTGTTGAGGAGAGGATCGGAGGATTCGAAGGAGCCTTTGTATTCGACGGGATAGTAGATGCCTTCGGCGCGGATGGACTTGAAGGCGGCGGGGCCGAGGAAGCGGATGCGGATGTAGCGGAAGGCGGACTTGGGGCCGCGAGCGGTGCCGTTGGCGGGGACTTCGAGGGTGTTTGTGCCGAGGTAGTTGCCGCCTTGCTGGCCACTGGAGATGCCGGTTGCGAGGGCTTCGATCTCGGATTCTCCGTAGGCTATGGAGAGTTTGGTGTTGGTGGTGGAGGCGGATTCGATGAAGAGGCGACCGGAGATCTCTCGGCCAAAGTCCAGCAGGAGGGTGGGGGCTTCGTTCTCGGTCGTTTGGTTGATATTTGTAACGGTGAAGGTGGCTTTTTGGGATGGGGTGGTGAGGGATTCTATGTTCTGGAAGCGGGCGCTGCCGGTGAAGGTGTGGGTGATGGCGGAGGGAAGGATGGGGTAGGTGCGCAGGTGGTCTGACATGCCCATGTAGCCGGGCCATCC
>JAATEV010000104.1 GCA_015655585.1 Terriglobales bacterium | reverse complement strand
TTTGCTGTTTATCCTGACTTGACCGGTATACGCGTCACGAAGTGACCGCTCCGCGCGTAGCGGGCCCGTCCGGCAGGACCAGGTTTTCTTCTGTTATGGGGTTTATAGCTGATATCATCAAGCGCAATTGCTATGACTGAGAACAAGGAAACACAGACGCTGAAGTTTCGGGAGAAGGGCCGGCTGATGTCGGCCTCGGAGATTGAGCGCACACTGGTGCGGCTCGCGCATGAGATCGTCGAAAAGCATGACGGCAGCAGGAATGTCGGACTGGTCGGGATCAGGCGGCGCGGGGTTCCGCTGGCGCAGCGGCTGGCGAAGCTGATCGAAAAGATCGAGAAGCAGCCAGTAGACACGGGCGTGCTCGATATCAGCTTTTACCGGGACGACCTGTCGACGGATGGACCACGGCCTAACGTGACGCCGGGGGCGATTGGGTTCGATGTGACGGGCCGGGACATCATCCTGCTGGACGATGTGCTGTATACCGGCCGTACGATCCGGGCGGCGCTGGATGCGCTGTTCGACCAGGGACGGCCGAAGAGTGTACGGCTGCTGGTGCTGATCGACCGGGGACATCGCGAACTGCCGATTGAGGCGACGTTTGTGGGCCGCATGGTGCCGACCTCGAAGCGGGAGATCGTCGAGGTGAAGCTGAACGAGGTGGATGGGCAGGAGCAGGTGTTGCTCGTTGAACGGCTGGACTGACGGTGGGACGATGACGCGGGTGGAAGTGAAGACGCTGGAGTATGCTGCGGGTTCGTTGCTGAAGGTGGGAGACCTGTCGGTGGAGGAGGTTTCGGCGATACTGGCCGAGACGGACCGGATTGAGCGGCTGGACGCTGCGGAGAAGGCCCGGATACTGGTGGGGCGGCGGATTGCGCTGCTGTTTTATGAGTCGAGCACGCGGACGCGGACGTCGTTTGAGCTGGCGGCGAAGTCGCTGGGTGCAACGACGACGCTGGTGAGCGATAAGTCGTCATCGATTGAGAAGGGCGAGAGCCTGAAGGATACCGGGCTGACGCTGCGGGCGCTGGGGGCGGAGTGCATTATTCTGCGTCATGCTAGCTCGGGTGCGCCGTTTTTGCTGGCGAAGTCTACGGGGCTGCCGGTGCTGAATGCGGGAGATGGGATGCATGAGCATCCTTCGCAGGCGCTGCTGGATCTGCGGACGATTCTTACGCGGCTGGGGCTGAAGACGAAGGCTCTGGACGCGAAGACGCTGGACGGCGTGACGGTGGTGATTACGGGAGACATTCTGCATAGCCGCGTGGCGCGGTCGAATGCGATGCTGCTGCCGAAGCTGGGGGCGCGGGTGATTCTGTGCGGGCCTGCGGCTTTGTTGCCGGAGTATGCGCTGGGTCTTGGGCCGGGCGTGGAGATTGAGCGGGACTTTGACAAGGCTCTGAAGCAGGCGCAGGTGGCGATGATGCTGCGGATTCAGCGGGAGCGGCTGGCTGGAGTGGAGATTGATCTCGCGCAGTATATTGACCGGTATCAGTTACATATGGAACGGTTGGAGAAAGATGCGCCTGATGCGCTGGTGATGCATCCGGGACCGATGATCCGCGGGCTGGAGATTGCGGGCGAGGTGGCGGATGGGCCGAATTCGGCGATTGAAGAACAGGTAAGGCATGGGCTGGCGGTGCGGTCGGCTCTCCTGGTGAGGGCCCTGGGCGCGGGCGGATTTGAGAGTGTAACGGTATGAGTGACATATTGATTTTGAATGGCCGGGTGGTCGATCCGGCGAGCGGTCTGGATGCTGAACGGGATGTGTTGCTGCGCGATGGACGCGTGGCTGCGGTGGAAGCGCCGGGTGGTTTGAATGGCGCGCAGGCGAAGGAGAAGATCGACGCCGCGGGGATGGTGGTGGCTCCGGGGCTGATCGACGTGCATGTGCATCTGCGGGAGCCGGGACAGACGTACAAGGAGTCGATTAAGACGGGTACGGCTGCGGCTGCTGCGGGCGGATTTACGTCGGTGGTGGCGATGCCGAATACGGTGCCGGTGAATGATTCGGTGGCCGGGCTGGAGTGGATGCTGGATGAGGCTCGCGGGGCTTGCGTGAAGTTGTTTGCGATGCCTGCGGCTACGTTTGGCAGCAACGGCGAGGAGATTACGGACTTCCATGCGCTGCATCGCGCGGGTGCGGTCGGGTTTACCGATGACGGCAAGCCGGTGCTGGAGACGCGGGTGATGCGGACGGCTCTGGTGGCGGCGGCTAGCGTAGGCGTGCCGATCTCGCAGCACGCGGAGGACACTCGGCTGACGGGAGGATGCAGCATGAACGCGGGGCCGGTGGCGTTTCGGCTGGGGCTGCGCGGGATGACGATTGAGGCCGAGGCGAAGATTGTGGAGCGGGACATTCGGTTGCTGCGGGAGATCGAGCGGTATGAGGGACTGAGGCCGCATCTGCATGTGCAGCATGTCTCGACGGCGAAGGCGATGGAGTTGATTCGCGCGGCGAAGAACGAGGGGCTGCATGTGACGTGCGAGGTGGCTCCGCATCACTTTTCGCTGACGGACGAGGCGATTGGGGACTACGACACGAATGCGAAGATGAATCCTCCGCTACGGGCGGAGGCGGACCGGATGGCGGTGATTGCAGCGTTGCTGGATGGGACGGTGGACTGCATTGCGACGGACCATGCTCCCCATGCGCGGTTTGAGAAGGAGCAGGAGTTCGAGCGGGCCCCGAATGGAATTACCGGGTTGGAGACGGCTCTGGGTTTGGCACTGCGGGTGTTACATAAAGGCCACGGGATGAAGATTTCGCGGGTGATGGAGCTGATGAGCGCGAATCCGGCGGGGATTATTGCGGCGGCAGAGCGCGGGACGCTGGCGGCGGGGAGCTTTGCGGATGTGGTGATCTTTGACCCGGCGGCGGAGTGGAGCTTTGAGGCGAAGAGGTCGCGGTCGAAGTCGAAGAATACTCCGTTCGATGGCGCGGCGATGCTGGGTCGGGTTGCGGCTACGATCTGCGAGGGCCGGGTGGTTTATCGCGGGGAGTGAGGGCTGGGATGCAGGCTCTGCGTGAGAAAATAACTGGATGGGGAATGAAGTTGTAGATGGGCTGCCGCTGAGTTACAGCGTGAAGGTTCCGCTGGCCGCGACGGCGGTCCCGGTGGAGGAGATAGAGCAGCGGGTGGTGATTACGCCGGACCAGTGCGTGATCGATAACCGAGATTTTTATCTGCGTGGGCGGTTTGCGATTCCGGTGATCGGGCTGGACCAGCCGTTTATCTGGGGCGTGTGGGTTGAGGTGAGCCCGAAGAACTTTATCCGCACCAATGAGCTGTGGACGACGGAAGGGCGTGAGAACGAGCCGCCGTTTCCGGGGTGGCTGAATACGCAGATGCCGCTGTTCGGCAATACCTACAACCTGGAGGTGAGCGTACAGACGCAGGTGGTGGGGCGGCGTCCGCACTTTACTCCCGTGGATCAGGATCATCCGCTGGCGGTGGAGCAGAGGAACGGGATTACGATGGAGCGGGTGCGCGAGATCGCGGAGCTGATGAAGCGCTCGGTTGAGACGGCTTCGTTGTCAGACGCTGAATGATTTTATTTCTTGTCGGATGAAGCGGCGGCGGCTGGAGCCGCAGGGGCCGCTGCCGGTGCGCTTGCCGGAGCGGATTTTGTGCTGTCGGAGCTTGAGTCGGAGCTGCTTGAGGAGCCGGACTTCGGCTTGGAGCTACTGTAGAGGTCGGCGTACCAGCCTCCGCCTTTGAAGCTGACGGCGGGAGCGTTGATGGTGCGCTCAAGTTTTCCGCCGCAGAAAGGGCAGACGGTGAGTTCGGGGTCGGAGAACTTCTGGATCTTTTCAGTGAGCTTGTGGCAGGCGGTGCATTCGTATTCGTAGAGCGGCATGGGGTTCCTGTGTTGGTTCTTATAGTCTACCGTTTTACGAGCTAATTTTCTGTCGGGACCTTGTCTACGTGGTCGATGACGAGGATTTCGACGGGGACTTTCTGCGATTCCAGTTTGAGACCGAGCTGTTCCTGAAGGGCTGTGAAGACGGAAGGAAGATCAGAGTTGGGGTCGGCGAGAGGGGCGTATTTGAGGTCGAAGTCGTAGGCGCCCTGGATTCCTGTCTTGTTGACGACGGGGCGTCCGGTGGGGAATGCAAGTAGTTTCGCGAGAACTTCCAGAGTCCCGTGATGCCCTGAGAAGCCTTGACTCAGGACCTGAAAATGCGGCTCTCCCTCTCCATTGCTGGCTTTGAGCTTCGCTCCACCTTTGGCCTCGACCAGCGCGTATCCCTGAACCTCTTTCTTTTCGGTGTGGGTGGCGAGATGAAAGCGTTGTTCGAGGAGTTGACGCAGTAGAGGCTGCATCTGCTCTTTCGTGAGTCCCGTGTCTCCCTCGGCTTTGGCGGAGACGTCGTATTCCTGTCCATCAAGCCAGCCTGGTTTGCCAGAGAGTTTGTCGCTATCCACTCCGTAGGCGATTGAGATGAGGTTGCTGAGGGTTATGTTTCTTGCGATAAACCGGTTGCTACCCCATGGGCTGATGGAGGTGAGTCCAATGCCCTTTGCCAGGTCTTCCACGGTATGAGCTTCTACGAGGCGGATGGAAGCGGCTTCGAATGCGGCTGGCTGCGTGGTTTGGGCTTGAAGCACACAGGCGAGGAGCGCGAAGGCGGCTACTTTGGTGATGGCGGTGGCGAGGTGTCGGCGGAGAGCCGCTGATCTTGAGAGAGATTTGTTCGGCATAACCTGCGAGCCTTTATCTGTCTGGATGCTTTGAATGTCTTGCCGTGTCTTGGAATATAGTACCTATCTGCTGATTGCAGGAGATGTTTCGGCTTCGGCTAGCTTGGTCAGTTCGGCGATGTAGCCGGAGGTGGTGTCGGCGAGGAGGTAGAGCATGTCCTGGGCGCGGGTGAGGCCGACGTAGGTGAGTTTGCGCTCGCTCTCTTCTTCGCGGTCGGGGCGGGGGAGGATTTCGAGGCCTACGAGGAAGACGATGCGGAACTCCATGCCTTTGGCGGATTCGATGGTCGAGAGCTTGACCGTGGGAGTGGTTAAGTCGAGGTCAGCCTTGCTGTGGCGCGACTCGGTTACCCAGTAGAGGCGGTCTTCTCCGAACTTTGCGCGAAAGGCGGAGGAGAAGAGATGCGCGAAGTTGTTGTAGTGCTGGGTGGAGTAGAGGACGCCGACGTCGCGCCAGTTGCAGGTTTCGCGCTGGATGTAGGTTTGGATCTCGTGCAGAATGAACTGTACCTGTGCCGCTACGGACATTCCCTGGAGGATGCTCGGCGAGGGGCCGTGGCGGTCGATATCGACGGGGAAGAGGGTGTCTTCGATGTTGGCTTCATTGCCGGTGTCGGTGTCTTCTACGCCGGAGAACCTGCGGGCGAGGGTGAGGATTTCGGTGGTGTTGCGGTAACTCTTTTTGAGTGAGATGGGCCGCTTGCCCTGCACCTGGATGCCTGCGCTTTTGAAGGAGACCTTGCGGCCGAAGATGTTCTGCGCGGGGTCGAGGCAGAGGAGGAGGCTGTCGGTCTCGGGGTTGAGAAGCTCGGTGAGGGACTGGAGCCAGGAGACGGCGAAGTCCTGGCCCTCGTCGATGAGGATGGCGTCGTAGCGGGTTTGGAGATTGCCGCTGGCTATGTGCTGGTGGAGGATGACGCCGACGCGCTCGTTCCACTGGTCTTCGGTCTCGGAGGGGAGCTTCTTCAGGCTCGCGTCGGTGAGGTGTTTGACGAGGCCGTGGTAATGGAAGACGTCGATGCCGGTGTGGTCGGCGTCGAGTAGCTGGCGGATGTACTGGCGGAGGGAGATGTTGAAGCAGACGATGAGGATGCGCCAGTGGGGCTGGAACTTTTTGAGGTAGCGGGCTCGGCAGGAGAGGACGAGCGTTTTGCCGCTGCCGGCGACGCCTTTGAGGACACGATGTCCTTCGAGGATGCTCTTGGCGGTGCGTTCCTGTTCGAGGTCGAGGGCTTGCATGATCTCGGCCTGCTCGGCGGTGCGTAAGGTGGGGGCGGCTTCGGCCCGGAGATTGCGGATGCGGACTTCGGGGAAGATGAGGCAGCGTAGGACTTTGAGTTCGTCGGGTTGGAGGGGGTCGAAGGGGAAGCGGACTACGAAGGCTTTTTTGAGTAAGGAGATGAGGGCGAGGCGGGTTTCTTTGGTGTCGAAGTCGCCGGGGAGGTCGTCGCTGAAGAGGCAGGTGGTGGGTGCGAGGACTTTGGCGAGGCCGGAGTGCTCGGCCTGCTTGCGGGTGATCTGG
Source organism: Terriglobales bacterium (assembly GCA_015655585.1). Classification (GTDB taxonomy): domain Bacteria; phylum Acidobacteriota; class Terriglobia; order Terriglobales; family Acidobacteriaceae; genus Edaphobacter. The sequence continues at coordinate 1,945 of JAATEV010000104.1, read as the reverse complement.
GTGAAGGCGGCGCAGTAGCCGATGGGGAAGCGGATGTTGCCTTGATTTGGGCCGTCGCTGTGGCGGAGGGTGGGAGAGCTCTGGATCAGCTCCTTGAACTTGATGAAGCACTTGCGCGCCTGTTCGACGGGGCTGTCGCGGACCTCTTCGATGTTGTTGCGGAGGATGGTCCATTTGGTGTGGTTGGTGGAGACGATGTGGTCGAGGGACCAGTCTTTGACTTCGATGACGAGGAGGCCCCAGTCCTGGGCCCAGATGAGGAAGTCGGGCCGCTTTTTGACGGCTTTGGGCTCGAACCAGACGATGTAGTCTTCGTCGGGGATGAGGGCGTCGCGCAGGACTTTGAAGACGCGCTTTTCGCCTGAGGTCGCCTCCTTCATGGCGGCGATGGATTCCGGGATCATTTCAGCCATGCGCTAAGTTCCTGCTGGAAACGACTTAGACATGGTACTCCAGTGGAAGTGGAGTGGGAAGATTCTCCGGTATCTATAGTTCGTTGAGGGAGTGGATTTCGGGGAGCATGGCTTTGTGGAGGATGCGGATGATGAGGATGCCTTGGTCTTGTTGGCGGTAGAAGATGACGTGGCTGCCTTGTTCTATGCGGCGGAGGCTGAACTGTGCGAATGGAGAGAGCCTCCCTATTTCAGGGGTTTGAATGAGCCGCTCGCAGCAGGCACGCAGTTGGATTACATAGCTTGTTGCCTGGGATTTACCCCATTTTTTCCGGGTGTATCTTCCGATTTCCTGCAGGTCTGCCTTTGCTTTTTGTGAAAGGTGATAGGAACTCAAGACGTGGCGAGCTCCTCGTCGTTCTCGATTTCATCAAGCACCTGTTGAAAGACATCGCCTTCGGCTATGCCGCTGGCCAGGCCTTCTTCGATTGCTTTGTTAAGAGCGGCTAGCTTCGCATCGTAGGTATTTTGTTCGCGTTCTAAAACGCGTAGGGCGGCTCGGACTACTTCGCTGGCGTTTTCGTAGCGGCCGCTTTCTATGCGGCTGGCTATGAAGTTGTCCAGCTCGGGGGTTAGGCTGATGTTTCTTGTGGGCATGGTTTTTCTCCCGTGAAAAAAAGAATACGCTCATTGGCAAAGATTGCCAATGAGCGTATTTGTTGTTTTTTTGAATGATTTATAGTTTGCCAAGTTCGATGAGGCGGACGCTGGCGATGGCTTCTACCTTGCGCAGTGCCTCGATGGCGGGTGTGGCGTGGAGTGCGGTGGGAACGTCGATCTGGACTACGGCTAGCGCCTGGCCCTGGGGGACGCGCTGGGTGCTGTCCGGGCTGGTGCTGGCTCGGCCCAGGGCGAAGTTAGCTATGTTGACGGCGTTCTCCCCGAGGATGGTGCCGATGCGACCGATGACGCCGGGGACGTCGTGGTTGCGCATGGAGATGAGGGTTCCGGTGAGAGGGGCCTCGATGTCGATGCCGTCGTAGCTGAGGAGGCGGGGCGAGGTGCCGTGGAGGACGGTGGCGGAGCCGCTGGCGTCACCGGTGGAGGCGTGGAGGGTGATCTTGAGGACCGAGCCTGCACCTCCGCTGGCGAACTCCTTCTTGTCTTCCTGAAGGCGGATGCCGCGCTCCTGAGCGATGGCGGCGGCGTTGATGCGGTTGGCTTCGCTGGTATTGCCGTCGGTGCCGGAGAAGATGCCGGCGATGGCGGCGTTGCGGATGAGATCGGTCTTGCCGGTGGCGATGCGACCGTTGTAGGTGAGCTGGATGTTCTCCAGGTTGCCGGGGACGGCGTGGGCGAGGAACTTGCCGAGGCGCTCGGCCATCTCGATGTAGGGGGCGACCTCCTTGTACTCCTCGTGGCTGAGGGAGGGGAGATTGACGGCGTTCTGGACGACGCCGAGCTTGAGGTAGTCGCGGACCTGCCGGGCGAGTTGGATACCGATGGCTTCCTGAGCTTCGTCGGTGGCGCCACCTATGTGGGGGGAGAGAAGG
>JAATEV010000086.1 GCA_015655585.1 Terriglobales bacterium | reverse complement strand
GTCTCCGGCGTGGGATCTTGCCTTCGCGTCGCCTGCGGTGCGGCGCCCGGCATTCCTGGGACATGATCCACAACTTGAACCAGGGCCCTTCGTCGTCATCCCAAAAAACTGAAGATACACAATCGAGCCAGAGAGGAAAGCGGCGCCCATGGGAACATGCGAAAGGTGAGCAATGTGGGGGGAATCAAATGCAGTCCTGCGGTTTGGGTTCAAACCGCACGTGAGTTCTAACTTTTCAGTGGATACTGTAAGTGCAATGCCTGCATATAGATAACCCTTCGGGTTGATCTTCAAAAGAGACAAAATGGAAGAATGGTCGGGGCGAGAGGATTTGAACCTCCGACCCCCTGGTCCCGAACCAGGTGCGCTACCAGGCTGCGCTACGCCCCGATCATTGTGCGGTGGGTTGCCTTCCGTGGGGCTCAAGCGCTCTGGTGCTTGCTGGATGGCTGTCCGACTTGATTAGTTTAGCAGAATTTCCTTGTTTGTTCGATCCTGGTTGATTTGCTGGGTTTTCTGCGAAAAGCGGGTGGCTGGCGGATGGTTTTTTGCTGGTATGGGTGTAGTTTTGGGCTGGTGGGTGGATGGACGGTTTTGTGGTTAGAAGTGGCGGAAGTCCTCGGTATGGGTGGGGGTTTGTGTGGGTGGGTGGATGGTGTCGGACTGGTCGGCGGAGCGTTCGTCAGAGGAGCGTTCCAGAGAACGGCTTACAGCTTCGCGGGAGCCGAGGCCTATGGCCAGGGAGAGGGTCAGGACGATGCCGCCGAAGAGGATGCCGAAGGCCAGCTCGATGACGACGCCTCCGATCTGGAGGTGGTCGAGGACCATGGCGGCTGTGAGGGTGAAGACGAGCCATTTGACCCCGAGCGAGAGGACGCGGGCGTACTGGAGGCGGGCGTTGATGGCTCCGATGAGGACGGAGCGGGCGAGGAAGCGGGCGATGACGGTTCCGGCGATGAGCAGGATGATGGCTCCGACGGAGTGGGTGAGGTAGGGGAAGAGGATGAGGGAGACCTGGGCCTCGCCGGGGTAGGCGGCGTCGAAGGCGGAGATACCGATGAAGAGCCCTAGGATGACGCAGGCCCAGAAGGCGGTGCGGGCAACGATGCCGGTGGGGCTGTGCGAAGGAGCCCAGTCGCTGATGGCTCCGCTCTGGGTGCGGATGATGCGCTCATCGAACTGGATGGAGGTGAGGATGCGGCGCAGAAGCGCGGCGAGCGCGGCCCCGATGGCGGTGAGGACGAAGACGGCCAGAAGGAGCGCCACGAGCGCGGGGAAAAAGCTGGCGAGCTTAAAGAGGACGCGATGCGCGGACTGGCTGAGTGCGAGTTCAACTTGTTGCCACATGAGGATGCTCCTTGAGTTCTGAGATGTCAGTTTCCGGTTCTCAGTGGGCAGATTGCAGGGGTGCAAAGAGGCAGTGGATCAGGTGTTTATGGGGTGAAGCTGTTGGGCCAGCGCCATCGCGAGACGAGATAGGGCTTGTCGTTCTCGAAGGCGGCGGCGAGGTCTTCGATGTGTTTTTCGGGAGCGGCCCCGCTGTTGACGAGAAGAAGGTGAGAGGCGGCCCAGGCCAGATAGAGAGGTGTCAGCGCGCCGAGAAGATGGCCGCGGTAGATGGTGCGAAGGCGGTAGGCAACGAGGAAGTCGTAGACGATGCGAGCCCAGAGGGTGTCGGGCATACGGAAGCTGGAGGCGGGCATGGCGGAGAGCCGTTTGAGGCCGAGAAGCGAGTTGGGCGGGAGGACGAGGGTCCATATCTCGTGGAGGTCGGTGTAGGCGAGATGGAAGGACTCGATCATGGAGGCGATGGCGGGCGTGGGCCCGATGGGAACGACGGGCTGGGCGTTCTGGCGCAGGACGGGCGCGGGGCGGGCGCGCTGCCAGAACGCGGCTTTGGCGGTTACGTCGCTGAAGAGAGAGCCGGTGATTTGAGCGAAGGTTTCGTAGAGGTTGGCGGTGGGATGGGGCAGGGGGCGGGAGGCAGCGTCTATCTCCGAGATGGTGTAACCGGCTACGGCGGCCTCGGAGGCCGGCCAGAGAGGAGCGTCGTTCTGGCCGCTGGCGGCGAGGCGCTCGGCTGCGGCGGCGAGACGGTGCGCCATGCGCGGGGAGAGAGCGAGATCGACGGCGAGGGGGAAGCGCGGGCGAACGGTGAAGAGGGCGCGGGTGACGGGATAGAGGATGGCGGAGTTGACGAGACCTTCGCGGGGAGCGAGGACGTAGCGGGCGAGGGTGAGGTCACTACTGGAGGAGGCGAGGGCACGGAGGGCTTCGGGGGAGAGAGTTTGGGAGTTTGCGCCTAGAAGGAGGAGGGTGGCGGATGGGTGCTCGTGGTGGAGCTTGCAGGCGTTGAGGTAATTGGCCGCAGTGAGAACCCAGTGAGTGGTGGAGACGATGGAGGGAGTGTAGGGAACGAGGCGGATGGAGGAGCTGTTGGCTCGGGAGTCGGGGGTGGCTACGAGGACGGCCTGGTTGGGGAAGGCGAGGGCGAGGTTGGAGAGGGTAGCGTTGAGGGAGTCGGGCGATTGCGAGGCCAGATGGACGAAGAGGCTGGCGGGCGCGATGGCATCAGGATTCGGCTGAGTGTTCGGCTCGGGATTGATTTGAGTAAAGGCCATCTTTGTTCTGGATGTTCGACGCAGAGGCTTGGACTGCATCTGCTGTGTTTGCGATATGGCGAACCAGTGCGGAACGCTATCGAGCCGGTAGGGCGGCTGGCTTGAGTGTATCCCCGCGCGAGGGCGGCTTGTGGGAGCGAGTTTGCCGGAGGATCTTCCGGGATTGCAATTTCATGATTCTTTTTGTTGATACGGCTTGAGGTTTTGGATGCTGCCGGGTGACGAATCTTCAGAGGATGCATCTTATGGTTTGCCCGATGATTGCAGGGCTGTTTTTGTGTGATGGACTTGATTTTTGCTGTACCTGAAAAGATGCGCTTTTGATCGTTATGGTTGCTGAACTGAGACGACGGTAAGGAGATTTGTGACTGAAACGAAGAAGGTGAGCACGAAGCCTCTGCATGGCTCGCGCATTGAAGACTATTGCATGATCGGCGACCGGGCTACGGCGGCGCTGATCTCGCGCGAGGGTTCGATTGACTGGCTTTGCTGGCCCACATTTGCTTCAGGCGCGTGTTTTGCGGCGTTGCTGGGGACGCAGGACCACGGGTACTGGAAGATCGCTCCGGCGGGCGCGGTGAAAGAGATTCGGCGGAGATACAGGCCGGGGACGTTGATTGTGGAGACGATGTTCGAGACGGATGGGGGCGAGGTTTGCGTGGTGGACTTTATGCCGCGCAGGGAAGACCACTCGCGGGTGGTGCGGATAGTGCGTGGCGTTCGCGGGTCAGTGGCGATGCGGATGAATCTTGCGGTCCGGTTCGACTATGGCAAGACGGTTCCGTGGGTGACCTCGGATGACCATGTGCTGAGAGCGGTTGCCGGTTCGGACATGGTGGTGCTGCGGGCATCGGTGGCGATGCGGGGCGAGGGGATGGAGACGGTGAGCGAGTTCACGGTGCATGAGGGCGAGAGTGCGAGCTTTGTGCTGGCGAATGGATCGTCGCTGCGGGAGGTTCCTGCGGGGGTGGACGTGGAGCAGGAACTGGAGGACACGGCGGCGTTCTGGAAGGAGTGGTCGGGGAGGAGCCGATACAAGGGCAACTATGCGGATGCGGTGGAGCGGTCTCTGCTGACGCTGAAGGCGATGACGTATCGCTTCTCGGGCGGAATTGTGGCGGCGGTGACGACCTCTTTGCCGGAGAAGATTGGAGGGACGCGCAACTGGGACTATCGGTATTGCTGGCTGAGGGACACGGCGCTGACGCTGCTGGTGTTGATGCAGGCGGGATATGTGGAAGAAGCGGTGGAGTGGAGGAAGTGGCTGCTGCGAGCGGTTGCGGGGGCGCCGGACCAGTTGCAGACGATGTATGGGATTCGCGGGGAGAGGATGCTGGTGGAGTGGGAGCTGGGGTGGCTGCCGGGGTATGAGAACTCGCAGCCGGTGCGGGTGGGCAATGCAGCGGTGGAGCAGTTCCAACTGGATGTGTTCGGCGAGGTGGCGACGGCGTTGTCGCGGGCTCCGAAGGCAGAGGAAGATATCCGGGTGTCGGCTGCGTCGATGGAGGCGGAGCTGGTGGACCATTTGTGCAAGGTGTGGACGAAGCCGGATGAGGGGATTTGGGAGGTGCGCGGCGAGAGGCAGCACTTTGTTTATTCGAAGGTGATGGCGTGGGTGGCGCTGGACCGGGCGATCAAGATGTTTGAGCTTTACGATGGCAAGGGCGATGTGGAGCGATGGAAGAAGAATCGCGACCTGATCCATGCGGAGGTGTGCGAGAAGGGATTCGATACGGAGCTGAACAGCTTTGTGCAGGCGTATGGATCGAAGGAGCTGGATGCGTCGTGTCTGCGGATTGTGCTGGTGGGATTTCTGCCGCCGGAGGACCCGCGGATTCGGGGGACGGTGGAGGCGATTGAGAAGAAGCTGTTGCGGCATGGATTGGTGGACCGGTATGAC
>JAATEV010000046.1 GCA_015655585.1 Terriglobales bacterium | reverse complement strand
GGATCTGGACGAGGCCTCCGATGGGGTCGCAGGTCATGCCGAGGTTGTGCTCCATGGCGATCTCGGCGGCGTGCTCGACCTGGGCGTTGGTTCCGTTGAGCGCGGCGACCAGGCCACCGGCTGCCATAGAGCAGGCGACGCCGACCTCTCCCTGACAGCCGACTTCGGCGCCGGAGATGCTGGCGTTCTCTTTATAGAGGATGCCGATGGCGGCGGCGGTGAGGAAGTAGCGGAGGATGCCTTCCTGTTTTTTGGCTTCGGAGCCTTCGATGAAATGAAGGTAGTAGTGGCCGAGGGCGGGGATGACTCCGGCGGCGCCGTTGGTGGGGGCGGTGACGACGCGGCCTCCGGCGGCGTTCTCCTCGTTGACGGCCATGGCGTAGACGGTGACCCAGTCGATGGGGGCGAGAGGGTCTTTGGAGCCGATGGTGTTGAGGCGCTCGGCGAGGCGATGAGCGCGGCGGCGGACGTTGAGGCCGCCGGGGAGGATGCCTTCGGCGGCGATGCCGCGGGCGGTGCATTGCTGCATGGTCTGCCAGAGGGTGAGGATGCTGGCGCGGATCTTTTCTTCGGGGGAGATGGTTTCGAAATGCTGGCCGGGGCGGTTGATGGGAATGGAGGGATCGTTGAGGAGGGCGACCTCGTTGGATAGGAGGAGATTGGCGATGGTGAGGTTGTGGCGCTGGGCGAGGGAGAGAAGTTCGGCGGCGCTGCGGAAGGGATAGGGGACGGTGCGGGCGGTGGTGAGGGACTCGGTGAGGCGTTCGGCTTCGGAGACGATGAAGCCTCCGCCGATGGAGTAGAAGACATTGCCGGCGAGGATGGAGCCGGTGTTGTCTAGGGCGGTGAAGCTCATGCCGTTGGGGTGGGAGAGGACGGCGGGGTCGGGGTACATCTGGTCGCGGTGGAAGCGGAGGTCGGAGGACTCGGTGAAGGGGATGGGAACGAGGCCGTGGAGGGAGAGTGTGCCGGTGGTGCGGATGGCGGCGATCTTATTGTCGATGGTTGCGGGATCTACGGTGTCGGGGGCTTCGCCGAGGAGACCGAGGAGGATGGCGCGGTCGGTGCCGTGGCCGATGCCGGTGAGGGCGAGCGAGCCGTAGAGATCGACGTGGAGTGTGGCGACGCGGGGGAGGAGGCCGGAGGATTCGAGTTCGCGGACGAAGCGGAGAGCGGCTCGCATGGGGCCGACGGTGTGGGAGCTGGAAGGGCCGATGCCGATCTTGAAGAGTTCGAAGAGGCTGGTGTTCACTGGCGGGCTTTCTTCTCCGGCGGGGCTTGCTGGTTGTCCGGCTGATTTATTGTAGGCGCGTTGCTTGAATGTTCAGTGAGGATGAGTGCTGCCGGTGGGGTTTTGAGGAGTCTAGTGAGACGGCGGTGGAGGTTTGCCGGAAGCAGGGTATCAGCGAGCAGAAAATATATTGTATTGGCCAAGTGTGTGCCTGCTATGCTTCTGGAATCTGTCGACATGGAGAGACCACGAATGACGTTTCGCCGTTTTGCCCTGTGCGCTTGTTGCACTCTGATCGCGATCACTGCGGTGATGTCCTCGGCCAAGGAACCCAGTCGCTGGGGCTTTTCCGACCGGGCGGAGCGGCATATGCTTCCGGCGGTCACCACCGGCCCGTTCGATCCGGCCTGGAGCGGCGACGGGCGGATTGCGTTTTCGGCACGAGGCGATATCTGGGTGGTAGGGGCGAAGGGGGGAGAGGCGGTGGCGGTCACCCAGGGGCCCAACTACTATTTCGAGCCGACGTGGAGCCCGGATAACCAGAAGATCGCGTGCGCCACCATTGACCCGTCGGGGAGATTGGGGATTGCGACCATCACGCTGGAGGGGGGCAAGGCGGAGGCGATTGAGACCGGCCCTGGGGTGGCGGTAGAACCAGCGTGGAGCCACGACGGCCACAGCCTCTATTACGTGAACATGGTGAGCGGCGGGGGGCGCGGGACAGGCGGCCCGAACATTTATCGGCACGACTTCGCGAGCTCGAGCAATGCGCTGGTGGGGAGCGGTTTTCAGCCAGCGGTGTCGCCCAACGGCAAGGAATTGGCCTATGTGGCCTCGGTGCAGGGGCAGATTGGAACCGGTGGGTTGTGGGTACGGCCGATCGCCGGGGGCGAGGGGCATCTGGTGCGGTACGAACAGAGCGAGTATCGCATGAAGCCAGCCTGGACGCGGGATGGGAAGTCGTTGCTGTATGTTTCCGACGAAGCGGGGCCGAACGCGGTGCGTATCGTCTCGACGGAGGGTGGCGAGCCGGTGCGGCTGACGATTGACGACCGCGACGCCTACTCCCCCACGCCGAGCCCGGACGGCGGGCGCTTTGCCTTCGTCTCGAACCGCAGTGGTGCGACCGTGCTGTACACGGTAGACATGGGCGGTGGCCCATTCCCCTCCTGGCAGGCGGTGCCGATCCGGTCGTGGCGGCCTCGGGTAGCCACCGGACACGTGCGGCTGCGGGTGCTTAATGCACAGAAGCGGGGTATTTCGGCGGACATTGGCGTCGTTGCATCGGATGGCCGTTTCTACGCACCCGCAGGCGGCTTTGCGCGCGAGATTGCGATGGACGGAACGCACTATTTCGAAACCCAGGGCGAATCCGAGATTGAGGTTCCGGTTGGTCCGGTCAAGATCGAGGCGAGGAAGGGGTTTGAGTACAAGCCTGCGGTGGTGACGGTGCAGGCTCGTACTGGCGGCACGAGCACGGCTACGATCGAGCTGAGCCGGGTGGCCAATCTTCCGGCCAAGGGGTGGTACTCGGGAGACCCGCATATCCACGATCTGCACCAAGGGGATTATGGTCTGACCCACGAAACCTTTTTCAACGAGCTGACCGCGGCCGACCTGCACGTTACCAATGCACTGATCCATATGGACGGCACCCATCTTATGGGGCGTTGGAGCGATCTGACCGGCAAGCCCAGCCCGCTTTCGACCCCGGAGTACATCCTGCAATACGCGGAGGAGTTCCGCGGCTCGCTGGGCCACATTGAGTTGCTGGGGATTCAGCATTTCATTCTGCCGCTGACAGGGGGCGATCGCTATACGCCCTACGGGCAGCCCACGGTTGGCAGTCAGTATATCGACGCTGCGCACGCGCAAGGCGGCCTCGCGGGATTTCCGCATCCGTTCGTCACGCCGCCGAACACGCCGCAACAGGCGGCCAATCTGATTGCCGTGAATGCAGCACTGGGCAAGGGGGATTTCTACGATGTGGGCTCGCTCTCGTCGGATGAGATCGGCAGCGCGGAGTTCTACGACCGGTTGCTGAACTGCGGCTTTCGTATCGCGGCTTCGGGTGGCACCGATAATTTTTCCGATGTGGCGCTCGATCCGCCGCCGGGCTCGGATCGGGTCTACGTGCATGTGAAGGGGCCTTTGACGGTGGCCAACTGGTTAGCCGGCATCAAGGCAGGCCACACGTTCGGGACGACAGGACCGCTGCTTACCCTGGATGTGGCTGGACATGAGCCGGGCGACGAGATTCGTTTAGGTGCGGATGCTCCGCAGACGCTGCACGTCCATGCGGACGCGCTCTCGATTGCGCCGATGACGGAGCTCGATGTGCTGGTCAATGGCAAGGTGGCGAAAAAGGTGACCGCCACCGATCCACTGCACATCAGCTTTGACGGCGAGGTGGCCGTGCCGTTGGGCGGCTGGGTGGGACTGCGTGCCGAGGGACCGGCCTCCCACTATGTCACCGATAGTTATGCCTTTGCCGAAACTACTCCGGTGTATGTGGTGCGTGTGGGCAAGCAATGGACCTCGGCGGCGGACGCCCAGTTCCTGGCCCAGGCGATGGATGCGCTCTGGACCCGCGTGCAGAACGCGGCTTGGCGCAGCGATGCCGAACGGGACAAGTTTCATGACGAAATTGAAAAGGCACGGGCGGTTTACGCTCGCATCGCGGCCCAGGGGAATGAGCAGGCAGCAGTCGGCAATCGGTGATAGGCAAAGCTTCATAACCCGGAGGAGGTCTCGTGGGACGCTGCCAGCAGCGAGTCTTGCGCCGCCGACGGTGTGGGAGTTGGAGGGGCTGATACCGGTCTTGAAGAGCCCTAAGAGGTTGGTGCTTATGGAGGGTTTTTGTCCGGCGGGGTTGCTGGTTGTCCGGCTGATTTATTGTCGGCTCACTGCTTGAATGCCGGTGGGAGTGGGCGTTGCTGGCGGAGTTTTGTGGGTAGTGGGGCAGTTTGAATATGCAATGATGAATGGTCATCATTCGGGAGCTACTACAACTTCTCACAAGCCGATATATCGGTAGTAATCTCAGGCCCAGTAATCAGTGCATTGATTCTGCGTCAAAGATCACTCTGCCCGAACGCACGGTATAGAGCACATGCGCGAAATCCTGAAGGTTGCCATTGTTCGGATCCCTGGAAAGGATCGTAAGGTCTCCGTCGTACCCGATCTTTAGCTGGCCCACATGAGATTCGAGATGGAACTCTTTTGCTGGATTCACCGTGAGCATGGAAAGAACGTCACGAAAGGTTAGCTCCGCCATCTGCAATTGGCGATACTCCTCGCTCACGTCGTAATCCGTGAGAAACCCGGTATCGGTGCCAAACAGGAGCCTGCCTCCGGCCTGATGAAATTGCGCAACGATGTCGCGGATTTTATCGATATGGCTGCTACCTGAGAAAAGCTTCAATGTGGGCGTCATCGCCATATGCCTCCTGACCATCTCGTTCACGAGATCCCCATTCACGTCTGTGATGGTGTCTGGAGCATGGGCCAGAACGTCCACCCCGCTCTGGATTGCGATCTGAACTCCTTGCTGGTCGGAAGGATGAGCAAATACAAGTTGTTGGTGATCGTGGCTCGCCCGCACAGCCGTCTTCGCTATCTCCAACGGCATGTGGACGATGTTGTCAGGAGTGAGATAGGCCCCTGTAAACAACTTCGCAAGATCCGTGCCGTGCGCCTGATTCATTCGCACTGCCTGCACCGCCGCAACAGTGGAGTCCGGCTGCGGAAGCTGTACTCGGATCTTCTCCGGCAAATCATCCAGATAGAACGGAATACCGTGTGGAGGATAGAGCGCAAAGCCAGAGGTATAGATGTTTGGACCAGCAACCTCTCCACTCTGAATGCGGCGACGAAGCGAAACCGTGTTGTTCGGGTCCGATGACACATCAACAACTGTGGTGAAGCCAGAGTGGGTCAACATCGCGTGCATATCGCGAGTCAACTCCTCGGCCGGACGGCTTGCCGCAGCTTCCCATTGCGGGCCTGTGAAATGAACATGCGTATTCCAGAATCCGGCAAAGACTACGCAGCCATTGCACGGCAAAGCCGCAATGCCAGCAGGCGTGCGAACGTTACTGCCTAGAGCCACAATCTTGCCACCGCGTATAAGCAGGGTTACGTGAGTGGCAGGAGGTGTGTCCGGTGAGCTGTAGATCTTGGCATTATGGATCACTAAGTTCTGAGCCGGGGTGGTCGCGCTCAACCAAATGAACAGCAGCAGAAGCAGGCAAAGGCGCATACAGAAGTGTACTTGCCGTGATGAAGTTCCAAGCTGCATCTTCTCGTAGTATCCAGAAGGTCTGGGATTGATACCGCGAGACGCGCTTCTCGTCGCTCTAGCCCGATTTTTGTGGAGCAATCGGAGGCTGGGATTCAGGCTGTTCTACTGCCGTTTTGTTGGAGGGAAAGGGGCGGATGCTATACTCGGCTGAATTCACGGCCTCACGGCTCTAACAGGCGCATATTCAATGCTTTTCAAGGCTCGCAGTGCTGCGGTTTATGGGATCGACGCCCACATTATTGATGTTGAGGTCGATTTTTCGGGGATCAAGCTAGATAAAGAGCAGTTCAGCACGGTGGGGTTGCCGGATGCGGCGGTGCGGGAGAGCCGCGACCGGGTGCGGTCGGCAATCAAGAATTCCGGGTTCGAGATTCCTACTACGCGGATCACGATCAACCTGGCTCCGGCGGATTTGAAGAAGGAAGGCTCGGGGTTCGACCTGCCGATTGCGATGGGGATTCTGGGGGCATATGGCGCGCTGCATATCAAGGACCTGAGCGACTATCTGCTGGTGGGAGAGCTTGGGCTGGACGGCACGCTGCGGGCGGTGCAGGGGATGTTGCCGATTGCGGTGGCGGCGCGGGCGAAGGGGATTCC
>JAATEV010000007.1 GCA_015655585.1 Terriglobales bacterium | reverse complement strand
TAGAAACAGGCAAAGAAAAGACCCCGGCAAAACCGGGGTCTTTTCTAGTTAACCAGACGATTAATAACTAAATTCGAAGTACAGACATAACTGTAATGTTTCTAAGACTTTGCACCAAATTGAGGGGGGAGGGGGGTACCCTAAGCCAAAGCTTTACAGAACCATCCAAGCTCCGCGGCATGGGCAAAGTATCCCTGAATCTTGGCCGCCTGCCTCTCCGCCCGGAGCCTGCTCCCGGCGAACGCCTCGGCCAAAGCCATCCCCAGAGTTTCTCCACGCTGCAACGCCGAAAGAAGCCAGAAGGCCTCCGCGTCCAGCCGCCTGTAATAAACCAGATTTTCGTAACGGTGGACAGCCAGCCGGATAGGCCTCCGCCGCATCTTCGGCAGCATAACCTTCTCCACCGGCCTCCGCTCCAGCGAAGCGTTACTCACCATATCGCTCGGCGCAGTGTCCCGATGCACCGCCAGCACCAGCTCGTCCACCGGGTAGCGCAGATCCAGCAACTGCACGTGAGGCTGTAGCGCAAGCGTGGTCTCGGCCCCAAAGCCGCCAAAGTCTTCCGGCGTCAGCGGAGGTCTCTCCGCGCGATCGAACGCCTCGACGTAGGCCCACTCCAGCCGAGCCACATCCAGCAGCAGATCGTGCCTCCGCGGAGCGAACTCCGGACGCCCCTCCAGCCACTGCGGCAGCTTCGCCCCCAGATTCCGCAGCGTAAAGGAGGTCGAAGGATTCTCCCGCAGATAGGCCAGAACCAGCCGATCAAAGACCTCCTGTCCCAGCACCTGGTTCAAAGCGGGAAAATCCTCCGCCACCGCCCCGATTACCCTGAACCAGTACTGCCGGTTATAGATCTCCAACCGTTCAAAAGAAGTGAGCTGAGCATTCGGCTTAATGTAGCTTTCGGCGATCCCAGCGGTGGAACGGCCATCCTCGGCAATAGCCTGCATCCCGAAATCCGCGGTCAAAGGACGCATCACGTCTTCCGCCATGCGCCGCTGCAACTCCAGCAGATTCATGGCTGCGCTACCTCCACATCCGCCTCGAAGCTCTGAGGAGACTGGAGATACCTCGTAGCCTTCAGAGCCTCGGCATGAACCTCCTCGAAGGAGGGGATGTTATCGTCCCACTCCAGCAGCGTGGCCGTGTTCCCTACCCGCTCGATGGCTCGCTCATAGAGCCCCCAAACCGGGTCGAGCACCGGATGGTCGTGCGTATCGAGGATGTACCGCTCGAACCGCGAGTGTCCGGCGATATGGATCTGCGCCACTCGCTCCGATGGAACGCTGTTGACGTACTCCATGGGATCGAACCCATGGTTCTGCGACGAAACGTAGATGTTATTCACATCCAGCAGGATGCCGCAGTCCGCTGCCTCGACGACCTCGTTCAGGAACTCCCACTCCGTCATCTCCGACTCGTGGAACTCCGCATAACTACTCACGTTCTCAACCGCAACCGGGATCTCAAGATAGTCCTGCACCTGGCGAATCCGTGCCGCTGTCGTCCTCACGGCCTCAAAGGTATAGGGCATCGGCAACAGGTCATGGGTATAACGCCCATCCACGCTCCCCCAGCAAAGGTGGTCGGAGACCCACGGAGTCTTCGTCCGCCGGGTCAGATCCTTCAGGCGCCTCAGGTGCTCCCGGTCCGCGGGCTGGGCCGAGCCGAAGTACATCGAGACCCCATGCTGGACCACACGGTACCGCTCCAGAATCTGGTCCAGGAGCTGCAACTGCCGCCCCCCGTCCACCATGAAGTTCTCAGAGATAATCTCAAACCAGTCAACGACCGGCTTCTCCGCGAAGATGTGATCGTAGTGCGGGATTCGCAACCCTATCCCTACTCCATAATCACTGAATCCGTTAAACCGATTCGCAGGCATCTCCGCTCCAAATCACACAACGACCGAGAGCCTGAATCTTCATCCAGGCCCTCGGACAGAACACAACTAGGCCTTCTTGGTCATCGAGCCATCGGTAGCGCAGCCACCCTTGCCCTTGCAATCGTTCTTGCCGGCGTTCTTGCCGCCGCCCTGACCCTTGCAGTCATTCTTACCCTTACAGGAGTGCTTCGGGGGAGTCGTGGTGCTCTGGGCGAGGAGAACACCTGCCGCCGGAGCCTGCTGCGCCGAGGGGGTGCCGTCCTGCTGTGAAGCAACAGGCTGTGCATTCAAACGAACCGAGGTGCCGCCGAGCAGACCAGCAAAAGCGGCGGCCAGAGCGAGCGATTGTGCGGTGTTCTTCATCGGAATAAACCTTTCTTTCGTTAGGCCATGCGCGGTGCGCGTGGGCGTTGAGGATGAGCTACGTGACTCGTAGCAGGTAATGCCGAAAGGGAACCTGCCACCCCAGGCGGTGAGTCACAGAAAGCTTATACCTTTCCTCTTTCTACTGCCGCACATTGGAGCCCGCGCGAGAGAAAAAGTTACAGAGAACTATAAATAATCGGCCCATGGAAATGAACTGGACTGATCAAGCATTCCGGGCTCTTCCCAGGACGGATGGTTCACAATCTACGGAAGCTCCGCAGGCAGATGCTCAATCTCTTCAAGGAGAGGTTTGTGATTATGAATGCGGATGCGATGAAGAAGGAAGATCACCCCTCCGGCTCCAGTAATGGAGACAAGCATCCAGGCATGAATCGCCAGTCCAAAGACCGCCGCCTGACCGATAGAAGCCCCATGACTGGCCAGAGCTGTCTTCGCTGCCAGCTCAAATGGACCGATGGCTCCAGGAGAGCTGGGGATCAGATAAGAGAGGTTGGCAAAGGATACGGCAACCCACGGGCCAATGCGATCAACAGGAATCGCGAATAAGGCAATCGCCGATACGAACGTAAGCCCTTCAAAGGTCCATATCAGGACAGATTCGAGAAGAAGCAGAAGAGAACTGGAGACGCCCAGGCGGCCAGTTGCCTCAAGAGCGAGATTTATCCAGTGCTCGACCTTCACGAGCTTGGGGTTCGCGGGAAGGCGGGCAAACTGTGCCTGAATGATGGGTTGCAGGCTGCGAGCAGCGACCAGAAGAATCAACAGGCCTGCGGCAGAGATGGCAAGAGAGATGTCAGCGGCCAGACGAAGGCGCGGAGTCGCCAGACGCCCTATCGTCGAGACGAACAGAAGCACAAGAACGAATATATCGAGGAGTTTTTCCAGAATAACGGTACTGAGGGTTGTGGAAGGAGACGCACCTAGATCGCCCGCGTAAGTAAAGATGCGCATGATGTCACCGATGCGCAACGGGAGGATATTATTGGCTGCCAGCGAGGTCATCAGCACACGCGCACACACGGCAAAATGAGCACGGGCGGACTGGCCTCCGCGAGGCATCATCTGGCTCCATCGAATACACCGGAACAGGTTGCTCATCACGGTGAACGCAACGATGCCCAGAATCCATGCGGGATGGACGATACGCAGGGCACGGATATGCTCGAAAGAGATGCCGTGGAAGGTATACCAGAGGAAAAAAGCGCTGATCAGCAGGCCGGGGACGGCTTTCAGCAGATCTTTTCCGCTGCGATTGCGGGTTGTCTCACTCATGCGGGACACGCCGGGGTTCGCACCGGTTGTTTGCGAGATAGGGAGGTATGGTGCGAAGGATGTTGCAGCATCTTTTCTATTGTAACTTTGAGCATGGAAAGGGGTTGTGAATCGGTTCGTTTGCTGAAAATGGAGATTTATTTTTTTTGTGAATGAAAGACGCTTCCCCGGAGTTTCCAGCAGGAGAATATATTTTGATCACTACCGCGATTGGAGTCATTGATCCTTGGCTACTGTTTTGACATCTTCCCTTCCTGCCGGAGTGCCACGAGAGCTCAAGGAGAGGCGGGAGCGAGGTCTGGCAGCCGGAGTGGTTAGTGTATTGACTCTGCTGGCTTTAGCTGTGCATGGGTACCATCCATACGTTGAGGATGGGGCGCTCTATGTGCAGGAGATCAAAAAAATATTGCGGCCGGAGCTGTATCCCTGTCAGACGGAATTTGTGGTGGGGCATCTTGGATTTTCGCTTTTTGCGCCTCTGATGGCGGGTTTGGCGAGGTGGAGTCACCTGAAGATTGAGGTGGTTTTGCTGGTGGTTTATGTGGCTGCCCTGTGGCTGACGCTGTTTGCAGGCTGGATGCTGGCGCGGCGATGCTTTCGCTCCTCTGAGGCCCAGTGGGGGGCGGTTGGCGTGCTGGCGGCATGGATCACGTTGCCGGTGGCGGGCACCACGCTGCTGTTAATGGACCCCTATGTGACGGCTCGCAGTATTTGCACCCCCTGCTCTTTGCTGGCCCTGGTGGGCGCTCTGGAGTGGAAGATCCAGCGGGATAAGCACGGTAAAAAGATGGCTGGCCTGTGGATGCTTTGTGGAGCGATGCTGGTGGCGATCGCGATACATCCCCTTATGGGCATCTATGCTCTGGGGAGCGTGCTGGTGTTGATCTGTCTTCAGGCCCGGAGCAGGGTGCAGCTATGGGGAACGGCTGGACTGTGCGGGCTGGCCCTGACCGTGGCGCTTGTAATGCAGGCGACGGCAGGGCCGGAGAGCGAGCTGTATCGCAAGGCGGCCCTGACACGCAGCTACTGGTTTCTGACCAAGTGGGAGTGGTACGAGGTGTTGGGGCTTGTCGCTCCACTGTTGATTGCAGCCGTCGTGGGGTTTGGGCAGCGATCGGTTGACTTCGAACGCGGGGGGAAGACCAGTGCGGCGCTTACGGCGCTATGCCGGATGGCGGTGATTACCGGCGCGTGCGCCATGGTGACCGCAATGCTCTTCGCCCGGCCTGGGGCCACCCTCCACGAGGTCGCCCGGCTACAGCCTTTGCGGATCTTCCAGATGGTCTACATCGTCATGATCCTTATGGTTGGCGCGGCGCTGGGCGAGTGGGTGCTGCGCAGGCAGGTTGCGCGCTGGATCGTGGTGATTTCCCTGCTGGGCGGTGTGATGACGGCAGCAGAACGAGCTACCTTCCCCTCTTCTTCTCATCTGGAACTGCCGTGGAATGAGCAGAGATCGAAGAACGCATGGGTGCAGGCGTTTCTGTGGGTTCGCAACAATACTCCTGTGGATGCTCTTTTTGCGATGGACCCTCGCTACATTGTGGCGAAGGGGGAGGACGCACAGGGATTCCGCGCTATTGCGGAGCGTAGCGCGTTGCCGGATTACACAAAAGATGGCGGCGTTGCGGCCATCAAGCCGGAGCTGGACGAGCAATGGATGCAGGGGCAGATCGCGCAGAGCAGGCTTAACGTCGAGACCGACGCGGAGCGCACCGCGGCGCTTCGACCGTTGCATGTAGGATGGGTGATCCTGTCGAAGGACTCCCGGACAGAGTTCGCCTGCGAATACGCTAACGATACCGTGAAGGTATGCCGTCTGCCGCAGCTTCGAGCTACCGCCCCTGAAAACTGATTACCGCTCGCTCCAGCGCACGTTGCGGAAGCCAGCGGTAGCCGGTGCAGCGACGGCGCGGAGCCAGTTTGCGACGTTGAGGTAGTCCTCTGCCACGGGTGAGTCCGCCGCGTAGTCGATGACGGTCATGCCTTCGGCAAGGGCCTCGCTGACGGCGGGCGCACGGCGGATGACGAAGGGCAGAAGCCGCTCGCCAAGCTGGCGGCGCAGAACCTCGCGCACATCCAGATGCAACGGAAGCGATGTGTCGAACTGATTCAGAAGATAAAACGGCTGCAATGGACGACCGTTTCCATCATTGATGTCATGGAAGAACTTTTCGACTGACTGGAGACTGATGACGGAGTTCATATCCGGCGCAACAGGCACGAGAATCGTCGGGTTCATGTGAAAGAGGCGGCGAACGATCCAGCTTGAGCTGGATGCGAGGTCGAGGAGGATGCGATGCGTGCCGCGACTGCTGTTGAGAATCTCCTCCGCCAGAAGCTCCCGGGCCGCATCGTCATGACCGGCCCGCTCCACATCGTAGCTGACGAGATAGATGGGCGCGTCCGTGCTGCCGCTGGGCGGGGAGAAGGTACGGACCGTACCCGGGCGTAACTCGCTTGCCCCAAAGTAGAACGGAAGCAAGCCGTGCGAAGTTGTGTCCGTCAGCAAGACCTTCTCTCCCATAGAGGAGAGCGAGCGGCCAACGGTTGCGACGAGACTGGTTTTGCCAACTCCACCGGCAAGGGAGAAGACCGCAAGAACGGGCGGGCGGGTCTCCTTTTGACGAACAGGAGTCGCCTCAGGCAGCTCCTGCCCCGGTTCGAAGACTCCCTTGAGCGCGAACCAGCGAGCGGCGACACGCTCGCGCGAGTGCTGCAAGGTATCGGCTACGGAAGACTGCGGCGGAGGCGGCTGGAACGTTACCGGCGTCTGCGAGGTCACTGGCGTAGGAGCCGCATAGAGCCATGCGGGACCGGCCTGATCGGCAAGAAAGCCTGGGTTTGGACCCAACACGGAAGACTCGGAATCGGCCTCCGGCGCAGAACGCTTGTCACGCTCCGATTGATAGTCGAATTCGTCCTTGGCTCGGCGTCCGCGGGTGGAATCCGATGGCACCAGCGCCTGCGAGAAAGGCGTGACCGCGCGAGCGATAGAGTAGGGCGGCGGAGCGATCGAAGTCGAATCGGGTTGCCTTGATACGGGAGACAGTGGAGTTTCAAGATGCGGACCGGACTGCTTTTGCTCCTCGGCCTGAGGAGATGGATCTGTAAGTTCAGTCTGGCTGAGATCGGAATCTGAGTACTGTTCTTCCATAGAAGCCACCTCTTGGTGGGACATCGGACCTCCGTACTGCTCTGGCTGAGATGAGGTTTGATGATGGAGCTTCGACTGGGAAATGGAGGAAGTGGCTGTCTGGCCTGCGCTATAGGAAGGCCCAGTTTGACTGATGGCATTCGCTCTGCGGCGAATCTCGGAACCGGCATAACGAGCGGCCTGACGCTGGGCCGAGGCGTGAGCTTCGGCAATCTCGCGCTCTTCCCTGCGAGCGGCGGCTTCGGCCACGGCTGCAACCTCGGCACGGCGAGCGGCCTCAACACGCTCATCGACCGCAAGGCGGGCGGCATCTTCGGCCTTGCGTAAGGCCTGCTGAACAGAGGCCGGCGAGTCGGTGTTCCGATAAGCACGAACCGCCTCAACCGCTTCGCGTTCTATCCTCTCCGCCGCTTCGGCGGCGGCCTCGGCCTCGGCCTGGGCGAGAAGCGCCTGGTCGCGCACCTGCTGCGCGGCACGATGCCTTAGCTGCGCACGATACTCACGGCGCGAGGCGGAAAAATCCCTGTACTTGGAGCCGTGAAGGGTGGCCCAAGAATAAAGCCCGGCAATCTCTTCCGCGGTCTCCTTGACCGGTGTTTCTTCGATTTTGTCAGTGCTGTGCGAATCCATGAGCTCTTGATCCTGAGCCTTCCGTGGAAGGCGATCAGATTTCCTGAGTGAACCGTGTCGTCACGACAAGCGGCGCAAAAGTGCACGAAACCGATTCCCACTCGATAGCCTGAGGCTACTGTGGAGATTCCTGCAAGTCAATAAATCGCACGTGCGACTTAAGTGTGATATGCCTGTGAAAATAGCTGGAATCGAGGCATCTCCGGATGGGGAGAAATCACCAGCCAAATGTGCTAAGTTGGTAGTGTGGTTTGAGAGCGTAGCTCAGTTGGTAGAGCATCGCCCTTTTAAGGCGTTGGTCCTGGGTTCGAGCCCCAGCGCTCTCACCATCGCCTCCCTAATCCATTGAAGATACACTCCCACTGGGTGCTATCACCTGAGCGTTCCGGCTACAGGAAGCGGACTGGCCTCAGTTGCTAAGGAATCGCACGAGGTTCGGCGATTATGGTGTCTTTTATTTCTCTGGAAGTTATTGGGACACCACACGAGGCATTGCCTGGTTGATCTTGCCGGAAACAATCGAATCAAAGAACATGGCGTATTGCTGAGCAATTGTATCGGCATCAAAACGTTGCAGATTACGAAAACCTGGGACTCGCAACGTGTGAAGGTCATCGAAACGCTCGGCGATGAGAGACGCAGCGCCCGACTCGTCCTCAGGATCGATATAAAGGGCGGCCTCTCCGGCAACCTCCGTCATGGGGGCGCGGTTTGAGGTGATGACAGGGCAACCACTGCTCTGCGCCTCAATCAAGGGCCATCCGAAGCCCTCAATCAAAGAGGGGAATAGCAGCGCAGAGGCTCCACTGTAAAGCGTGCGCAGTATCTCGTTGGAAGGATTGGTCAGCACGGTCACGCTGTCTGCGAGGCCATGAGCGGCGATGTAATCAAGCATCTCCTGTGATAAAGGGCGGCCTGCCAGTATCAAGCGCACTGGAGTTTTCCTCGCATCCATTCGTCTTTTACGGAAGGCATGGAAGATGCGGATAGCCCCCAGGCGATTCTTGTACCATGAGTTCCCACCTACATGCAGAAGATAGGGATCGTCAGCGATAGCCAGTGTCTGGCGGAGCTGATGCACCTCCTCGTCGGAGACTGGCGCGTAGGAATAGTTCAAGGGGTGCAGAATGATGCTTATGTTCTGCACGGTACTGACTGCAAGCGATCTGAGTTCGCTCGCAGTCTGAGAGGAGACGCAGACGACGTGGCGCGCAGCGATGAGATGCTTCAGTATCCAGCGCTGCTGCATCCTGCCTGTTCCTGAAATATGCTGTCTCGGATACTGGCCACGTGCTGCGGCAATTGCAATCAGATCATGACAAGTGATGCTTGCGGGACGATCGCCCGCACATGGCAGGTACATCGAGTTCGAGTGATCGCAGATGTGGACTAAGTCAAAGCCTTGGCAATAGGAACGAAGCTTTATCGGGAAAAAGAGATACTTGTCGATATACCCCAGCCATTTACGGAGAAACGGCTGAGAAACCAGATTTCCGATGATTGGTGACGGCTGAAGGACTTCAACCTGATGCCCCTTATCGACGAGTTGACGACGTAACATCTCCGAATAACGCAGCATACTTTGCTGATGATCCAACGGATAGTTGCCGACGAGAAGAATACGCATGGTGGCCACTCCCAGCATACAAGGAATCCGTTGAGAGTTTGGAGAACATTGTCTCTCCTGCAAATTCAGGAATAGACGATGGAACATCGAAATCATTGCATTCGCCCTTATACTTGGCATTGGCAAACGCGATGCTTAACGCTTTTCTTATAACCCGAATGCAGGATGAGAGAACGGCAGCGCTCCACGAGGAGGACGGAAACATCCACGTCCATCCAGTCGATACTGGAACATTGTTGACACTGGCAACAGAGCAACATCAGGCAAATTTTGATTTATGGCATGAAGAGGACAAGGCTCGCGTGCCGGGGGTTCCAGATGCGGGGATTGCACGGGTGAAACATGCCATCGACAGACTGAACCAGAGACGAAATGATCTGATGGAGGAGATCGACGTGTGGTTGATGCAGCGGCTGGAGCAGAGAGCGGATGCTCCGCTGCACTCGGAGACTCCGGGGCTGATGATCGACCGGCTCTCCATTCTGGCGCTAAAGATTTATCACACGCGGGAGGAGGCGCATCGGATGACGGCAACGGAAGAGCATCGCCAGCGAAATGAGGCTCGGCTGGCGCGGTTGATGGAACAACGAGCAGACCTTGCCGGATGCCTGGATGCACTGTGGGCCGAGGTGCTGGCCGGGACGCGGCGGTTCAAACTCTACCAACAGATGAAGATGTATAACGACCCGGAACTGAACCCGTCGGTCTATGGGAAGAGAGCCCAAAACGGCTAGCAGGTATCCAGTAGAATGCGCGGGAGTTGACCTTGTCGCGCGGTCTGGGTATAAAACCGAGACAAGCATATAAATAAACGAACCCGGCTATTCTGGGTAAGCGATAGCATCCGAAATGCTCCAGGTGATTGATTGACGATGGTTCAGACGAAGACTGCTCCCTCTGCGACGAAACGCGCTGCAAAGACATTGGCTGGAACGATATCGGCTACCACAGATCACGCTCGCGCTGAGGTGATTGCAAGCTACGAGGCCGCCCTGCGCCTGATGCAGGAGGGCAAGTACGACAAAGCACGGGTGGCATTCGACAAGATGCTGGCCGCCGGTCCGGGGGAGATGGCGGAACGCATCCGGATGTACATCAGCGCCTGCCTGCTGCAAGGAGCGAAGGAGAAGGCCAGCTTCCCCAGTTGCGAGGAGCACTATGACTACGCCATCTCGCTGCTGAACGACGGGCACTACGAGGACGCGCGCGAGGAGTTCATGGCGATCCTGGAGAAGAATGGCAAGGCGGACTATGCCTTCTATGGCCTTGCGGTGCTGTCCAGCATGACAGGCGACTCGCACCAGTGCCTGGAGCACCTGACGGAGGCAATCCGTCAGAATCCGCGGAACCGCATTCAGGCCCGTTCGGACTCCGACTTTCAAGACATGGCGGACGATCCGCGGTTTACGGAGCTGCTCTATCCGGAGATCTCATAGCTTCGACATTCCTGTTTTCATGTAACTGCAATCCTGTTCTATGCCATCAAGCCTTTGGCTGCGAATCATCCAACGGCTAAGATAGGGCATAGAAACGAGGGAAACGGTTGATGCCGCTGTCGAATATGACTGGAGCCAGCGACAAGAGATTGCGCGTGGTGGCGATTGGAGGGGGCACAGGGCTCTCGACACTGCTACGCGGGCTGAAGCGGTACGTGGCCACGCCGGAACGACGGCGTGGGGTTCGGCTGGAGCAGTTCCCGAAGGAGGAACCGAAGCCCCTGCCCTGCCCGGAGCTTACATGCTCGATCCGAGAGCTTTCGGCGGTTGTGACCGTTACCGACGACGGGGGGTCGTCGGGACGGCTGCGTGAAGACTTCAAGATGCTGCCTCCAGGCGACATCCGCAACTGCATGGTGGCGCTATCGGAGGACGAGCAGTTACTATCGCGGCTGTTCCAGTTCCGGTTCGAGCATGGCGATTTGGAGGGCCACAGCTTCGGCAACCTGTTCGTTGCGGCACTCTCGCACATTACGGGTGACTTTGCGCAGGCGGTGCAGATGTCGTCGCAGATTCTGGCGACACGGGGACGTATCTTCCCTGCTACCAATACCGACGTTAAGCTCGCGGCCTTGATGGAAGACGGCTCGCTGGTGCGGGGCGAGACCAACATCACGGCGAGCAAGCAGAGCATCGTGGAGCTGATGCTGGAGCCGGAGGTGGCTGAGCCGCTGCCGGAGACGCTGGAGGCGATTGCGAACGCGGACGTGATTACGCTGGGGCCGGGCTCCCTGTACACGTCGTTGATTACGAATTTGCTGGTGCGCGGAATTCCGGAGGCGCTGTCGGCTTCGCGGGCGACCAAGATCTTTGTGTGCAACCTGATGACGCAGGCGAACGAATCGCTGGGACTGACGGCCTCGCAGCATATTGAAAAGATTTTGCAGCACGCGCGAGGAGTGCAGCCGCCCCTCTTCGACTATGCGCTGATCAACACCGGGGCGATTCCGGACGAGCAGCTTGAACAGTATGCCCGTGAGGGCCAGCAACCGATCGAGGCTGACCTGGAGGCCGTGCGGGCGCTGGGGGTCGAACCGGTCACGGGAGACTTCGTCCGGGTGGACGGCGTGCTGCGGCACGACTACGACAGGGTGGCCGAGAAGGTGCTGGCCATTGGGCTGGAGAAGGCGTCCTCGGCGCTGGTGGAGCGGTAGCTCCCTCTTATTTCGAGAATTTAAAGAAACTCGCACGCCGCACGAATCTCTGGATCAGCGCGGCGTTTTCTTATCCGGGGCTGGCCAGGGTTTAGCTGTCCTTGCGATAGAGGAGATTGCGCATGGCCTGACGGCGAGCCTCGTTGGCTCCGCTGTCGGCCTTGCCGGCGACTGCGTCCACACTGCGCTTAGTGAGGAGGTCTACCTCCTCCTCGGGGTTGCTGCACTCGGGACAGCGATTGGCGAAGCCGGGCTTGTCGGGCTTCAACTCGAACTCTTCGGAACAGACGACGCAGACTCTAATCGGGAAAGGCATTAGAACTCCATGATAATCGATTGGTGGTTTCGATTTCACCTCTGGCGGAGCTGTTGACGGATGGAGGATGGCGCGGTGGCGGGTGGGTGCGGGTCAGGCGAAGGTGGCGTGGAGGAGGTACTCCTGGTTGCCCTCCATGCCGAGGATGGGGGAGTCGATGATCTCGATGTTGGTTCCCTGCTCCTCCTCGACGCACGCGCGGACGCGGTCGATGGCGGACTGGCGGGCTTGGGGGTCGCGGACGATGCCGCCTTTGCCGATGTTGCCGCGTCCGGCCTCGAACTGGGGCTTGATGAGGATGACGGCCTGACCTTGCCATGTTTGCTCCGGTGGAGCGAGGGCCTTGAGGACGGCGGGAAGGACGAGTGTGGCGGAGATGAAAGAGACATCCATAGCCAGAAAGGACGGGGTGGGGTGGTTAGGGATGAGGAGTTCGCCGGGGGCGAGGAGGCGGGCGTTGGTGCGCTCGCGCAAGGTGACGCGAGGGTCGTCGCGGAGCTTCTGGGCGATCTGGCCGTAGCCGGTGTCAACGGCGAGGACGGTGGCGGCTCCGCTTTGGAGCATACAGTCGGTGAAGCCTCCGGTGGAGGCCCCGATGTCTACGCAGGCGAGGCCGGTGACGGCGATGAACCAGTGGCTGAGGGCTTGTTCAAGCTTGAGGCCGCCGCGGCTGACGTATTTGAGATCGGAACCGAGGAGGCGGATGGCGGCCTGGGAGGAGACAGAGGTGCCGGGCTTGTCGATGCGCTGCTCGTCTACAAGGACGCGGCCGGCGAGGATGAGGGCCTGGGCGCGCTCGCGGGAGGCAGCGTGGCCGAGGTCTACGAGAAGCTTGTCGAGGCGGATCTTGCTGGAGGACATGGAGATGGCTTTGTGATGGCTGTGATGCGTGGCTGTTGCAGCGGCTGGTTACGCCGAAGAGGAAAAGGCTCTTCCCCATGTTACAGTTTCCTTGCACACGGAGACGGTGGTGGATTGAGGCTGGAGCGGTTGCATAGGCTGCAACTTCTCTGAGCGGCAGAGTTGTCTGTAGAGTTGTCTGCGGACGCGAATGGGATGATTTGCGCGAAGAGCAATAAGCAACAGTCACAGGAACGTTTTTATGCTTAAAGAGTTGGGACTTGGGAATCCTGCCGCTTTGCCGCAGGACGATGCCGCGCTGCTGATGCGGGTTCGGCGGGGCGATGAGAGTGCGATGGCGGTACTGTTCGACCGCTACGCGCAGGTGGTGTACTCGGTGGCACTGCGGGTGCTGCGGGTGCCGGTTTCGGCGGAGGAGATACTACAGGAGATTTTTCTGGAGCTGTGGCGGAGCCCGGAGGGCTTTGGCGAGGCACTGGGAGGAGCGTTGGCGATGATGGCACGGAACCGCTCGGTGGATGTGCTGCGGCGGAGGTCGTCTGCGGGGGCGGCGAACTCTATGGAGCTGGTCGTGAAGGGGAATCCTGCCGATGAGGCCACGATGGAGAAGGCCCGGCAGGTGGTTGCGGCGTTGCCGGTCGAGCAGCGGAAGACGCTGGAGATGACGTTCTTTGACGGGCTGGCGCATACGGAGATTGCCGAGATGATGGGCGAGGCGCCGGAGGCGGTGACGGCTCGTCTGGGCGGCGCCCTGACGGCTCTGAGAGAGGCTTTTTCGGCATGAGCGTGAGGGGAGCTTATACGACGGAGGAGTTGGCGCTGTTTGCGATGCAGTTGCTGCCGGAGACGGAGGCGGCGGAGATTGCCCCGCATGTGAGGATGGATGGTGAGGCTCGGAAAGAGCTGGCGCGGATTCAGGGGGAGCTGGCGGTCTATGCCTGCACGGTGGAGAGGCAGTCGCCGCCGACGCTGACGCGGGGACGGCTGATGAAGAGGATTGGCCGGGAAAAGAAGGCGGCTCCGGTGGAGCGCGTGACGGAGAATACGGGAGGTGGCGGGGATGCGGCTCCGGCCTTGGCCTCAGGCTTGGCTCCGGACTTAACTCCGGACCTGGCCACGAGTTCGGCAGATGGCGGTAGTGAGGGGGAGCAAAGGACGTTGTCCCATCGCGCAACTTCTTCCGATGAGCCCATGCGACGAGGTGCGACGGCCCGGGTGTTGCCTTGGGTGGGATGGGCGGTTGCGGCGGGAATGGCGGCCATGGCGGGAGATCTGTATCGGCAGAGGCAGAGTTTGCAGGGAGAGGTGGCAGCGCAGGTTGCGGCTCAAGCTAAGGACGCCGACCGTTTGACGGTGGATACAGCGGCGGCAACTGAGGCCCGACAGGCGCTGGAGACGCTTACCGATAGCTCGGCGATGCGGGTGACACTGACGAAGGAGAATGCGGACGCGGCTCCCCAAGGGAACATTACCTATGTGGCCAGCAAGGGATCGCTGATCTTTGTGGCGAATGGCCTGGAGGCTCTGCCGCCGGAGAAGACATACGAGCTTTGGCTGATTCCGGCGACGGAGGATGGAACGCCGGTTCCGGCGGGAATGTTTCTTCCGGACAAGAGCGGGAATGGCAGAGTGGTTCTGCCGCCACTGCCGAAGGGTGTGGAGGCCAAGGCGTTTGGCGTGACGGTAGAAGAGAAAGAGGGAGCGGCCACGCCTACGCTGCCGATTGTTCTGGCGGGAGAGAAAGACTAAGGATTAAAAAGATTAAAAACCAAGGGCATGTCTGTGATGACATGCCCTTGGTTTTTTGGTTGGGATAGAAATCAGGGGGCGGTTACGCGTACTGAGATGCCTTTGCCCTGGAGCGGAATGATGGCATCGACCTGGTTGATGTCGGTGCGCAGGACGGACATGTTGTTGGAATCGCTGGAAACCACGTAGACCTTGCCGGTGGGAGTTCCGGTAGTTGCGGCGATGTA
This sequence comes from Terriglobales bacterium, assembly GCA_015655585.1. GTDB lineage: Bacteria > Acidobacteriota > Terriglobia > Terriglobales > Acidobacteriaceae > Edaphobacter. The sequence goes on along the minus strand of JAATEV010000007.1, from coordinate 5,183 downwards.
GGTGGGATGGCCACACATATACAGCACCTTAGGATTGGCTTGGCAGTCGCTATCAGGTAAAGCGTAGATTGTGTTCGTCACCGTCCTCGAAGTGAGGCTGATGACGGAGACGGAGCAGACCGTGCTCTTGCCGGGTACAGCCGGTGGGAGAGCGCAGGGCAGATTTGGGTCGCCGGTGTTGGCAACGTAAGCCTGCGTGCCGTCCTGGAGGACGGAGACCATGACCGTGTTGAGGCCGGTGGGAACGGTGGCCAGGATGGAGCCAAAGCCAGCGGCGTCGACTGGATTGGTGGCGTCGCAGTTCGGATTAGTGGGCTGGGCCGAGGCGGTGCAGAGCGGGATATTGATGATGCTGGCCGAGCCGGGATTGACGCCGTCGCCAGCGTTGGCTACGACAAGCTCATTGCGGGTGGGAACGAAGTCCGCCCAGAGGGGCGCGGTGCCGACCTGGATGGGATTGGTGGCTCCGCTGGGCATGACGTCAAGCGCGTTGGTCTGCGCGTTGATGACCGAGACGGTGCCGTCGCCCTGATTCATGATGAAGACGCGGCGGCCATCGGCGGTCTGGACCCCGTAGACGGGGTTACGACCGACGGTGATGGGAGTGGGGTCGACGATCGCGTTGCCGGTGGTGTTCTCGATGGTGGAGACCTGGCCGGGGAGCGAAGGATCGACGTTGGGGCTGATGGCGAAGGAACGGGTCGAGTCAGCCTGCCCGGCGATGAAGACGGGCGAGAAGCTGGAGTCGATGGGAAGCTCCTGCTGAAGAACCAGAGGGATTCCGGTGAACTCGGCGATAGAGTGACGGCCGTTCGGCGGATTGGTAGCGAGGACGCCGGGATTGGTGGCAGGCTGGGTGACGTAGGTATAAGTCGCCTGCGGAAAGATACTGGTGGGCAGGATGGGCTTGCCGTTGGCGTCCTTGCCGCCGGGCAGAAGCGTGGTCTGGAGGATCTGGCTGGTGAGCAGGCCAGCGTTCACAGCGAAAGTAGAGAGCGTGCCGTCGCCGTTGAGGGTATAGCCGTAGTTTTTGGTCGTGTCGAGGATGAGGTAGTAGGGGTCAACGCCTACGTTGGCGGTGATAACAACCTCGTCTCCGGAAAAGTCGACGAAGGTGAGCAGGCCGGGGTTATCGGCGGCGCCCACATTGGGAGGACCGGGATTGGAGATCACGACGGCGTACTTCTGCGGCTGCGTGGCGGGTCCGACGGGGTTGATGGCGCTGACGACCGGGCGGTAGTTGTTGCCGCATCCGGCGATGAAGAGCCCGGCGGCGGCGAAAGCAACTTTGCCGAGAGCGCGCACTGCCGATTGCTGAACGGGCCGCTGGCGGCTCCCATGGGGCCGCGACTGAGTGCTTCCTGCTGCTTCGATTCTTCCTAAGTGCAAAACTGCTCCCACGGTGACGCTGGTGTTGACTATGCTCAAGGCTTGATTGTAAATCACCACGGGGGATGCAACGGGGCATGATGGAGGAAATGCTTGGGGAGGAATGGAGGAAGGCAATTCCGGAGAGCCGGGACCAGAGGCAGTCTCGGGCGCTGGTGTGGATGCTTGGGACGATATTGGCGGGGCTTTGTGGGGAGATAGCCTGGAGGGTGGCGGGACATGGCGGGGGGCGTTTTGCCGCGGTGGCGCTGGCGGTGAGCGCGGGGTTCGTGCTGCTGGTACGGAGGCTGCGGGCGGCTACGTGGGGCGGCGCGGTGTGCGGAGGGATGATTTGCCTGCTGCTTACGTTCTGGACTGGATTGAATAGGACCGGGGCGGGTGGAGGCTCGGTGGCGCAGTCGGGGTTGACTCCGCTGGCTCTGCTGTTTGTGATGACGTTTCTGGCTACCAGGGCCGGGCGGCAGAAGAAGGCCAGGGCCGGGTTGGCGGAGGCTCGGCGGGGACGGAATGCAGCTCAGGTGATTGCTAATCTTTCGGTGGCGGGGGTTTGCGTGGCGCTGGGGCTGGGCTGGGTGGGTCGAGTGATGGGTCTGGCAGCACTGGTGGAGGCTACGGCGGATACGGTGTCGTCGGAGATTGGGCAGGCGTTTGGCGGGGAGCCGATGATGTTGACTACTTTGCGGAGGGTGGCTCCGGGGACGGATGGGGCGGTTACGGCGATGGGAACCGCAGCGGGCGTGTTGGCTGGGGCGGTGGTTGCGGCGGTGGGGATGTGGGCTTTGGGGATTTCGTGGGGAAGTTCGGGGGTGGCCTGGGCGGCGGGGGTGTTGGGATTGCTGTTTGACAGTGTGCTGGGAGCTACGGTGGAGAGGCGCGGATGGGTGGGGAATGATCTGGTGAACTTTGCCTCTACAGTGTTTGCGGCTTTGGTGGCGGGGATTTTGAGTGGAGGAAAATTTTAGTTACGGAGCCAGTGCAGGTCGAGGTGGAGGCATAGGAGGGTGTAGCTTAGGATTTCGTGGGAATAGCGCATGGTGAGGTCGTAGGCGCTGATGTGGCCTACGGTGGCTCGGGGCGAGGTGTAGACGGTGAGGCCAGCGTCCTGGCAGAGGGCTCGGATGCGGAAGAGGTGGGTGCCGTCGGAGACGACTACGATGCGGCTTAGGTTGCGGTCGCGGGCGATGGAGGCGAGGCTGCGAACCTGCTGGCCGGTGTCGGTAGACTCGGTTTCGGCGATGATGTTGGCGTAGGGGATGCCTTTGGCGAGGAGGTAGTCGCGGCCTACTCCGCCCTCGGTGTTGCCGGAGTCCTTGTCGGTGCCGCCGCCGAGGGTGATGACGAGGGGGGCGATCTGCTGATTGTAGAGGTCGGCGGCGTGGTCGAGACGGGCGTGGAGGACGGGAGAGGGACGACCGGAGTACTCGGCTGCGCCGAAGACGGCGATGGCGTCGGCGGAGCGGGCTTCGTCGCGTTCGGCTACGGAGTCGATCTGAAGGTAGACCCAGAGGCACCAGACGGCGGCTCCGAGGAGGAGGATGGTGAGAAGCTGACGCAGGGGTCGCCTGGGGGTGCCTCGACGGCGCAGATTGGAGGAAGGCACGATCATGATTGCAGGAACTTCAATATAAGAACACAAACAAGCGGGACGGCTCCGCTTCTGTTTTCAGTTTATCGGGTTTAGAGGCTTTGTCCTGCCGGACGGGCCCGCTACGCGCGGCGCGGGCGTTTCACGCCTTTTTATCGCTTCGCGTGGGCCTCCCGTTGGTCGGCTGGAAGACTCTTCCTTAGACCGGTGGGAGGCACTCGCGATGCTCGGTACAGCATGAAGCGCCGCTTGCGCGGCGTTAGGACGCTTTAACGCTGGAGGGTCAGGGCTATCTCGTGGGTGGGGATGGCTCCTTCGCGGATAATCATCCAGGAGTCGCCGCCGCCGGAGAGATCGACGATGGTGGTGGGGACGCTGCGGGCGGTGGGGCCTCCGTCCACGATGAGGGGGATATTGCGGCCTAGCTGGTCGCGGACGCCCTGGGCGTGGGTACACTCGGGCAGGCCGGAGAGATTGGCCGAGGTGGCGGTGATGGGCAGGCCGAGGCGTGCGACGACAGCGCGGGGGATAGCGGCCTCGGGGACGCGGAGGGCGAGATTGCCGGTGTTGGCGGTGACGCGGAGGGGGAGCCGGGAGCCGGCTTTGACGATGATGGTGAGGGGGCCGGGCCAGAAGCGCTCGGCGAGGCGGTCGAAGGCGGAGTCGAGGTTGCGAGCGAGCTGGTTGACCTGAGAGACGTCGGCGATGAGGAGCGAGAGGGGCTTGTAGCGGGCGCGGGACTTGATCTCGTAGATGCGCTCGACGGCGCGGAGGTTTACGGGATCGACGGCGAGGCCGTAGAAGGTGTCGGTGGGGAGCGCTACGACGTTGCCGGAGGTGAGGCTGGAGACGACCTGATCGATGAGCTCGGGCTCTGGCTCGTCGGGGTGAATGCGGAGGGTTTCGGCCGTCAAAATCTGGCTCCTGTGCCGGGGATCTCTGGCCGCGCTGGCCCGATGCGACGATGTACCGCCACAAGTTTGCACCTTAGCATACCGGGGGCGGTGACTCAATGCTGCGGGAGAGGCGCTGGGGCCTAGGCAGCGTAAGATTTGAGAGATGCGTGGTTTTGAGAGTGTGATTTCCAGTAAGACGAATGCGCGGGTGAAGCAGCTACGGGCGGCTTTCGAGGGAAAGGCTCGGCTGAGTGGGGGGCTGGTTGCGATTGAGGGCGAGCATCTGCTGGAGGAGGCAGTTCGGAGTGGGCTGGCTCTGACTACGGTGTTTGTTAGCGAGCAGCGGGAGGTGCCGGGGATGGTTCCCCGTGGGGTAGAGGTGCTGCGGGTGGCTGGTGAGGTGCTTGCGGGGGTTTTGGAGACGCAGGCTCCGCAGGGTGTAGCGGCTTTGCTGGAGGTTCCGGTTTGGGGTCTGGAGGATGTGCTGGGGGAGGCTGGGGCTCCGCTGATTCTGGTGGCGGCGGGGTTGCAGGACCCGGGGAATATGGGGACGCTGGTGCGGTCGGCAGAGGCGTTTGGGGCGCGGGGAATGTTGACTACGGCGGGGACGGTGAGCGCGTGGAACCAGAAGGCTCTGCGGGCGAGTGTGGGGAGCGTGTTTCGGGTGCCGGTGGTGGGGGTGGATGCGGCTGAGATGGTTGCGTTGAAGGAGCGCGGGGTTCGTCTGGTGGCTGCGGTGGGTCGGGATGGGGTGGCAGCTCAGGATTTTAATTTTGGAGTTGGGTGCGCGGTGATGATCGGGAACGAAGGCAGCGGGCTGGCGGAGGAGTGGATGGCGATGTGCGATGCGAAGGTGACGATTCCCTGCCCTGGGCCGGTGGAGAGTTTGAATGCGGGAGTGGCGGGGTCGTTGTTGCTGTATGAGGCGAGTCGGCAGAGAGGTGGGCGATGAGTTTGTTTGATGCATCGCCGATGAGTGCGGCGGCTGGTGGAGGACGGCAGGCTCCGCTGGCCGAGAGGATGCGGCCGCGGACGCTGGAGGAGTATGTGGGGCAGGAGCATCTGCTGGGGCCGGGCAAGCCGTTGCGGCTGGCGATTGAGCGGGACGATGCTACTTCGATGATCTTCTGGGGGCCTCCGGGGACGGGAAAGACTACGCTGGCGAAGATTATTGCTCAGATGACGCAGGCTAGTTTTATTGAGTTTTCGGCGGTGCTTTCAGGAATTAAAGAGATCAAGAACGTGATGGTGGAGGCGGAGAAGGCGGCGAGCTTCGGGTCGCGGACGATTCTGTTTGTGGATGAGATTCACCG
>JAATEV010000022.1 GCA_015655585.1 Terriglobales bacterium | reverse complement strand
GCCGACCGACGGGAGGCCCACGCGAAGCCCAACACAGCACGAAGTGCCGCCCGCGCGGCGTTAGGGCGCCCGTCCGGCAGGACTATGCCTTGAATCCCTTCAATCTCCTGCAAGCCTCCGCCAAATCCGCGTCCTTCTTAGCAAAGCAGAACCGCAGCAGATCCTCGCCCTTGCCCGGACGGAAGAACGCCGACCCCGCCACCGCGGCCACGCCCGTCTCTGCCAGCAGCGCTCTCGCCTTCTCCGCCGCCGTCGCGCCCGGTAGGTTCTCCGCCGAGGCCAGCACGTAGTACGCCCCGTCCGGAACATGCGGCTTCATCCCGGCAACACGCAGCGCATCCACAATCATCGTGCGCTTGGCCTCATGGTCCCGCGCCAGCTCCGCATAGAACTCCGGCCCCAGCATCTCCACACCATCCGCCACGCCCTGCTGCAACGGAGCAGGCGCACACACATACGTCAGGTCGTGAAAGTACCCAATCGCCCCCACCCACTTCGGATCGGCGATCAGATACCCGATCCGCCACCCCGTCACCGAGTACGTCTTCGAGAACCCCGACATCAAAATCGTTCGCTCGCGCATCCCCGGAATCGTCGCCGGGCTCACATGCTGCGCGCCGCCATAGATGAAGTGCTCATAGATCTCGTCCGTAAAGATAAAAAGCTCGTGCTCCTGAGCAATCGCCGCCAACCCCTCCAGCTCCGCCCGCGTAAACACCTTGCCCGCCGGGTTCGAAGGCGTATTCACCACCACCGCCCGCGTCTTCGGCGTAATCGCCGCCCGCACAGCATCCAGATCGAGCCGCCAGTCCGGAGCCTCCAGCCCCACCAGCACCGGCGTCACCCGCAGCGACTTCAGCGTGCTCACGTGATACCCATAGAACGGCTCGAAGACCAGCACCTCGTCTCCCGGATTCAGCAGCGCCATCGCCGCCGCGTGCAGCCCGCCCGTCACGCCGTTCGTCACCAGCACCTCGCGGTCAGGATCGACCACCAGCCCCAGCGTGCGCTCCACCTTCGCCGCAATCGCCTTCCGCAGCCGAGGAATCCCGTCCAGCCGCGTGTAGATGTTCAGCCCGTCGCGAATCGCCCGCTGCGCGCCCTCGGCCACCACCGCCGGAACCTCCGTATCGCACACCCCCTGGGCAAGATTCACCCCGCCCACCGCGTCGCACGCTACCGTCATCGCGCGAATCTCCGACTGCACCACACGCGGAGCCAGCTCACTCAATCCCAACGCCCGCGACAAAGCCACATCTGCCTGTGCCATTTGCATCTCCTCCATTCGCGACATGCCCTGCAAAGACCACCGCGCCTCGTTCTATCATCAACCTTGTCGGCAACAGAATTCTAGAGCCCCGCGCATAAGAAAGTCGCAACATTCGTTACAGAACACCCGCAGAGCCTCCACTTCTCCCAAAGAAAGTGCCCATGTCTGCCATCGAGCTCATACCGCCCGCCCTCCGCCCCAGCGACGACCTCGGCCCCCGCACCATCCGCAAAGCCACCCTGCGCCTCATCCCGCTCATCGCCCTCAGCTACGGCATCGCCTACATCGACCGCGTCAACATCAGCTTCGCCGCGCTCCAGATGAACCGCGACCTCCACTTCAGCGCCGCCGTCTACGGCCTCGGAGCCGGTCTCTTCTTCGTCAGCTACGCCATCTGCGAGCTGCCCTCGAACCTGCTTCTCCATCGCTTCGGAGCCCGCCGCTGGCTCTCGCGCATCATGTTCACCTGGGGCATCATCGCCGTCGGCATGATGTTCGTCCGCACGCCCATGCAGTTCTACGTCATGCGCTTCCTGCTCGGCATCGCCGAAGCGGGCTTCTTCCCCGGCATCATCTTCTACCTCACTCTCTGGTTTCCCGCCGCCATCCGCGCCCGCGCCGTCAGCCGCTTCTACGTCGCCATGCCCATCGGCACCGTCCTCATGGGCATCATCGCCGGAGCACTCCTGAACCTGCAAGGCACCCTCGGCCTCGCCGGATGGCAGTGGCTCTTCCTCATCGAAGGCCTGCCCTCCATCCTCCTCAGCGTCATCTTCCTGCTCTACATCCCCAACGGCCCCGCCGACGCCGCCTGGCTCACCGCCGAAGAACGCCTCTGGCTCACCACGCAGCTCCAGCAGGAGCAGGCCCCCGACGGCCATACCGAAGCCATCGGCCCCGCCCTCCGCGACCCCCGCGTCTGGATCGCCAGCCTCCTCTTTTTCTGTAACCTCACCTGCAACTACGCCTACACCCTCTCGGCACCAGCCATCATCCAGTCGCTGACCACCCTCAGCGACGCCAAAATCGGATACATCGTCGCCCTCATGAACCTGCTCGGCGCACCCGCCATGCTCCTCAGCGCCATGCACTCCGACCGCACGCTCGAACGCCGCTGGCACGTAGCCATCCCCTTCCTCCTCATGGCCGCGGGCTACCTCACCGCCGGACTCTCCCACTCCCCAGCCATCGTCATCCTCGCATTAGCCGTCTCGGCCCTAAGCTTCTACGCCATGCAAGGCCCGGTCTGGTCCATCCCGGGAACCTTCCTGCAAGGCCGCTCCGCCGCCGCAGGCATCGCCGCCATCAACATGATCGGCATGATCGGAGGCTTCCTCGGCCCCTACTCCATGGGCCTCGCAAAAACATGGACCGGCAGCTACCAGCCCGGCCTCGTAGCCATCACCATCCCCGCGTTAGCCGGAGCCTTAGTAGCCATCACCATGCACCTGCCCAGGCGCGAAAAGCCGCTCTCCGCAGAGAATAAGCAAAGCCAGGATATAGAAAAATGAGATTACTTGCCGACAGCTGCCTAGGCGGAAAATGTATCACGCAAAGTAACATCGCCATTTCGAGTAATTGACGCCGTAAATGGTGGTGACTGCTCTCTCACAAGCTCTCGCATACGCGGCAATGCCTTAGACAAGGCAAAACCCATCTCCGCGCCAGCAAGATTGTTTCGTGAAAAATAAAACATCCTTAGCTGATTTACTCGGACCGCTTCTTTTTCCAAATAATTAGTGCGTATCCGGGCATCTGTAGTTAGCAAGGACCAACCACGCTGAGCAATGATCGGAAGCCACTCTATGTCTTCAGTGCCCGGCGCAAAGTGATCCAAATGTTTTTCATAAGAAACACCATGCTCCTCAAGAGCACGAACTAAATGAGGATTACAACAATGATTCTCATCTAGAAATAGGACAAGCTCTTCTAAGCTGCTCTGCCCTTGTTCATCTCCCATCGAATCGCATCCTCAAGAATTGCAGGCTCTATCTGATACTCACGAGCTAAATCTTTAATCGAATCGCGAGCGTTGAATCGACCTGCGATTACGGATGTGGAGATTCCTGTTCCAGCTAACACCGGTTTGCCGAAGGAAACTGTGGGGCTAATTGAGATATTTTTGGGTTCGCTCTCTTGCTCTGCAACGACAAACGGATAAAGACGTGCCACACGTCCCTCCTCATCGCGTTGAATCCGATGCAGATAAAGTGACACGAATTCACGGAACTCTTTTTGGCTATTTTTCGATAAGTTGATCACTTCGTTCTGATCGTAAATACAGAGATCAACGCCATCCGTCTCAAATTTTTGGTCAAGCAACGGATGCGCACTTTTACGAAGACGCCCGAGTTCGTCCAAAGCTCTCCTGATTCCCTGCAAGGAAAGACCATGCACCTTGCGCATTGCACTCAACATATGCGCTTCTGCAAGGTTGTTGAACGACAAAACGTTCGGAGCTGGAGTAGTAATTAGCCCCTTGGTAATCCATCCACGCAAAGTATTGCTCGGCACACCGACATAGTGCGCAGCCTGCAAACAACTATACGCAGGCGTATCAAACACGTTTTGCGTTACGCGGATCATACCTATACTTTACCTCTACCAGAACCAAATCACGGGGAAAGAATCGAGGTTGTTCTACCTACGCCAACCCCGTAGACTCCGCCTGCTCCTGGGCATGGTAGCTCGACCGCACCAGTGGCCCACTCTCCACATGCTTGAAGCCCATCCCCAGCGCCTCATGCTTCAGGAACGCGAACTCATCCGGCGTGTAATACCGGGCCATCGGCAGATGGTCCCTTGAAGGCCGCAGATACTGCCCGATCGTCAGAATATCCACCCGCCGGGCCGCCAGATCGCGGAACACCGCCAGCAGCTCATGCATCTCCTCACCCATCCCCACGATGATGCCCGTCTTCGTAACAATCTCCTCACCCGTCTCCGCGGCGATCTCCTTCGCCTGTTCCAGAAACCGCAGTGACCGCTCGTACCGACCGCCCGACTTCGCCACCCGATACAGCCGAGGCACCGTCTCGATATTGTGATTCAGAATCTCCGGCCGCGCCGCCACCACCATCCGCAG
>JAATEV010000107.1 GCA_015655585.1 Terriglobales bacterium | reverse complement strand
TCAACCGCATGAACCCCGGCAAGCTCATCGACGCCTACCAGCCCCACGAAGACCTCCGCCTCGGCGCCGACTACCACCCCTGGCAGCCCAAAACTCACTTCGCCTACGCCGAAAACAATGGCTCCTTCGCCGATGCCAACCTCCGCTGCGTAGGCGTAGGAGCCTGCCGCAAAACCGATGCCGGAACCATGTGCCCCAGCTTCATGGCCACCGGCGAAGAACTCCATTCCACCCGAGGCCGAGCTCATCTTCTCTGGGAACTAATGCAAGGCGAAGTCCTGCCCGACCAATGGAAAAATAAACAAGTCAAAGAGTCTCTCGATCTCTGTCTAGCCTGCAAAGCCTGCAAATCCGAGTGCCCCGTCTCGGTCGACATGGCCACCTACAAGTCCGAGTTCCTCTCCCACCACTACGAAGGCGAGTCCCGCCCACTTGCCCACTACGCCTTCGGCCGCATCGACGTCTTCGCCCATCTGGCCTCCTTCGCGCCCAACTTGGTCAACGCCATCAACAACGCCCCCGGCATCAGCTCCGTCATCAAAAAACTCCTCCACATCCACCCCAACCGAACCTTCCCCCGCTTCGCCAAACCCTTCACCCCCGACCGCCGCCTCGCCAAAAAGCCAGAGCGCCGCATAGACCGCCGAGCCAACCCCAACGCCCAAAACCCCGAGGCCCCAGCCCCCGAAGTCTTCCTCTGGGCCGACACCTTCAACAACTACTTCCACCCCTCCGCCATGCAGGCCGCGCATCAGGTCTTAACCTCCGCCGGTTTCCGCGTAACCCTGCCCACCCAACACCTCTGCTGCGGCCGACCCCTCTACGACTTCGGAATGCTCGACACCGCCAAAGACTACCTCCTCAAAGTCCTCAACGCCCTCACGCAGCAGCTCCACGACGGAACCCCCATCGTAGTCCTCGAACCTTCCTGCGCCTCAGTATTCCGCGACGAGCTGACCAACCTCCTCCCCCACGATCCCCGCGCGCAAAAACTCCGCGACCAGACCTTCCTCTTGAGCGAGTTCCTCGTAAAACACGCCCCCCACTACCAACCGCCGCAAGTCACCGGCAAGATCGTAGTCCACGGCCACTGCCACCACCGCTCCACCATGACCATGACCGACGAGTTGACCCTCCTCAAAGCCACCGGGGCCGACGTCCAGCTCCTCGACTCCGGCTGCTGCGGCATGGCCGGTCCCTTCGGCTTCGAGAAAGACAAGTACGAGATCTCCCAGAAACTAGGCGAACGAGTCCTCCTGCCCGCCGTCCGAGCCAACACGCAAGCCACCATAGTCGCCGACGGCTTCAGTTGCGCCGAACAAATCACCCAGAACAACCAATCCCGCCCCAAACACTTAGCCGAGGTCCTCGCCCAATCCGGCACCGTCTAGGCTCAATACGCGAAAGTATCGAGCAGCCACAAATACGGGTGCCCCATGTCCCGTCTCTGGGACATGGGCCTTCGCGCGCAAAGAGCGCGAATTGTCTCCCGGTCCCGATATCTCCATCCAACGCACACAAACCATCAATCCCATTCCCCTCCCACCTCAAGTAGCATCAAAACAAGAGCGCAATGATCACCCTCCGCCGCATTCTCCTCTCCGTCCTCGCCCTCGCCGCCCCCATCCAAGCCCAGATGCTCGCCCGCCCCGGCTGGGCTGGCTCCGGCATCACCACCGACCTCTGGTGGAAGCACGCCGTCATCTATCAGGTAAACCCCGCCAACTTCAGCCCCGGCGACGGCACCCCCCTCCACGGCCTCGCCCAGCGTCTCGACTACATCCGCTCCCTCGGCGCAGACGCCCTCCTCCTCACCCCCATCCAGCCCGACGCCACCCACGCCCAGCAGCTCAACCCCGCCCTCGGCACTCCCGACGACCTCGACGACCTCATCCACGAGGCCAGCCGCCGCGACCTGCGTGTCCTCCTCGATCTCGACCCCGCCATCCCCTCCGCCGACCTCCCCAACGTAGCGCGCTTCTGGCTCAACCGCGGCCTCGCCGGCTTCCACGTCACCGGAACCGCCGACGCCGCCCAAGCCCAGGCCGCCGAGCTCCGCAAAGCCACCGCCAGCTATCTAGGCCAGCGCATCCTCATCTCCGACTCCGACCTAACCTCCCAGCTCCACCTCATCCCCTTAGCGCCCAGCAAGCTCACCGCCGCCGACCTCCGCCCCGCCATCGACCTCATCTCAAACCCCACCGCCGACGCCCGCTCCCTCCCTCTCCTCTTCACCGATAGTCCCGCCACCCCCCGCAGCCTAACCCGCTTCGGCGACGGCCAGCACGACCTGGCCATCGCCAAAGTCCTCGCCGCCCTCCTCTTCACCACCCGCGCCAACGCTCTCCTCTACTACGGACAGGAGCTAGGCGTTCCCGAGCCAGCCTCCCCAAACACCACGACCCTAATCAACTGGTCACCCCTGCCCACCCCCGTCAAAAACCACCCCACCCCCACCCCGGCCCAGCTCGAAGACCCCAAAATCCCCTACGTAGCCGCCGAAGACGCCGACCCCGACTCCCTCCTCAACTGGTACCGCCAGCTCAGCGCCCTCCACCACGGCAACGCCACCATCAATGACGGAGCCACCACCACCGTCAACCTCGACGATCAGAACGTCCTCGTCATCGTCCGCAAGCCCAAAGCCATCACCCCGAACACCCCGCCTCTGGTCATCGTCTGCAATCTCTCCGCCCAGCCCGCTACCCTCTCCCTCAAGGCCGAGATCACCAAACTCCACCTGCGCGGCAGCTTCTTAAAAACCGTCCTGCGTTCCGACAAAGGAATGGGAACCATGCACTTAGAGTCCATGACCATAGCCCCCTACACCGCCTACATAGGCCAGCTACGCTTCTAGCTACCCTGTCAAAAAAGAAACACAAAATGTAACAATTCCACCCAAAAGAACCAATAAAAGTCATAAATAAGAGCCTCGTCCCCAGAAACCCGCTCTTATCAGCTTTTAAATCCTTTTGATCGCCGTTACGCCTTTTTCCGATTGTCCGCAGAATCCGCAGAATCCGCAGAATCCGCAGAGTCCGCCGCTCGCCGCACCGCCACCTCGTACCCGGCATATACCCGGTCGAAGACCGCATCCCAGCTACATCCCAGCGCATACTCCCGAGCCCGCACACGCATCTGCTTCAGCCGTGCTGTATCCCTCACCAGCGTAGCCACCGCCTCCGCAAACCCATCATCCTCGCGGACGAACCCTGTCTCCCCATCCCGCACAATGTACTTCGGCCCGCCATCCGGAGTCACCACCGCCGGAACCCCGCTCGCCAGCGCCTCCAGCACCACATTCCCGAACGTATCCGTGTGCGAGGGAAACACCAGCACATCCATGTTCGCGTAAGCCTCCGCCAGAGCCGCCCCCCGCAGCACCCCGGCAAACTCTACTCGCTGCAACTCCTGCCGCAGCAAAGCCTCCTCGCTCCCATGCCCCACAATCAGGAACCGCACTCTCTCGATCCCCATCGCCTCCAGCTCCCGCTCCACCTTCGCCAGCAGAGCCACGTTCTTCTCAATCGAGAGCCGCCCTACATACCCTAGCACCACCACGTCATCGTCCGCACTCCGAGTCCTGTGCGCCGGAGCGAACAGCTCCGTCTCCACCCCTCGCTGCATCAGGAAGCAAGGCCGTCCCGTCGTGTCCTCCAACATCCTGCAAAGCTCATCGTTCGGCGCAAAGAGCACTCTAGCCAGCGCATAAAACCGAGAAGTGGCCCACAGCGCACCCGATTCGACCCCCTGCTCCGTGGCCGCGCCCTGCTCCTGCGGCAAATGCTTCGTCAGCCACACCAGCCTCCGCGCCGCATACTCATGCACATTCGTATGCCACGAGGCAGCCAGCGGAATCCCCATCTCCCACGCAAAGTAAGCCCCAAAGATCCCCAGCTCGCTCGGCCCCGTTATATGGATCACGTCCGGCCTGAACCGCTCCAACTCCCGCCGTATCGTTCCCGCGTGCCGCCAGAACAGCGTATCGAACTCCAGGTCTTTCTCTATCCGCACCGAGCTCCGGCTCCGCCCCAGCTCCAGCGTCCTCAGCTCGCCCACCTGTTCGAACTCTTCCACGCGCCCGCCCGCACGCACGCACAGAAACGGCAGCCCATGCCGCCCCGCATACGCCACAAAGTTGCGGCTCGTATGCGCTACGCCATTCACTTCGTGGAACGAATCAGGAAAGTATGCAATACGCGGCACACGCATCGCTCTAGACTAACCCTCGTTTCGCTCTGCGCTCAACCATCTCCATGCTTTACCTGGGCCGGGCAAACCTCGCAGCTCACCCGGACCAATCACTCTCTCTAAGCGTCCAGCGTCGCTCGCATCTCCACCGTATCGTTCCAGGCCATCCGCAGACCCTCCGAGACCGGCCGCGTGCCCATCATCTTCACCACGGCCAGTGCCCCGCGAAACAGCGTCGGAGCCTTGCCCGTCGTCCACAGCTCCGTCAGTGGACGGATGTTGCCGTGGACGTCCGGATGGAATACCCGCTCGTCCCACAGCCGCGAACCCTCCGGAAAGTGAGGATAGTCCCGAATCGCATCCAGCGTAGACAGCAGAATCCTGTGCTTCCACGGCTCCGCATACTGCGGCATGAACAGCACATGGCTCAACCGCTCCCGCCGCACCTCATGCACAAACTCGTTGAAGCTCGTCGCGTGCGTCAGGTTCACGTTCGCATTCGGCTCCACGCCATGCCGGTCGCCGCCGCTGATCACCAGTTGGTTCCACTTGTTCGCCAGCGTGGCCGTCTCGCGATTTTCCTTCCAGTCCCGCAGCCCGTTCAGCTCCAGCGCGTGGATAAACTGCCCATGCAGCGCCAGGAACTGGTTCACATCCACCTCGTGCCGATCCTTGCCCACGCGGTACAGGTCCCACAGCGGATGGTTGAAGATCAGCAGAACGCTGGGAATCTCATGCAGCTCCGCCAGGTACTCACCCAGCAGCTTAGGATTCCGCTCCTTCACAGGAGTCGCCGTAAAAGCCACCAGCCGCTCCATCCAGTCTGCGGCCGTCGCGCTCGGCAGGTTATGGACGCCCAGGTGGAACGCCGTGCATCCAAACGGCACCGTCCACTCCAGCGAGATCGGAATATGTTCTGAAGAGGGCACCGTCCGCAGCATCAGCGGAGCCTTGATGTCGTCGTGGTCCGAGATCGAGACCAGCCCCGGCAGTTGCAGCTTGTTTTCGATCTGCTTCCTCTCCAGGTCGAACGCCAGGCTCGGCGTCAACGGAGGAGTCCAATACGCCTGCGCGTAGGCCGGAGCGATCCCCGTCAGCCGCTTACTCCTCTGTTCGGCCCAGCGCATCAGAGGCTGCAGAAAGGTCCAGTCCTTCGACATCTCGCTGATAAAATCCAGCGTCTCCTTCGACTGGTTGGTGTGGCTATGCAACGACACACCCGTTACAAAGCCCTTAGCTGCCTCCGGTTCACGCCATAGGTACGAGATGCTCGACTGGCTCATCAGCCACCCCCGAAAAATCGTTTGCTCCTCTTGTTGAGGTCAGTATGGCGGGCTTTCATGACGATTTTGTGACTGCACCAACAATGGAGCTTCAAAATCTCTAACCCTCGTACCAGCAAGGATTCCCCCAAAGTTGTATGCGCTCAGAAAATTCCAGGCCGCCCCAAAGCCCATAAGCCGTCACCGTCGCTTTTGCTTGCTTTGTCGTTGCCTTTCTTCCCACCGCCAAACACCGTCATTTCGACCGAAGCGGAGAAATCCGCTTCTCCACCCATACCCTACAAGGCCCATAGGCTTTGCCTTTGTGGTTGTTCTTGCTGTTGTTTGTCATTCCCGAAGGGAATCTGCGTTTGTAGTTCCTTGCACTTGCCTTTGGGATTAGAGCCGGGCTTCAGCCCGGCGTTAAAGCCCGCCGCGCAAGCGGCAACACCTCTCTGCCGAAGGCCGTCGCGTAGCCCGAAGGGCGAAGCGACCTGATCCTATTGCTTTCCTCCACAAACCCCTACCGGGTCTTGGCAATATCCGGCCCCAGAATGTCCTGCGCCGTAGGAGCCGGATAATCCGGAACCCTGTCACCGCTCTCGAACCGCCTCTGCGCCTGCTCATACTCGGATTCCAGATGGTTCACCGTAAGCCCGCTCTTCAAAATCTCGAACGCCTCCTCCGGCGTATCGGCAAACCGGAACAACTCCAGGTCCCCCAGCGCAATCGCACCCTTCTCCGCCAGCAGTTCCAGATTAATCACGTTCTTCCAGTAGCTCGAGCCATAGATCACCACCGTGATCTTCTTCGCCAGCTTCTTCGTCTGGGCCAGCGTCAGCAGCTCGAACATCTCATCCAGCGTCCCAAAGCCACCCGGAAACACCACCAGCGCCTTAGCCAGATATGCAAACCAGTACTTCCTCATGAAGAAGTAGTGAAAATCGAAGCTCAACCCCGGCGTAATGTAAGGATTCGGATGCTGCTCAAACGGTAGCCGGATATTCAGCCCAATCGTCTTGGCTCCCGCCTCATACGCTCCACGGTTCGCCGCTTCCATGATCCCCGGCCCGCCCCCCGAAGTCACCACAAACCGATGCCGCCGTCCCGGCAGCGTCTGGGCCCAGCCCGCCATCAACGACGCCAGCTTCCGCGCGTCTTCGTAGTAGTGAGCCATCTCTACCGCAGCCTCGGCCAACTGCCGTTGCAGCGCCGTAGCCTGCCCGCTCGCGATCTCCTCCGCCGTAGCGGGCTGTTCCTGCTCCGGAGCAAGCTGGGCCGAGCCCGTATTGGCCAGCAGTTCCAGCTCTGTGTTCGCCACATCCAGCGCCCGGAACCGTGCCGATCCAAAAAACACCACCGTGTCCTGAATCCGCTCCCGCCGAAACCTCGCCATAGGCTCCTGGTACTCGGCCAGAATCCGCAGTATGCGTCCATCCGGCGAGTTCAGAAACTCGGGGTTCTCATAAGCCAGCAAACTATCCTTAACGCCATCCAGATCCTGATCTTCCATGCCCACCATTAGACCAGAAGCCGAGCAAAACGAGGCCCCATGCAGCTAACCCACCCAGACCGGCATACACCCCACGAAGTGGGTGCCCCGCGCGCAGCGGACCCGTCCGGCAGGACATCGTTTACCCGCGATAATCCCGGTAATGAATAGCCTCGGATATCCCAATCCAGATATCCAGCAATCCCAGCCCCGAGATCAATCCCCGCACCGCGCCGTTATAGAGCACTGCCGCCAGCCGCGGCCGGGCCTGAATAAAGAGGTTATGGTCCCAGACCCGTGTCCACCAGGGCAGTATCATCACCATCACGCCCAGGTACACGCAGAACAGCACCAGCACCAGCAGCGAAACCCGCTGTAGCCACACGGGGGCCGTCCTGCCCTGGGAGTCATCCAGCGCAACCCGCATCTGAGGCATCCGCTTCTCCTCTGGCTTGGAACTCGAAAGAATCTGTGGTGGCTGTCCTGGCATCAAGCTCTCCCTCCAGTCTACAGCCCGCAGCCGCATTTGCAGCCTCTCGACCCCACACGATCAGGAACCCCGGCGCAGATGCGAAAATAGAACAACATGCTCCAGCTCTCTGCCGCCGGCAAACGTTTCGGCCAAAAGCTCCTCTTTGAAGACATCAACTGGCTCATCACCCCCGATGAGCGCACCGGCCTCGTCGGTGGCAACGGTACCGGCAAGTCCACCCTTCTCAAGATCCTCGCCGGCGTCGAGACCCTCGACTACGGCCAGCTCACCCGCGTCAAAGGCATGACCCTCGGCTATCTCCCGCAGGATGGCCTCGCCCTCCGCGGCAAGACCGTCTTTCAGGAGTGCCTCTCCGTCTTCGACCACCTCCACGAGCTGGAGCGCGAGTCCGAGCAGATCACCCACATCCTCTCTACCGCCGACCCCAAGTCCAGGGAGTACGCCACCGCCGCCGAGCGTTACTCCGACATAGCCGACCAGCTCCACGTCCACGACATCTACACCCTCGACGCGCAGGTAGGAGCCGTCCTCACCGGCCTCGGCTTCTCCAAAGAAGACTGGGAGCGCCAGACCGAGGAGTTCTCCGGCGGCTGGCAAATGCGCATCGCGCTCGCCAAACTGCTGCTCGGCCGCCCGACCCTGCTCCTGCTCGACGAACCGACGAACCACCTCGATCTCGAATCGCTCGGCTGGTTCCAGCAGCACCTCAAGCAGTCGGCCAGCGCGATCCTGATGATCTCGCACGACCGCGAATTCCTCAACCAGCTCGTCGGTTCCATCGTCG
>JAATEV010000054.1 GCA_015655585.1 Terriglobales bacterium | reverse complement strand
CAGCGGCAGCGCCTCCACTGCGTGTTATCAGCGTGATCACAATCAGTGGAATGACGAGCGTAGACGTGGAGCATAAGAGCCAACCTCCGTATAAAGAGGTTAACTCTGGTGGCGGTACAAAGTTGGTACAGTTGGTCTGTATCGTCTGTAAGTGTTTGATTTTACAAGATATAAAGTGGTGGCCAGAGACGGGATCGAACCGCCGACGCCGGCCTTTTCAGGGCCGCGCTCTACCACTGAGCTATCTGGCCTTGGCATGTAACGCTTGTCTTCGGGGATCGCCAAGAACCACCGTGCGCCACTACATCATCGCTTTGGCATCTGTTGCCCCGGCCTTTTCAGGGGAGCCGTCGCCAGCGGGGAGCCAGCCACTCAAATGCAATTCAAGTATAGCAACCTCTGGCCCATACTGCCAATTTGTCTTCTCGCCGCGTTCCGCATCTCCTGCTACCCTCTTAGACAATCATGCACCGATGCCTCCGATCCATCTTGTGCGTCCTCTCTCTCTGCCTGTCTTCCGTTGCCCTCGCGCAGCAGCCATCAGCTTCCATCTCCTCCCATAGCCGCAAGGCGACTCCGCAGGAAGACCGCGCCATTCGAGCCTTCCGCGTCGCCCGGCAGAACCCTCGTGCCCTGAGCGCCTTCCTCGCTCGTATGCCCAAGGGAGCCGATCTGCACATGCATCTCTCCGGCGCCGTCTATGCCGAAACCCTCATTCAGGACGGTGCCGCAGATCTTCTCTGCGTCCACACCGCCACCATGAGCTTCGTCAAGCCAGCCGCCAGGACCCTGAGCTTTCCCGCCCAGCCCGTCTGTGGCGAAGGCAACGTGCGCGTCTCCGACGCCTTCAAGGATCAGCATCTCTACGATTCGCTGGTCGATTCGTTCTCCATGCGCAGCTTTGTTCCCTCTGCCGGCATCAGCGGGCACGACCAGTTCTTTGCCACCTTCGACCGCTTCCACGGTATCGACAGCTCGCACTCCGGGGAGTGGCTTCACGAGGTCGCAACCCGCGCCGCGGAGCAGAACGAGCAGTATCTCGAAGTCATGGAGACTCCTGTCTTCGCCGATGTCGCAAAGATCGCGTCGCACATCGCCTGGCCCTCCATCGTTGCTGAGTTCATGCAGAAGCAGGACAACGACGCACGCGGAACCTCACGCGAGGAGTTGAGCCGCCTTCGCGATACGTTGCTCGCCGCCGGGCTGCGCGACGAGGTCTCCGCCGACCGCAAGCAACTCGACGGCGCGCTCCAGGCCCGCGACTCCATCGAGCGCTGCGGCACTGCCGACGCGCAAAGCGCATGTTCGGTGAAGATTCGCTTTCTCTATCAGGTCCTTCGCGCCAACTCTCCGCAGCAGGTCTTCGCGCAGACGCTCCTGGCCTTCGAGACTGCCTCGCAGGATACGAACATCGTCGGCGTAAATTTCGTGCAGCCCGAAGACGCCTATCTCTCCATGTCCGAGTATCACCGCCAGATGCTGATGCTCGACTACCTGCACAGCGTCTATCCCACCGTTCGCATCACGCTCCACGCGGGCGAGCTCGCTCCCGGCCTCGTCCCGCCCGACGGTCTCCGCTTCCATATCCGCGAGGCCATTAGCCTCGGCCACGCGGAGCGCATCGGCCACGGCGTCGACGTCATGTACGAGGCCGAGCCCGAATCCCTGTTGCGGCAGATGGCCGCGCAGCACATCATGGTCGAGATCAACCTCACCTCCAACGATGTCATCCTCGGCGTCAGCGGCAGTCATCATCCCCTGCCTCTCTACCGTGCAGCAGGCGTCCCGGTCGCGCTTTCGACCGACGATGAAGGCGTCTCGCGCATCGACCTCACCCACGAGTACGTCCGCGCCGCCACCGAGTTCAACCTCGACTATCTCAACCTCAAGGACATGGCGCGCACCAGTCTGGAACACAGCTTCCTGCCCGGTAAAAGCCTGTGGCAAAGCGCCGACGACTTCACCCGCACGGTGCCTCAGTGCGCCGCGCAGACTCCCGGCAACCCGCATCCATCGGCGCAATGCCAGGGCTTCCTTCAGTCCAGCGAACGAGCCGCACAACAGTGGGAACTGGAGCATCGCTACAGCGTCTTCGAAATCAACCCGCACTAGGCGAATTTCTCCAGAAGTCTTCGCCGGAAGCCTACGCCTTGGCACCTTCGCCGAATGAAACCGCAGGAAGCAGCAGCTCTGTCGCATCCTGGCTATGCGAGGAATCCTGTGCAAGATAGACCCTGTCGCGTCCAGCCCGTTTGGCTTCATAGAGCGCCTGGTCAGCCAGCCGCACCAGGTTCGCGGCATCACGCGCCGGAGTCGGATACATCGCGACGCCGATCGACACCGTAACCGAGAGCTGTGTCTCTCCGTTCAGCTTCATTCGCAGGCCGTGGATGTTCCGCCGGATCGTATCCGCCCGCTCCAGCGCCAGCTTTTCACTGATCTCCGGAAGAATAATGATGAACTCCTCGCCGCCGTAGCGGCAAACGATGTCCTCGCTCCGCACCGACTGTTGAAAGCTCTGCGCGACCGAGCGCAGCACGATATCTCCGGCCTCATGGCCGAACGTATCGTTGAAGCTCTTGAAGTGGTCTACATCCAGCATCATCACCGCAAGCTGTGCATGGCGCCGCAGTGCGCGATGCAGCTCGCGCTCAAACGCGACCTCCATGAAGTGCCGGTTGAACAGTCCCGTCAGCCCGTCGCGAATCGACTGGCTCGCAAGCTTCGCATGTAGATTCAGGCTCGCAAAGGCCATCGAAGACAGCTCGACCATCTCTTCCACCAGGGAGATGCGCTTCTCCGCAACGCTTGCAATCTCGTTCGTCGGAAACTCCAGGTACACAAAGCCCAGCGTCTCTCCCTGCGCCACCAGCGGAATGCAGAGATAGTTCTCCGGCGGCGTGCCGAGAAAGTGGCTGCAATGCAGCTCCGACTGTCCCGGCTTTCGCCATCGCGGCCTGCCCGCGCGAAGCCCGCAGCAGGCGTCCACGTCGAACGCATCCAGCAGCGAGTCCGGGTGGTTCCATGTCGCAGCGGACTCCGTCAGGCTGCGCGAGTCATTCGTCAGCAGAATCGCGCCTCTGCTTCCCGGCACCAGCTCCTGAAAGTGGCGCACCGTGCACTCCTCCGCCTCCTGCAGCGTCACGCACAGTTGCAGCTCGTCGCGAGCCTCCTTCAGCAGTGCGGCCTCTCTACCACGCTGCTCCAGCTCTTTGATCGTTGCGGCCAACTGGTCATTCGCAATTGAGATCTGCCGCTCGAAGCTATGCCGCCGAAAGGCATCACGCAGCAGAAATCCGAACAGTGCGACAACGATCACGAGCGAGCACCCTAGAAATCCCGCGCCCGACAGCACCGTAAGCACTCGGCCCTTCTGACGCGCATCGGTCCGCTGCCGCAGCAGGTCGGTCTCTTCTTGCTGGATCTCGTTGACAACGCGGCGACAGTCCTGAATCCGCTGGTCAATCGTATTGCCCGAGAGCGTCGTCGCATTCAGCGCACGCGACAATTCATTCAGCTTGCCGTCCAGCTCCCGTATATGCCGCATCTGCTCAGGGTTATCTCGAACCAGGCTCTCCAGGTTCAATACATCGGCGTGCATCGAGATCGCCGACGACTGCGCCAATCGCAGCTCCGTATTGCTTCCCGTCGCCTGGTAGAGCTGCACGCCATAGTTCATCCGCTCCAGTCTCTGCGACTGCATCTGCAAGGTCGTAAGAATATTGTGCGAGTGATCCAGCCAGTCGCCGATCTCGCTCACGCGCTGCGTATTGTTATAAACAAGAACGCCGCCCAGGCAGGTAAACGCAATCGCTCCGAGAGCACAGAGAATGAGCAGCGGAATCACTCGATCCTGCTTCAGAGGTTCGTCGTTCATACCGATCGAGTTGGAGTGATTCGACAAAGTGTTTATTCGGGAGAGAACTGCCATGCTGCCTTGGATTAAGCCTATCTACGCCTATTCCATGAGGCACTCACTCAGAAGTTGCAGCGTGCTTGTACCGTTTCGGGAACGCCGCATCGTCACTGCAAAATTCTGCAAGTTCGCATTGCCGCGCTACACTCATCACGAGAGTTTTCTCCCATGAAAAAAGTCATCGCGGTTGTCTTTCAACTCGTCCTCTTTCTGCTTGTCTTTCTCGCCGGTTCTTTTTTCCCGCCCTTCCATCTCCAGCACGTCCTCACGGCAACCGCTACCGAGACCCGCCTCTTCATCGCCGACGGTCTCATCCTCATGCTCGCGCTCTACGGCATCATTGTCCTCATCGAAGTGCTCGTAAAGCCGCTTCGTCCCGCCGTCCTCTGGTCTACACTCGCCATCGTGCTTGCAGCCGTGTTGGGCTTCCTCATGAAGTTCGGCTTCGTCACCCGCTCCCTCTATTAGTCCATGCCAGAACCCCCGAATTTCTTCGATCTTCTCGCCCAGGCCCAGCGTCATTTAGAGGAGGGTTTCTCAAGCCTCCCTCCCGCGCCCTCCGCTCCACTCGGCGAAGACGCCGCAGCGATCCTCCGCGATGTAGCCACGCGCCTCCACGATAACTACCCCTACGGCCACCCTCTCTACGCCGGGCAGATGCTGAAGCCGCCGCATCCCATCGCCCGCGCCGCCTACGCGCTGGCCATGTCCATCAATCCCAACAACCACGCGCTCGACGGAGGCCGCGCCAGCTCCGCCATGGAGGTGGAGGCAGTCGCCGCCCTCGCCCGAATGGTTCACTGGCCGCAACATCTCGGCCACCTCAGCAGCGGCGGCACCTTCGCCAATCTCGAAGCCCTCTGGGTAGCCGGTCAACTCGTGCCGGGCAAGGGAATCGCCGCCTCCGATCAGGCGCACTACACCCACAGCCGCATCTCCAGCGTCCTCGGCCTTCCCTTCGTCTCTGTCCCCACCCGCAACGATGGCCGCATGGACCTCGATGCCCTCGAACATCTTCTCCGCACCAAAGAAATTGCAACCGTAGTCGTTACACTAGGAACCACCGCCACCGGCGCAGTCGATCCGCTCGACCAGATCGTCTCCCTGCAAAGCCAATACAGCTTCCGCATCCACGTAGATGCGGCCTACGGCGGCTACTTCACCCTCGCCTCCAATCTCTCCCTACAGGCCCGTGCCGCCTTCGACGCCATCCCCCACGCGGACTCCATCGTCGTCGATCCTCACAAGCACGGCCTCCAGCCCTACGGCTGCGGCTGCGTCCTCTTCCGCGACCCCGCCGTAGGCCGTCTCTACAAACACGACTCGCCCTACACCTACTTCTCTTCGCCCGAGCTTCACCTCGGCGAAATCTCCTTGGAGTGCTCCCGAGCCGGAGCCTCCGCCGTGGCTCTCTGGGCCACCCAGCAACTCCTCCCCTGCGTCCCCGGCGGAGCCTTTGCCCGCGGTCTAGAATCCGGCCGCACCGCCGCGCTCCAGCTCTATCACCGGCTAGGCGAGTCGCCGTTCTTCCTCACCCCCATCGCCGCCCCGCAGCTCGATATCGTCGTCTGGGCCGTCAACGCGCCCACCGCCGAGCAGTCTTCTATCCTCGCTCAGCGAATCTTCGACGAAGCCGCA
Source organism: Terriglobales bacterium (assembly GCA_015655585.1). Lineage (GTDB taxonomy): Bacteria > Acidobacteriota > Terriglobia > Terriglobales > Acidobacteriaceae > Edaphobacter. Next base: position 11,550 of record JAATEV010000054.1, on the reverse strand, counting down.
CAACGCAACCTCCATCTCGCTCTGGCCAAACTTCCCGCCCGTCTTTTTCCACAAACTTCACAAAAATCGACTCTGCAATTCCAGCCCGGCCAGACCATCACCTGCCTGCGCTCCGTGCTCATGAAACCCGAGCATCTCCTTTGGTTAGACCACTTATGGAGCATCCTCGAAGCCGCCACCCGCGCCGTCTTCGAGGCGTCAATGACCCAATAGAACCACCGCAGGTAACCGTCGTTGCATCAGCAGTTCATGGTCTCTTTGCTAGAATCAGCCCAGTTCAGCACTTCGGCCTCTTCGGCGAAACTCGTGCACGGCCTGAGACCGCCGATGAATGCTTCAACCATCGGAACTCAACTGTGACCAGCGCAAGACCAGGTTCCGGACGAGAAAAGGAACTCCTACCGAATGACTCTTCCTTCCGTTTCGCCTGACTCCTCTCCCGAGCTCTCCACCCGGACCATCGCCTACTTCTCCATGGAGATCGCGCTCTCTCCCGCGCTCCCCACCTACTCCGGCGGACTAGGAATGCTCGCAGGCGACACCCTGCGCTCGGCTGCCGACACCGCCGCCCCCATGGTCGCCATCTCGCTCGCCCATCGCCGCGGCTACTTCCGCCAGAAGCTCTCCGACATCGGCCAGCAGACCGAGGCCGACGTCCCCTGGTCTCCCGAGACCACGCTTCCCAGCGCCAACCAGATCGTTGCCCTCACCATCCAGGGTCGTCAGGTGCTCATCCGCGCCTGGCGTTTCGACGTCCTCGGAGTCACCGGCCACGTCATCCCCGTCTTCCTCCTCGACTCCGACGTCGAAGGCAACGACCCCTGGGACCGTCGCCTCACCGACCACCTTTACGGCGGCGACTCCTTCTACCGTCTCTGTCAGGAGACCATCCTCGGCCTCGGCGGCCTCGCCCTTCTCCAGTCGCTCGGCTGTAGACCGCAGGTCTATCACATGAACGAGGGCCACGCCGCGCTGCTCGCCATCGGCCTGCTCGAAGAGCGCCTCGCCGGAGGCCAGCTCAAGGACGCGACCGAGGCCGACATCGAGGCCGTCCGCCAGCAGTGCGTCTTCACCACCCACACTCCCGTTCCCGCTGGGCACGACCAGTTCGGCCAGGACCAGATGTACCAGGTCCTCGGCCACGACCGCGGCTTCGCCATCGAGCACACCGGCTGCCTTCACAACAACCTCATGAATATGACCTATATCGCGCTGCGCTTCTCGCGCTTCGTCAACGGCGTCGCGATGCAGCACGGCAAGGTCTCGCAGCAGATGTTCCCGGAGTCGAAGATCTACTCCATCACCAATGGCGTCCACGCCGCCACCTGGCTCTCGTCGCACTTTCAGGATCTTCTCGACGAAGAGGTGCCCCACTGGCGCACCGACAACCAGTACTTCCGCTCCGTCTACGGAATCGACTCGGCCCGCATCGCCGCCGCCCACAACAAGGGCAAGCTCCGCCTCTTCGCCACCATCGCCAAGCGCACCGGCCACCACTTCAACCCCAACATCCTCACCCTCGGCTTCGGACGCCGCGTAGCCACCTACAAGCGAGCCAGCCTGCTCCTGCAAGACCCCGCCCGCCTCGTAGCCATCGCGGAAAAGATCGGCGGTCTCCAGATCCTCTACGCCGGTAAGGCCCACCCCGCCGACAACGCAGGCAAGGGGCTCATCCGAGACGTCTACGCCTCCGCCGCCCGGCTCAACTCCTCCGCGCTGAAGATCTACTACATCGAGAACTACGATTGGGAGCTCGGCGCTCTGCTCACCCAGGGCGTCGATGTCTGGGTCAACACCCCGCGCCGCCCCTACGAGGCCTCCGGAACCTCCGGGATGAAGGCCGCGCTCAACGGCGTCCCCTCGCTCTCCATCCTCGATGGCTGGTGGATCGAGGGCTGCGCCGAAAACGTCACCGGCTGGGCCATCGAGGATGGAGAAGACGAGGCCGCAGAAGCCTCCAGCCTCTACGACAAGTTAGAGCACTCCATCGCGCCGCTCTACGCCAATCCCAGCGCCTGGGCACAGCTCCAGCAGCATTGCATCGCCATCAATGGCAGCTTCTTCAACACCCACCGTATGCTCGCGCAGTACTTCGGAAACGCCTACTTCCCGCCACCGCCCACCGTGCATCCGGCAGGCACACCACCCCGCCGTCGCTCCACGGACAAGCCCGCCTCCGAAGCCGCACTGGTCTAGGCAGTATCTGGTTTTTGAAGGGGCGAGGCTTTAGCCCGCCGTAAAGTGCCCTAATCAGTGCGACTTTAGTCGCCGAGGGAATCTCGCAAGCCCCAAGACCTTACCCTTGGGGCCGAATCCCGCTTTCCTCCACCCACCCAGAAACCGTCATTTCAACCGGAGCAGCGCAGCTTCATCGCGCTGCGGAGCGGAAAAATCCGCTTCTCTACCCATACCGCCCAGCCCCTAAGCCATTGTTTTTGCTTTTGCTTTGCCCAGCCCATAAGCCCGCTTTTTCATAGAATCGACATAGTTACAAACAATCCCGCCTCGCTTTTGTTACCTCATATACGTCCGGGTATTCGATAATGGCAAGGATCACTCCCTGCCGGGTCTGGCCTCGCAGGGGTCCAAATCATTCCATCCGTTCGACAACCGCAGGAAGGAAACCGTTTGACCCTCTCGACCGCTACCACCGACACCGTCGCTACCGTGCCCGTGCTCTGCGTCGATCTCGACGGAACCCTCGTCAAGTCGGACACCCTCGTCGACTCCGGCCTCTCCCTCGCCCGCCATCGTCCTGCCGACATCTTGAAGCTTCCCGGCTGGCTCATGCAGGGCAAGGCCGCGCTCAAGCAGCACATTACCGGAGCCGTGCAGCTCGACGCCGCCCATCTCCCCTACAACCGCGAGGTTCTCCAGTATCTGGAGCAGGAGCACGCCACCGGCCGGCCCATTTATCTCGCCACTGCGGCCGATGCCGCCCTCGCCCAGCGCGTAGCCGACCACCTCGGCCTCTTCACCGGCGTCCTCGCCTCCGACGGCCAGACCAACCTCGCCGGAAACAACAAGCTCCAGGCCTTCCAGCAGCGCTTCGGCGACGACTTCTCCTATATCGGCAACGCCCTGCCCGACCTGCCCCTGCTCAAAACCTGCAAGCAGCCGATGGTTGCCAATCCGACCTCCGCTCTTCGCTCCGCCCTGCGCGGTGCGGGCATCACCCCCGTCCGCGCCTTCAACGAGCGCGTCTCCCCCCTCAAGGCCTGGCCCAAAGCCCTGCGCCTCCATCAATGGGCCAAGAACGTCCTCATCTTCCTTCCCCTCCTGCTGGCGCATAAATGGGCTCCCGGCCTTCTCGCCGGAGCCCTGCTCGCTTTCATCAGCTTTGGCCTCTGCGCCTCTGCCACCTACATCGTCAACGACCTCCTCGACATCGACGCCGACCGCCAGCACCCCCGCAAACGCCGCCGCCCCTTCGCCTCGGGCGATCTCTCCGCCCTCACCGGCATCGGCGTCATCGGACTCTTCCTGGTCACCTCGATCGTCCTCGCCTGGTTCGTCCCCAACGTAGTCGCCGCCATCTCGCCCGACTGGTCTCTGGCCGAGCCGCATAAATTCCTCCAGTGGCTCTGCATTTACACCATCACCACCCTGGCCTACTCGCTGCGCTTCAAGCGCGCCGTCCTCGTGGACGTCATTCTCCTCTCCGGCCTCTACACCATCCGAATCCTCGCAGGTTCTGCGGCCACCGGAGTCCCCGTCTCCACCTGGCTCGCCAGCTTCAGCATCTTCTTCTTCCTCTCCCTCGCCTTCGTCAAGCGCTTCGCCGAGCTCGAAAACCTCCGCGCCCGCGGCGGAGCCTCCGCCAGCGGACGCGGCTACCACGTATCCGACATCGAGCAGCTCCGCAGCTTCGGCTCCTCCAGCGGCTACGCCTCCGTCGTCGTTCTCACCCTCTACATCTCCAACCTCAGCAGCGACGCCGCCCAGCTCTATCACCACATCAACCGCCTCTGGCTCCTCGTCCCCGTCCTTCTCCTCTGGATCAGCCGCCTCTGGCTCCTCGCCTCCCGCGGCAAGCTCGACGAAGACCCCGTGGTCTACGCCATCACCGACCGCCGCAGCCTCCTGCTCGGCGGAGTCGTGTTGGCCATCGTTCTATCGGCCCTGTAACAAGCCATCGGCCCGTTCATTTATCCTGAGTACTACTCATGAACGAAGTCATTCCTGAACTCCTCACCTACGACGAAGCCGCGCTCGACCGCTCCTTCGCCACCCTCGCCGACGAGGTCCGCAGCGAAGCCTCCGCCCTCACCACCCCCGAGGCGCAGGAGAACTTCCGTTTGCACTGGCTAGGCCGCAAGCAGGGCCGCCTCAAGCTCATCAGCGAAGCCTGGCTCAAGTCCGCCCCCGCCGAGGCCCGCAAGCCCCTCGGCATCCGCTTCAACCAGCTCAAGCAGCAGATTGAATCCGCCCTCGAATCTCCCTCGGCGACCGCGAAGAAACCGGCGGAGCAGGGAATCGACATCACTCTCCCCGGCGCCGTCCGCGCCCCCGGCATCCCCCATCCGTTGCTCAAGACCATGCACGAGATCGTCTCGGTCTTCCATCATCTCGGCTATAGCACCAACCTTGGCCCCCAGGTCGAGAGCGACTTCTACAACTTCGAAGCCCTCAACTTCCCCCCGAACCATCCCGCCCGCGACACGCAGGACACCCTCCAGATCGCCGCCCAGCACACCCGCCCCGGCCGCGACCGTCTCCTCATGCGCACCCACACCAGCCCCGTGCAAATCCGCACCATGGTCGCGCAGGCCCCGCCCATCCGTATCGTCATCCCCGGCAAGGTCCACCGCAACGACGCCGCCGACGCCACTCACTCCCCCATCTTCCACCAGGTCGAAGGCCTCTGCGTCGACACCAACATCACCTTCTCCGACCTCAAAGGCACGCTCGACCACGCCATGAAGGCGCTCTTCGGTTCCGCGGTCAAAACCCGCTTCTTCCCCAGCTTCTTCCCCTTCACCGAGCCATCCGCCGACGTGCAGATCTCCTGCATCTTCTGCGGGGGCAAGGGTTGCCGCAAGTGCAAGCACTCCGGCTGGATCGAGCTTCTGGGCTGCGGCATGGTAGACCCCGCCGTCTTCGCCTCCGTCACCGCCGAACGCCGTAAGACTAACCCCGCGGACGACGCCTACAACCCGGAAAAGATCACCGGCTTCGCCTTCGGCATGGGCGTAGAGCGCATAGCCATGATCCAGCACGGCATCTCCGACATAGGCCACTTCTACTCTGGAGACATGCGCTTCTTAGAGCAGTTCGCTTAGAAGGGGAAGGCACTCGTTTTGAAAGGGCGCGGCTTAAGCCGCGCCGCAGGCTCCAAACTCAAAAACTCCCGCTTCTTCTACTAATGAAGAAGCGGGAGTTTCAGTTACATCTCCACCTTTTGCGCGAACACTCCGGCAAACGCCTTCCGCACTCCCGCAAACACCACCAGCCAAAGCACCGCAGCGATCAAAGCCATAGGCAGACCCTCCGGAGCCATGAACGAGTGGAACAGCACAATGTTCACCACCACCGGCCCCAGCACAATCAGGCCCAGCGGAACGAACAGGTTAGCCAGCAGCAGCACTCCGCCCACAAGTTGCAGCAGAAACACCACCACCATCAAGTGCGAGACAAACAGCGCGCCCATGTACTGCCCCGCCACACCTGTCGGCGGGGGCATGGGGATAAAGTGAAGAAATCCATTCAAGCCGAAGACCAGAAACAGTAGTCCCAGCAGAAGACGAGCCACCAAAACCGCAATCTTCATGAAGATTCTCCTCTGGCGATTTAGGCTGCCGCGCTGCGAACCTGCTCCAGCTTCGGCTTCAGGAACGTATCACGATCGACCGCGCCCATTGCCACCTGCGCCGCGCCGCCCGCCGTCACAATCGTCACATCCGTCACGCCAAGGAAGCCAAGAACGGTCTTCAGGTACGGATCGGTGAAGTTATAGGCCTCCATCGGCGTTCCAGCCTCATACACGCCACCGCTCGCCACCAGCAGAGTGGCCTTCTTGCCCTCCAGCAGACCCTTCGGCCCCGCCGCGCCATACGAGAACGTCCGTCCCGCCCGAGCTATCTGGTCGATCCACAGCCTAAGCGTCGAAGGAATCGAGAAGTTATGCATCGCCACGCCGAAGACGTACTCATCGGCCTTCTCCAGCTCCCCAATCAGTTCCTCCGAGGGAGCCAGCAGCGCAGTCTGCTCCGGGGTCCGTGCGTCTACCGGCGTATAGCTGGCGCCAATCCATGCCGCGTCAATCGCCTTCGGCGTGTGCAGGGAAAGATCGCGATAGATCACCGCTCCATCCGGATGGGCGGCCTTCCAGGTCTTGACGAACTCGCGCGTCAACTCGCGGCTGATGGAACTCTCTAACGGGCTGGAATCGATATGAAGCAGAGTAGGCATAGTCAAAATCTCCTTATCGACTTATGTAGCTTAAACAACATAAGTCGTCAATACTTTGACGACGATAGTCGTTTTAGTGATTCTTTTTTTCTCTGATAGCCTCTAATCATCAGGAAGTCCAATGCCCATATCCGACTGTGAAGTTCGTGATCCACGCGTCCGGCGCACCCGCCAGCTCCTTCAGGCGGCCCTGCTCGACCTGATGCAGACCAAGGGCTTCGACGAGATCTCCGTGCACGACATCACCGACGCGGCCACCATCAACCGCGCCACCTTTTACGATCACTACACCGACAAATTCGCGCTCCTCGACGCCACCATCGCCGGCGGCTTCCACCTGATGCTTCACGAGCGCAACGTCCACTTCGACGGCACCTGCCCCACCGCCGCCCGGGCCATCATCCTCGCGGCCTGCGACTACCTCACCCAGAGCCACAACTCCTCGGACTGCAACCGCCAGCACGCCTTCGAGCCGCTCATCGACGCCGCCATCGTCAACGCCATCCGCCGCGTCCTCGCCGAAGGCATGAAGAACCGGGGAGACGCCCCTCCCTTCCTCTCCCCCGAAATGGTCTCCGCCACCGTAAGCTGGGCCATCTACGGAGCGGTCAAGCAGTGGTTCTACACCCCCAGCCACCCGCCCGCCGAAGAGGTAGTCCCCGACATCCTGCAACTGGTCATGCCCATCCTCCAGAAAGCCCTATCCGCCGAGCCCCACCTCGCGTAGGCATATCACCGTTGTTTTTGCCGCTGCTGTTGTAGGTGTCCTAGCTTTTTCTCCACCCCACCACAAACAAACGTCATCTCGACCGAAGCCACAGACGGCCTCATTGTCTATGGCGGAGCGGAGGGACACCAGCATTTCGCTTTTGCCGTTGTACTTGTTTTTGCTGTTGCCTGTTTTTTGCTTGTCATTTCCGAAGGGAATCTGCGTTTGCTGTTGTTTTTGCTTTTGTCGTTGCTCTTGCTTTTTCTTCACACCACTACAAACACCGTCATTTCGACCGGAGCAACGCAGCCTCATCGCGTTGCGTAGCGGAGAAATCCGCTTCTCTACCCATGCCTTGTCCCAGCCCATAAACCGTTGCTGTTGTTTATTCTTGCCCTTGCCTTTGAGATAGAGCCGGGCTTCAGCCCGGCGTCAAAGACCGTCGCGAAGCGACCACCGCTCTGCCGAAGGCCGGAGCGAAGCCCGAAGGGCGAAGCGACTAAATTCTCGCCTTTGTTTTTGTTCCTGCTTTTCCCAAGCCGCCTACGGCAAAGCCTTCTTGGAAGTAAGCCCCAAAAACCCAAACAACAGATGCAGCACCGCCAGCGCCAACGCCCCCAGAAACGCCGCCTTGAAGGTAGTCACCGCAAACCCCGGCACGAACTTGCTGGAGAACCAAAGCACCACTGCATTGATTACCAGAAAAAACAAGCCAAACGTAAGAATCCCCAGCGGCAGCGTAACGAACTTCAGCAGCAGCCCCAGCGTAGCGTTCAGCAAGCCAATCACAATCACTGCAATCAGCGCCGAAACGAAGCTATCGACGATGAACCCCTCGACAAAGTGCGCGACCACCAGCAAAGCCACAGCATTCAGAATCCAGTGCAAAAGCATACGAAGCATAACAGTCCTCTTCCGTCTGAATTGAAAAACGAGCCTGGCGGGCAGCTCTCCGCTTCAGCAGAATATCCGAGCCGCCCCCATCCTTCCACCTACTTCTTCAGCACGCCAATGCTTTGCAGCCAGACGTTCGCCAGCTCCGGCCAGTCCGTCACCGGCTGGGCCGTCTTGCGCAGCCCATATCCATGCCCGCCCTTGGCAAAGAGATGCATCTCCACCGGAACCTTCACGTTCTTCAACGCCAGAAAATAAGCCGTGGCGTTCTCCACATGCAGCGGATCGTTCTCCGATTGCACGATAAACGCCGGAGGCGTCTGCGCCGTCGGCACCACGTCCATCGTCATAGCAAACCCATTGTTCGGATCAACCAGATACGCCGGATAGATCATCATCGCGAAGTCCGGCCTGCAACTCACCTCGTCCGCCGCATCCACCGCCGAGTAGACCCTCTGCTCAAACTTCGTGCTCAAAAAAGCGACCAGATTTCCCCCCGCCGAATATCCAATCACGCCAATCTTCTGCGGATCGAGCTTCCACTCCACCGCGTGCTGCCGCACCAGGCTCACCGCCCTCTGCGCATCCTGCAACGCCGCCGAAGACTTCGGATACGGCCCCGACCCCGGAACCCGATACTTCACCAGCACGCAGTTCACGCCTTGAGCCGTCAGCCAGTCGCAGGTCTCGGTCCCCTCCAGGTCAATCGCTAGAAACTCATAGCTTCCCCCCGGAAACACCACCACGGCGGCCCCGCTGTTCGTGCCCTTCGCGGCATACAGCGTCAGGCTCGGCTCGGAGACGTTCGTCAGCCGCACCAGCGGCTTGCCCGCCGTCATCGCCGTCTTCGGATCGGCAATGTCCTTCTCCGGCCCCACCGCCGCGCTAGCACCCGGAGCCCCGCCCGGCCAAAGCTTCATCGTCGCCTGTCCCGCGGGCATCGTCCACGGCGTCTGTGCCGTCAATGCTCCACCGCCCACCCAAAGAGCCACCATCGCCGCCACCGGCAGAAAACCAACCCTCATCGCCCATCCTCCGCGAGATATCGCAACCCTCATCATCGCAGAAGTCGTTTCGTAACAGCCATCGCCCGCCTCTCCAAGTACACTGAAAGGGTCGAATCATGAAGATACTTACAAGCTGGCTCCGCCACTATCTCCCTGCGCTCTCCGTCTCCGACCGCCAACTCGCCGACGATCTCACCCTCCGTGGCATCGCCGTCGAAGGCGTGCATACCCTCGGCCCCGACAACGGCCACCTCTTCGAGATGGACATCACCACCAACCGCGTCGACGCCATGAACCACTACGGCATCGCCCGCGAGGCAGCCACCATCTACGATCTTCCCCTCGCCCCGCTCGACACCGAGCTTCCCGCCGCCACGCCCGCCAATCCCTTCCCCGTCCGCATAGCCGACGACGCCCGCAACCTCTGCGGCCGCTTCACCGCCCAGGTCATCCGCAACGTCAACATCGCGCCCTCCACCACACAGGTGGCCCACTTCTTCGACCTCCTCGGGCAAAAACAAATCTCCAACGCCGTCGACGCCAGCAACTTCACCCTTCTAGGCATGGGACATCCCACCCACGCCTTCGACCTCGACAAGATCGAAGGCGGCATCGTAGTCCGCCTAGCCCGCCCCGGAGAAAAATTAAAACTCCTCGACGGCACCGACCGCACCCTCGAAGCCGAGGACTTGGTAGTGGCCGACGAGAAAAAAGCCCTCGCGCTGGCCGGAGTCATGGGCGGCTGGGACTCCATGATTACCGCCGAAACCAGAAACGTCCTCGTAGAGGCCGCCTGGTTCGACCCCGCCAGCATCCGCCGCAGCTCTCGCCGCCATCTCCTCCACACCGACGCCTCCCACCGCTTCGAGCGCGGTGCCGACTTCAACGCCGCCCCGCTCGCCAACGCCCTCGTCTGCGATCTGATCCTCGCGAGCGGCGGTTATCTCGAAGGCGAGCTCATTGACCTCATCCATCCCGCCACCCAGCAGCGCACCGCCGCCCGCGCCCCCATCGCCCTCTCGCTGGGCGAGGTGCAGCGCCACCTCGGCACCACGCTCGACGACTCCCCTGGTCGCTCCGCTCTCACCGCCGACCTCGTCGACCAGTACCTCACGGCTCTCGGCTGCATCCTCGTAGCGGCGCCGCACTCCGCAGCCTCGTCATCCGGCCTGGCCTCCACCAGCGACTTCTCCGTCACCCTTCCTTCCTGGCGCCTCGATCTTGAGCGCGAGATCGACCTCATCGAAGAGATCGCCCGCGTCTTCGGCTATAACCGCTTCGCCAACACCCTGCCTGCCCCGCGCCCGGTCCTCGCCCACGCCACCGCGCCGCAGGCGCGTGCCCTTCGCGCCCGCCTGCTCGCCCTCGGCTTCACTGAGGCCATCTCCTCCACCTTCGCTTCTGTTGCCGAAAGCTCCAGCTTCGCAGCTCCTGCGCTGCGTCCCTCCGCGGAGGACTCCCCTTCGCTTCAACACGTTGTCATGGAAAACCCGCTGTCGGAAGAAGCCTCGCTGCTCCGGCCCTCACTCCTCCCCGGCATGCTCTCCATGCTCGCAAACAATCTCAACCGCGACGTCCGCGAGGTCCGCCTCTTCGAGCAGGGCGAGATCTTCGCCGGCACCGTGCTCGCCGATGACTCCACCATCGACTCCGTCGTCGAGACACCCTCGCTCGTGCTCGGCCTTACCTCCGCGCACACCGCCGCAACGCCGCTCCACAACGCCACCGACGCTCCCATCTTTGAGCTCAAAGGCGCCATCGAGTCGCTCGTCTCCCTCTTCCAGCTCCCTGGCGGCTCGGAGTCCCTCAGCTTCACCACCGAGTCTCTCCCCTCCTGGCTTGAGCCCGGCCGCGGCGGCGCCGCTCTGCTCCACGGCCGCCCCTTTGCTCTCTTTGGCGAGCTCGCCGTCAGCCTCGCCGCCCCGCGCAAGCTGCGCCAGCCCGTCTTCCTCGCGGCCGTCGCCGTCGAGGAGCTGCTCGTTCTGCCGCTTCGCAAACATACTGCTCGCGAGCTCTCCCGCTTCCAGGCCGTCATCCGCGATCTCTCCTTCCTCTTTCCCGACACGCTGCAGTGGCACACCGTCTCCGCCGCCATCCACGCGCTCGCTCTGCCGGATCTCGAGAGCCTCAGCCCGCTTGAAATCTTCCGCGATCGCAAAGGCCGCAGCATCCCCGCCGGCGACTACTCGCTGCTCTTTCGCATGGTCTTTCAGTCGCCCGTGCGCACCCTCACCGAGGCCGATCTGCAGGGCTCCGCTGCTCGCGTCATCGAGGCCCTCACCGCGCTCGGCGGCCGCCATCGCGCACCCGACGAAGCAGCGCATGCTTCGTAAGCGAGGCCTCATCACGCCACCTGCACCCTGATTGATTCTCCGCCTCGTTTTCCCTGCCAGGCTCCCGGCAATCGCGCCTATACTGATCGTTGAACGCACCATTTTTGAGGCAACTCATGAGCACATCCGCACCCATCAGCCCGACCGTAAGCAACGACGAGTTCCAGGCGCTTGAGCAAAAAGTCCTGCGCGCCGT
>JAATEV010000120.1 GCA_015655585.1 Terriglobales bacterium | reverse complement strand
TCGGGGTGGAGCTCGCTGAGGAAGAACTGGGCGATGTCTTCGGGGTAATCGACCTGGACGTGGGAGCGTCCGGTCATTTTGAGGCGCTCGAGGGGATAGGTGCCGTTGAGGGCGTAGCCGAGAGGGCGGAGGATGCGGGTGATGGCCTCCTGACCGGCGGGGAGGGCGCCCATGCCTTCGAGGAGTACGGTGCGGACGGCGCCGTGATCGTGCATGACGGCTCGGCCGTTGTGGAGGCACTCGTCGACGTAGATCTTTGCGGAGGGGACGCGGGCGAGGAGGTCTTCGAAGAGGAGCATGTTCAAGGCCTGGGCGAGGATGGCGCGGGAGACCTGGGGGCCGGGGTCGGCGGCCAGCTCAGGCTGGATCACCAGCGCCTGAAAGAGGCGGGCGGTGCGTTCGGGGCCGATGATGGCTTCGAGGGTTTCGCGCAGGATGCTGGGTTGGGTGCTCATGTTCGGGTCTTTCCTCCGCCGGATGGAAGTGCTCCGGCCCATAACATGATCGTCTGCTGGCGGGATGGATGTAAAGCGGGCGACGGGCGTGATAGGTTGGCGGAATGAGCGCGGAGAAGAGGCTGTTGGAGGCGGGGTTGCGGCTGCCGGGGTTGCCGGGGGCGGGCGGGAATTATGTGCTGGCGAAGACGGTGGGAACGATGGTGTTTCTGGCGGGATCGGTGTCGGCGGACGAGAACGGCGTGATTGCCGGGCGAGCGGGCGATGGGTGCGGGGTGGAGGAGGGGTATGCCGCGGCTCGGGCTTGCGCGCTGACGCAGTTGGCGATATTGCGGGAGCATCTGGGGTCGCTGGATCGGGTGAAGAGCGTGGTTAGCTTGAATGGGTATGTGAACGCCTCGCCGGGGTTCTTTGATTCTCCTAAGGTGATGAACGGGGCTTCGGATTTGCTGGTGGAGGTGTTTGGAGAGGCGGGGAGGCATGTGCGGGCGGCGGTGGGGGTAAGCTCGCTGCCACGGGGAGCTTTGGTGGAGGTGCAGATGGTGGTGGAGATTTTTTGAGGGCTTAGGGATAAGAGAGGGTGTCCTGCCGGACGGGCCCGCTACGCGCGGGGCGGTCACTTCGTGACGGGTATACCTTGTTGCGGCAGGATGATCTGTATGGGGCCTCGCGTTGCTCGGCATCCTGGCTTGTTTGTAAAAGCTGGCGAGGCTCATGTAAGAAGGATGGGACGAAACAGGATTGGCTTGTTGTTCGTATAGGTAAGATAGAGATTCTTTTCAGGAAAAGAGGTTGTAATGTACACACGGCATCCAGATGAATTGACGCGCCGCAAGTTGCTGCTACAGGCAGCACGGATTTCGGCAGGTATTGCGGTAGCGGCCCGGGTGCCCTGGATGGCGGCGGAGATGCGCCTAGATGCTCCTGCGGCGGTCGGCTCGTTGGGGACTTCGCGGAGGAAGGCGCAGATTTTTACGCTGGATGAGGTGCAGTTGGGAGCTGGGCCTTATGCGGAGGCTATGGAGCGGAACCGGATTTATCTGCTTTCGCTGGACCCGGACAAGTTTCTGCATTACTTCCGCGCTAGTGCAGGGCTGCCGCCTAAGGCCGAGACTTATGGCGGGTGGGAGACGAAGGTGGGGAGGATGCTGGGGCATTACCTTTCGGCCTGTTCGATGTATGTAAGGGCCACGGGGAGCGCGGAGTTCAAGAAGCGGCAGGGGTATGTGGTGGAAGAGCTGGCTCTGTGCCAGAAGGCTAACGGCAATGGCTATGTGGGCGGCGTGCCGGATGCGAAGCGGGTATTTGCCGAGATCGGCGCGGGGAATGTGTATATCGACAAGGTGGGGCTGAACGGGGTCCATGCGCCGTGGTACATGCTGCATAAGATGTCGGCCGGGATGCGGGACGCGTATGTGTATGGGGAGAGCGCGCAGTCGCTGGAGGTGCTGAAGGGGTTCAGCGACTGGAGCTATGAGCTGACGGGCAAGCTGACGGATGAGCAGATGCAGAAGATGCTGGGCGAAGAGCATGGCGGGTTGAACGAGGTCTTTGCCGATGTGTATGGGATTACGGGCGATGCGAAGTATCTGACGCTTTCGAAGCGGTTCAACCACCAGAAGGTGTTGGAGCCGCTGACTCGGGAGGTCGACGATCTGGACGGGCTGCACGCGAATACGCAGATTCCTACGGTGCTGGGGCTTTATCGGCAGTATGAGCTGAGTGGGGATGCGGGGGCGCGGAAGGGCGGTGAGTTCTTCTGGAAGACGGTGGTGGAGAAGCGCTCGTATGTAATTGGCGGGGACAGCGACCGGGAGCACTTTTACCCGGTGGGGAAGATGGGGAAGAATCTTTCTCCTTCTACGGCGGAGACCTGCAATAGCTACAACATGGTGAAGCTTACGGATCGGCTGTTTGCGGGCGAGCCAAGGGAGTCGCTGGCGGCTTATGACGAGCGGGTGTTGTGGAACCATATTCTGGCTTCGCAGGACAAGACGACGCCGGGGATGGCGTATTACCTGTCGCTGACGCCGGGACACTTCAAGACGTTCAGTACGCCGTATGAGTCGTTCTGGTGCTGCGTAGGGACGGGGATGGAGAACCATGCGAAGTATGGCGAGAGTATTTACTTCAGCTCTCCTGGGGAGCTTTGGATTAATCAGTTCATCGCTTCGACCGTCCATTGGAAAGAGCAGAAGATGAAGCTGGTGCAGACGACGAAGTTTCCGGCGGAGCAGCGGAGCGAGTGGAAGCTGAGCTGCGAAAAGCCGGTGAAGGCTACGATCCGTCTGCGGCGTCCGCAGTGGGCGGGCGAGGGGTTTGTGGTGAAGGTGAATGGCAAGGTTGTGGCCGCGGGCGCTCCGGGGAGCTATGTGACGCTGGATCGCAGGTGGAAGAGCGGCGACGTGATTACGGCGGAGCTTCCGATGAAGCTGCGGGTGGAGACGATGACGGACGATCCGAGCTGGAACGCGGTGCTGTATGGGCCGCTGGTGCTGGCGGGGCTGCTGGGACGGGAGAATATGCCGGAGGCGGCTCCGTATGCGGGAAATAATGCGTTGCAGTTCCGGCAGGCTCCTGATCCGGCGGTTCCGGCACTGGTGGCGGGCGGCAAGGACGTGAGCGCGTGGATGAAGAAGACGGGCGCACTGGAGTTTGTGACTGCGGTGGACGGCGGGCGGGAGATTAAATTTGTTCCGCTGGTAGATGTGACGCATGACAGGTATTCGGTTTACTGGAAGATGAGTTAATTTCTGCGGAGGGTGGGATGAGAACGATTGTGGGACGGGTGTTGCTGCTGGTGATGGCGCTGTCGGTGGCGGCGCAGGCAGAGGTGAAGAAGGCTCTGTGGGGGCATACGGCGGATGGGGAGGCGGTGGAGATTTATACGCTCTCCAGCCAGCGGCTGGAGGTACGGGTGATGGGCTTTGGCGCGAGGCTGGTGAGCATCAAGACGCCGGACCGGAAGGGCGCGATGGAGGACATCATCCTGGGGTACGACTCGCTGGAGGAGTACCTGAAGGACAAGAAGACGCATCTGGGCGGCGTGGTGGGGCGATATGGGAACAGGATCGCCTTGGGTAAGTTTTCGCTGGACGGGGAGACGTACCAGATTCCGGTGAACAATGGGCGGAATGCGCTGCATGGCGGGACGGTGGGTTTTGAGCAGAAGGTGTGGACGGGGCATGAGGTTCCGAACGGGGTGGAGTTTACGCTGGTGAGTCCGGATGGAGACATGGGGTTTCCGGGGACGCTGACGGCGAAGGTGCGGTACACGGTGGTGGGAGACGCGCTGCGGCTGGACTACTCGGCCACGACGGACAAGGACACGGTGGTGAACCTGACGAACCATGCTTACTTCAACCTGAGCGGGAATGAACGGGAGGACATTCTGAACGAGCGGGTAATCCTGAACGCGAGTCAGTTTACGCCGGTGAATGAGGAGCTGATTCCTACGGGAGAGCTGGCGCAGGTAGTGGAGACGCCGTTTGATTTTCGCAAGCCTATGGAAGTTGGGGCACGGATTGGGGCGGACAATGAACAGCTCAAACTTGCGGGCGGGTATGACCACAACTTTGTGCTGAATGGACGAGACGGCGCGACGAAGCTGGCGGCCATGGTTGCGGATACGAAGAGCGGCCGGGTGATGACGGTGACTACGACGCAGCCGGGAGTGCAGTTCTACTCGGGGAACCATCTGGACGGGACGTTTACGGGACGGCATGGGAAGAAGTATGTCGAGCATATGGCTCTTTGCCTGGAGACGCAGCATTTTCCGGATTCTCCGAATGAGGCGGCGTTTCCTTCCACGGTGTTGAAGCCGGGACAGGAGTTTCATTCGACTACTACGTTTCGGTTTTCGGTGAAGAAGTAGAGGCTTAGTGTGTTCCTCGGCCAGTTAGCTGGCGGATGAAGTCTACCTCGCGCTGGCGGTAGGGGGTTCCGTCCTGGCGGAAGACCTCGTGGAACCAGACGGTGGGTTGCTGGCGGACGTAGGGGCGGTCCCATGAGTCCCACGGGAAGTAGGTCTGGGTCTTGCCTGCTACGAGGCCCCAGTTGATGGCGGCTACGTGGTACTGCTTCGCTATGGGGAGCGAGGTGTCGAAGGTGGAGCCTGCGCCTCGGGCCATGTACTCGGTGCAGATGAGAGGGCGGTGGAGGGTGAGGAGCTCTTTGATGCGGGCTTCGAACTCCTCGGGCCAGGCGTAGCTGTGGAAAGAGATTACGTCAGACTCGGCTAGTTGGATTTTGGTGGTTTCGGACTCTTTGGCGGGGTCACTCCAATTCCCTTTCCAGACGCCGCTGGTGAGAGGCTGCGATGGGTGGGCGGAGCGGGCCCAAGCGAAGGTTTGGGGGAGAAGCTCGTTTACGCGTTTTACTTTTGCGGGTTCGTCCTCTTCTTTGTCTCCGCCGCGGTTGTCGGGCTCGTTCCAGATGTCCCAGGCGAGGATGCGGGGGTCGTTGGCGAAGGCGGAGACGATGCCGGTGACGTAGGCCTTGAGCTCGGGCTCTACGGAGCGGTCGAAGAGGCGTTCTTTGCCGGGGCTCTGGACCCAGCCGGAGTTGTGGATGCCGGGGATGGGCGGGTGCTGGGGGCCGAGGTGGGGGTTGTTCTCCCAGCAGGAGTCGAAGAGGACGAGGATGGGGCGGATGTGGTGTTTGGCCGCGATGGCGAGGAAGGCGTCGAGGCGTTTTTTGAAGCCTTCGGGGTCCTGCTTCCAGAGCTGATCCTGAAGAAAGACGCGGGCGGTGTTCATGCCAATAGATTCGGCCAGGCCCAGCTCGTGGTCGTTGATGGCGGGGTCAAAGGTGGCGGCCTGAAACATTTCGAGCTCGTTGATGGCGTTGGAGGGGATGTAGTCCGCACCGACTAGCCAGGGGAGTTGCGCGTACCAGTCGTTGGCTTTCTGTTCAGACCAGCGGGCTTGCGCGGAGGCGACAGTGGCGGATGAGGCTAGCAGGGCGAGGACTAAAAGTTTTTTCATGGGGATTTATGAAACTACGATTTCGCTGGCGGTGTGTTTGAGGCGGTAGACGTCTTCGTTAATGGTGATGCCGAGGCCGGGGAGCGAGGGCGCGACGACGACTCCGTTGTGGATGGGGAGCGGCTCGACGTGGAGGACGTCGCAGGTGGAGCGGTCGCACTCGGCGATGCCGTAGTTGCCGATGGCTCGGGCCATGTGGAGGCTCATGATGTAACCCATTTGCGAGGCCCAGTTGTGGGTGGAGATGAGGGTGGAGGTGGAGGCGGCGTTGCGGGCTACCTGGGCTATGTCGACGAAGCCGTTGGTGCGGATGTCGTACTGGAGGTAGTCGACGAGGAGGGTGGGGTGGAGGTAAGGATTGACGGCTTCTACGGCGCGGAGGTGCTCGCCGAAGGCGATTTTGCAGGGGTTGTTCTGGGCGGCGAGGTCGCTGCGGAGCTGGGTGTAGAGCGCGGGGTTTTCGGGGAAGATCTCTTCCATGAAGGTGAGGCGGGCGGGCTTGACCTGGCGGTGCAACTCGACGGCCTGCGGGTAGCGGTTGCGATAGGCGTAGTTGGGGTCGGCGAAGAGGAGGGCATCGGGGCCGATGCCCTCGCGGGCGGCGAAGACGGCTTCGATATCGCGGCGCTCACCGGCTTCGCGGGGCATCCACTTGTCGCCGCGGCCCAGCTTGATTTTGACGCCGCGAAAGCCGGAGTGGACGGCTTCCGCGCACTCCTCCTTGAGGGCGGTGAGGCCGCGGTCGCTGAACCAGACATCGGCGAAGTAGACGGTGCCATCGTAGATGGAGGTTTGGGGCTTGCCTTCGTTGCCTATGAAGGCCCAGGCGGGCTTGTTGGAGATTTTGCCATAGAGATCGAAGAAGGCGGCGTCGAGATGACGGCTGGAGGCGAGGAGGCTGGCGTACTGCGGGGCGCGGCCTGTGATGCGGCCTTCGGCGAAGGTGTAGAGGTCGCCGATGCGGGCTCCGATGAGGGGCTGGAGGGTGCGGGCGTAGGCGGGAGTGCAGAGGTTGGTGTAGGCGCCGGGGGCTAGACCTTCGAGACCGGAGTCGGTTTCGATGCGGAAGAGGGTGTGCTCGTAGGTGTGGCCTTCGGGGCGGACGTCGTAGGCGTTCATGGAGACGAACTTGTGGTATCGGCCCTGAAGGGTGGAGAGGCGGATGCGCTTGATCTTCTGGTCGTAGAGATTGGAAGGCGTGGACGACTGCGCCAGCAGGGCTGGGCCTGCGAGCGTGGCGGCAGAGAGCTGTTGCAGGAAGACGCGCCGGTTGAGGCTGGGTTTCATGCGGAGAATTGTACGGGACGAGCCCGGTGGCTTAGAAGAAGAAGCGTGTCTGCAGGTTAATGCTGCGACTTGAGCCGGAGGTGTTGACGGAACGGCCAAAAATTGGAGAGCTGAGGATGCCGCTGGGCGGGGCGAGGCTGGGATGATTGAAGACGTTAAAGACGCTGACGTTGAAGCTGAGAGAGTATTTGCGAGGTAGAGGGCCTTTCGTGCCGGGAGGACGGGGGACGTGCTGTTCGGGGCCGAAGCTCCAGACACGGTTTAGTTGCAGGTAGTTGATGAAGGAGCCGGGAGCGCGGCCGTAGTTGTAGGGGATGACCTGCTGGCCGGGGATGGGTGCGGTGTCGAAGGTTCCCCATTTGGTGGCTACTACGCTGGGACGGGTGAGGTCGGTGGCAAAGGTGGGACGGTCGTTGAACTGGGAGTCGCCGTTGAGGTCCTGCCCGACGGTGATGTTGAAGGGCGGGGCGGAGCGCGCTTGCAGATAGAAGTTCGTGCTGAAGTGAAAGGGGAGAGGGACACCTCCACCGGCGTAGAGGGTGTGGCGGATATCGAGCCAGGCCGGGCCTTTGTCGAGGTTGATGTTGTAGCCGTTAGCAGCAAAGGCTCCCTGATCGGTGTTGGCTGTATCCCAGACGAGCTGATAGCTGGCAAAGATAGAGAAGCCTTTGTTGAAATAAGAGACGTTAGGCATGAGGCGGTAGTAGTGGGAGAGACCGCCGGAGTCGTACTGGTAGATGTTACGTGTGCCGCCGTATGGGCGGACGCCGCTGGTGGGGTCGGCGGGGTTGTAGGTGCCGGGGAGCGGGGCGTTGACGTTGCGGATGAGGGGGTCATGCATTCCGCGGGCGTACCAGTAGTTGAGGGAGACGCGTCCGTGGGAGGTGAGGGAATGGCTGATGTCGATATCGGCCACGTAGACATCCTGAGCGCGGTAGTTAGGACTGATCTGATAGATGGTGGGAGTGACCTGCGTGCCGAGACTGGCGGGCGGCGGGATGTTGGGGTAGAAGTCCGGCGAGTTGATTACATACTGCTGCTGGGTGGTACCGTTCTGGCGGATGGCATTGAGGATGCTGGTGGCGGGAAAGCGGTGATAGAAGAAGCCGGTGCCTCCGCCGAGAGTGAAGGGACTCTTCTTGGGGCCGACTCTCCAGGCGAAGCCGAAGCGGGGGCCGATGTCAGCGTGGTCGGAGATGTGGTTCTGGAGCTCGTAACGGATGCCGTAGCTCAGGGTGAGGGTGGGCTTCAGACGCCAGTCGTCCTGATAGAAGAAACCGACGTCGGTCATGTTGACGGCGACAGAAGGCGTGCCCGCGGTGAGGGAGAACTGACTGGCCCCGCCGCCGGATTCGCGGATTTGCTGGGGGGTGAGGTGGTTCTGGATACCTTCGAGGGTGATTCTGTAGGCGTCGAGGGAGAAGAAGGTGTACTGGCCGCTGAAGTTGGCTCCGGAGTTGACGGCGTTGCGGAGGCTGCGAAGGCGAGCGCCGACGTTGAGGAAGTGTTTGCCGATGGAGAAGGAGAGATAATTTTGTAACTCGTACCGGTCGGTATTGTTCTGGGAGCGGCCGCTGGGGCTACCGCCGCCGTTGAAAGCTCCGGATACGAAGAGACTGGGTGCGGTGCTGTAGGGGTTCTGGCTGGCGCGGCTGCGGGTGTACTGGAAGCGGGTATCGTTGATGATGCGGTTACCGAAGTTCTGGCTATTGCTGATCTGAAAGCCCTGGTAGAGGGTGTCGCTGTCGAAGCCCTGACTAGCGAGACTGAATGAGCCGGTGCCTCCGTTGTTCTGGGTGGAACGGTAGAAAGTGTAGCGGATGCTGAGGGTGCTCTTGCCTGCCTGAAGATCGTAACGGGGATTGAAGCCAATGGAGCTACGGGTCTGCGGGAGAGCCTGATTAACGGGAACCTGATTGAAGTTGGAATCGAGGGTCTCAGCAGCGATGAGCTGGTTGGTGGCGCTGAGGTAGCGATTGGCCTCAATGAAGTAAGAGGAGCGCTTGTTGATGGGGCCGGAGAGAGTGCCGTCCCAGTTGTAGTTGTAGTAGGACGGCTGGTTTGGGTAGAAGGGGTTCGGCGCGTTGAGGCCGGAGCTGTTACCGGACGCATAGAAACTGCCGTGCATGGTGTCGGTGCCGGGCTTGGTGAAAATCTCGATCATGCCCATGATGGGGTCGGTGTCGTTTTTGGCGGAGTAGGGATTCTGATTGATGCGGATCTCGCGGATCATGTTCTTGGGAGGCAGGGTGCCGCCGGAGAATCCATCGACGTAGATCTGGTTCTGCGTGCTGCCGCTCATGGCTTCGAGCTGCTGCTGGAGGAGGGTGGGGTCGTCGGGGAGGAGATCGACGTCTTTCTGCTTGAGGGTGAGGCCTCCGGCGTTATTGTTGGGGTCGAGGGTGTCGGCCTGGTCGGAGACCTCGACCTGCTGATCTTCGGTGGCGATTTTGAGATGGATGTTGAGGTGGAGATTCGCTCCGGCGGCGAGGACTACTTTGTCGTTGGTGAATGAGGCGAAGCCTTTACGCTCGGCGGTGAGGGTGTAGGCGCCGGGAGCGAGGCTGGGAAGGGTGTAGCGGCCCTGGCCGTCGGTGACTGCGGTGATGACGGCGGAGTGGTTCCCGGCGGCACGCAGCGTGATGGTTGCTTCGGGGATGACGGCGTCGTCGGGGTCGGAGACGGTGCCGTAGAGTCGGCCGCGAGCGGGAGCCGAAGATTGAGTATCCGGTTGCGGACTCTGGCTGAATAACACTGGACAAGACAGCAGAAGCAAAAGGAACAGAAGAAATCTCTTCATGAAAATCGTTCTCCGAACGGGGCCCATGAGTCTTGCTGCGGTAGTGCCGTTGGCGTGCTCCCGACAAGAGAACCTTGATTGAAGCGGATCTTGCAGGAAGAGGTGCGTGGTCATCTTTTCAAGTGATGATGTGCATTTTCAGGGCCGTTCTCTTTTGCGATTTTTGTTGAGGTTGTGGATCGATTGGTGTCCGGGTCAGTGTCCGGAATTGAGACTGGGTGTCCGGTAATGGACGGTTGTTACCAGCACTGCAATCGAATCGCACAGCAGAGGTTCAGCGCAACATGATCCTGAAGACGGGGCCAGAGAGTGTTTCGTTTCAGGTAAGACTCGGCTGGTGAAAAAACGTTGGTTTCTTTTTTTGCGGGTGTGCTAGTTTTATTTCTCACTTCTGATTATTGGGATGGTGGAACTTTGCGCGGATTCTGTTGGATGAGTCGTCTTCTGCTGCTGACGATGCTGGTTGGAGTGACGGCCTTGGCGCAGGGTGGGAATCCTCATGTGATTTTGCGGACGCAACTCGGCGAGATCGAGGTGGAACTGGACGTTGCCCATGCTCCGATCACGGTCGAAAATTTTCTGCGGTATGTGCGCGGCTGGTTCTATGACGGTGGAGAGTTCCATCGTGCGGTGACGATGCAGAACCAGCCGGACAATGCGGTGAAGATCGAGGTGGTGCAGGCGGGGATCAACCCGGCTCGGAGGAAGGATGGGTTTCCGCCGATTGTGCTGGAGAGGACGAGCAAGACCGGACTGCGGCATTTGGATGGGACGCTCTCAATGGCTCGGTGGGGGCCGGATACAGGTACTTCGGATTTTTCGATTTGTATCGGGGACCAGCCTTCTATGGATTTTGGAGGGAAGCGGAATCCGGATGGGCAGGGGTTCGCAGCGTTTGGGCATGTGGTTCGGGGAATGGATGTGGCGCACAAGATCCAAGCCCAGCCGGTGGAGGGGCAGAAGCTTACTCCGCCGGTTAGGATTTTGGGGGCGATGGTGGTTGCGGCGAAGTGATGGTGGGTTGACGTGGTTTGGGATGGGTGGAGTGAGAAAGAAAAACGGTCGTCCTGCGGACGATGCCCACCTTAGCGACGATAAAACCGTCGCGAAGATGGGGCACCCGATTGCAGGGCTTTATGAAAACAGAAGATGCAACAGCGAAAGCGACAACCGACCGGGAGTTTTGCTGTTGCGATAATCGGCCATAAGGCGGTGGCGGGCTGGATGGTGGGTTTTGCTGGTGGGAATGGTGTAAGGGTGCGTAAAGACTGGCGATAGTCGATGGGGGAAATCTTCTGGTTCGATGGGCGTGAAAGGATTGCGGCGGTGCGGCTCTGGTTGATGGGAAATAGCACAGGTTATACTCGCCCCACAGCTTTTTATCCGGTGATACGTCGCCTGGTAATTGGAAATCTTATAAAAAAGCAGTTCAGGAAATAGTCGAAGCTATGAAGAAAACTGGAAACCTGGAGATCTGGTTCGTTACCGGGAGTCAACATCTTTACGGACAAGAGGCTCTCGCCAAGGTCGCGGAGAACTCGAAGAAGGTGGTTGCGTCCCTGGCTGGGGAGAAGTCGGTTCCCTTCCCTATTGTGTTCAAGCAGGTGGTCACGACACCGGAGGAGGTCCGCGGGCTTTGCCGTGAGGCGAACAACTCGGAGAGCTGCATTGGACTGGTGCTGTGGATGCACACGTTCTCTCCGGCGAAGATGTGGATTGCCGGGCTGCAACTGCTGAACAAGCCGTTTCTTCATCTGCACACGCAGTTCAACCGCGATCTGCCGTGGTCTACGATCGACATGGACTTTATGAACCTGAACCAGGCGGCGCATGGCGACCGCGAGTTCGGCTTCATTACGGCGAGGCTGCGGCTTCCGCGCAAGGTGGTGGTCGGCTTCTGGCAGGACCCCGAGACGGTAAAGGATATTGCCACGTGGACGCGCGCGGCGGCGGGCTGGCATGAGTCGCAGAACCTGAAGGTGGCGCGGTTTGGCGACAATATGCGCGAAGTGGCCGTGACCGAGGGCAACAAGGTTTCGGCGCAGGCGCAGTTTGGGTATCGCGTGAATGGGTATGGCATCGGCGACCTGGTGGACCGGATCAACCAGTTCTCGGACGCCGAGGTGGACAAGCTGGTGAAGGAGTACCACGATACCTACACCATTACGAAGGATCATGACCGCGCCGACTCGCTGAAGGTTGCGGCGAAGATCGAGCTGGGGCTGCGGGCGTTTCTGGAAGAGGGCGGATTTGGCGCGTTCACGGATACGTTTGAAGACCTGCACGGCATGGGGCAGTTGCCGGGAATCGCGACGCAGCGCCTGATGGCCGATGGCTACGGCTTTGGCGGCGAAGGCGACTGGAAGACGGCGGCGCTGGTCCGCATTATGAAGGTGATGGCGGACGGTATGGAGGGCGGCACTTCTTTTATGGAGGACTATACCTACGACTTTGGCGGGACGGCGAAGGTGCTGGGTTCGCACATGCTGGAGATCTGCCCGACGATTGCCAAGGACAAGCCGACGCTTGAGGTTCATCCGCTGGGGATTGGCGGCAAGGCCGACCCGGCGCGTCTGGTGTTTACGGCTCCCAAGGGACCGGCGGTAGTGGCCTCGCTGGTGGACATGGGCAACCGGTTCCGGATGATCGTGAACGAGATTGATGTGATCGAACCGGAGCATGAGCTGCCGAAGCTGCCTGTAGCCCGGGCGGTGTGGCTGGCGAAGCCTGATTTGAAGACGGCGGCGGCGGCGTGGATCTATGCGGGCGGGGCTCACCATACGGGCTTCAGCCAGGCGCTGACGACGGAGCATCTGGCGGACTTTGCGGAGATCGCCGGGATTGAGCTGATCCGGATTGACGCAGATACGAAGCTGCATGAGTTCCGGCGACAGCTTCGCTGGGAAGAGACGACGTACTCGCTGCGGATTCCGTAGCGCAGTACGGGACGTTTGAAGTATGCTTCTTTCGCTGCACGGACATATCTACTGAGCGTTGTGAACGGCCGGGAATCAGACCAAGTTTGATTCCCGGCTGCTTCGCAGCCGACCGGAGCGAAAGAGATGCTGAACCGATTCAAAACAGGGGCCGCGGCCCTTGCCTTGAGCGCCTTTTCTGTTGCCTGCGTGGCGCAGACCGCGACCCTCTCGATTCAACTGGATAAGCCGCTGCATGGCGTGAGTCCTTCGCTGTATGGACTGATGACGGAGGAGATTAATTACTCCTACGACGGCGGCCTGTATGCGGAGATGGTGCGGAACCGCACGTTTCAGGATCGTCCGTTTGGCGGGCATGGGCCGGGCGGGATGAATCACTGGAACATTGAACACTTTGGCAATTCGATGGCCTCGATGGTGATCGACACGGATGAGGGGCCGAGCGCGGCGCAGCAGCACAGCCTTGCCGTGACGATTACAAAGGCAGACAGCGCGAACCAGGCGGGCGTTCGGAACGAAGGCTACTGGGGCATGGCGGTGCGTCCGAATACGACGTACACGGGCTCGCTGTATGCGAAGGCGGATTCGGCGGGGATGGGGCCGCTGACGGTCTCGCTGGTAAGCAACAACTCCGGCAAGACGCTGGCTACGACGACGGTGCAGGGGCTTGCGACGGAGTGGAAGCAGCTGGCGTTCACGCTGAAGACCGGCGAGGTGGAGACCTCCGCAGAGAACCACCTGGTGGTGACGGTGGGACATGCGGGCAAGATGTGGTTGAGCATTGTGTCGCTGTTTCCGCCTACTTATAAGAACCGCGTGAATGGAAATCGGCCGGACCTGATGGAGATGATGGCGGCGATGCATCCGACGTTTCTGAGGCTGCCGGGTGGGAATTATCTGGAGGGCGACCAGATCGATGAACGGTTCGACTGGAAGAATACGCTGGGGCCGCTGGTGGACCGCCCTACGCATCGGAGCCCGTGGGACTATCAGTCTTCGGACGGGCTGGGGCTGCTGGAGTTTCTGGAGTGGAGCGAAGACCTGAAGATCGACACGGTGCTGGCGGTGTATGCGGGCTACTCGCTGAAGGGCGACTATATTGCACCGGGGCCTGCGCTGAATCCGTTTGTGGACGATGCGCTGGATGAGATCGAGTTTGCGACGGGGGCCACTTCGACGAAGTGGGGCGCGGTGCGGGCGAAGCTGGGGCATCCAGCTCCCTTCCCGGTGAAGTATGTGGAGATTGGGAATGAGGACTGGTTCGACCGCTCGGGCAGCTATGAGGGGCGGTATACGCAGTTCTATAAGGCGATCAAAGCGAAGTATCCGCAGTTGCAGTTGATTGCTACGATGCCGGTGAAGAAGATCAAGCCGGATGTGGTGGACGACCACTACTACAGGCGCGCGGATGAGTTCTTTGCGATGGTGAACCACTATGACTCGGTGGACAGGAACGGGCCGAAGATTTTTGTGGGAGAGTGGGCCACGCGGGAGGGGTCGCCGACGACGAACATGGGCGCGGCGCTGGGAGATGCGGCGTGGATGACGAGCATGGAGCGGAACAGCGACCTGATCGTGATGGCCTCGTATGCTCCGCTGTTTGTGAATGTGAATCCGGGCGGGATGCAGTGGGAGTCGGATTTGATTGGGTATGACGCGATTTCGAGCTATGGATCGCCCAGCTACTACGCGCAGGCTATGTTTGCGGAGTACCTGGGGACGGAGGTTCCGGCTTCTTCGGTTGCGGGGGGCGGGGATCGATTTTTCTATTCGGTGACTAAGGACGCGGCCAAGGGGAAGGTTTATTTGAAGCTGGTGAACGCTTCTTCCACGCCGCAAGCGGTGGATATTGGCTTGAACGGGGCCAATGTGGGCGGGAGCGCGGAGGTGGTGTCGCTGACGGGGACGAACCTGGCGGAGACGAATACGCTTGTTGCGCCGAAACGGGTTGTTCCGGTGCGGACTACGCTGAGTGGAGTGGGAGCGAAGTTCTCGCATACGGTTCCGGCGTACTCGGTGCAAGTGCTGGAGATAGAGGCGAAGTGAGAATGCTGGTTGTTTTTTGTGGATGATGCGGCTGGTTTTGCTGCGGATGATGTAAAAATAAACGTTTACCGAAATGTAGTGCGTCGAGTAGAGTGAGTGTGCCTGGCTTCCTCCATGAGGAGGCCAGTTCCCCCGGTTCTGTTCAGTCGATTTATTTGGAGATAGAGAATGCATCGTGCAGTTAAGGCTTTGTGCTGGTCGTTTGCTTTGTTTCTTGGTTATGCCCTCTGCTTTCACCTCTCGCCTATGCTGGCGCAGACGGACCTGAATGGCTATTGGCGTCTGCGTACCCCGAATGCGAACGGCGATGGCACGTTTCGCGAGACCTTCTTCGAGATTCAGCAGAGCGGCGAGACGATTAGCGGAAGCCTGATCCGGGGCAAGAATGGGATTCCGATCAACGGCACGTTCAAGGACGGCGCGATCCACTTTGCGACGGTTCCTCCTACGCCTCCTCCGCCTCCGGCTGGCTCGACGGCACCGGTACGGCCTCCGCAGCGGCCTGTGGTGTATGACGGCACGTTCCAGGGCGGCAAGCTGGTGCTGCATACGGCGGGACGGAATGGCGCTTCGGTAGAGTCCGAGGGAGACAAGGTGACGAAGGAGGCGACGCTGCCTCCGGCTCCGCTTCCGCTGCCTGCACTGAAGGACCTGCCGGACAATGGGCTGGCGAAGACGCCGCCGATGGGCTGGAATAGCTGGAACAAGTTTGCCGGACGCGTGGACGACGCTTCAGTGCGCGGCATGGCGGACGCGATGGTGTCCAGCGGCATGAGCAAGGCTGGCTATGTCTACATCAACATTGACGACACGTGGGAGCTGGGCCGCGACGCCCAGGGAAATATCGTACCGAACAAGAAGTTTCCGGACATGAAGGCCCTGGCGGACTATGTTCACTCGAAGGGTCTGAAGATCGGTATCTATTCTGGCCCCGGACCGAAGACCTGCGCTGGATACGAGGGCAGCTTTGGCCATGAGATTCAGGATGCGAAGACCTACGCGGCGTGGGGCATCGACTACCTGAAGTACGACCTTTGCAGCGGACTGGACATCTACAAGGACGACGCGCCTACGTTGCAGGCTCTGTACCAGAAGATGGGCGAGGCGTTGCAGGCTACGGGTCGTCCGATTGTCTATAGCCTCTGCGAGTATGGACGCGCCGCGGTGTGGACGGGATGGGGCACGAAGAGCGGCGGCAACCTGTGGCGCACGACGGGCGACATCACCGACAAGTGGAACTCGATGGACAAAATCGGGTTCAGCCAGTTGAAGCTGGCGGAGTATGCCAAGCCGGGACACTGGAACGATCCGGACATGCTGGAGATCGGCAATGGAGGGATGACGGGCGATGAGTATCGCACGCACATGAGCCTGTGGTCGCTGCTGGCGGCTCCTCTGATTGCGGGTAACGATCTGCGGGACATGACGGATGAGACGAAGTCGATCCTGATGAACGCCGAGGTGATCGCGATTGACCAGGACCCGAACTACAAGCCGGTGCAGACGCTCTCGACCAATGACAAGATCGTAACGCTGTGGCGTCCGCTGCATGACGGCACGATCGCGGTTGCGATCTTCAACCGCGGCGACGCTCCGGCGGACACGGGCTTTGCGTGGAGCAGCCTGCCAGCGGGCTTCAACGGCAAGGGCGTGAAGGCGCGCGACCTGTGGAAGCATGAGGCGGTTGCGGTGAGCGGAGACTCGTTCAAGACGACGGTTCCGACGCATGGCGTCGTTCTGCTGAAGGTCAGCGCCAAGTAACGCGTATCAAATGAGATCGGCCGCCGGAGTTTGGACCGGCGGCCGATTTTTTATTTAAGCCAGTGCGCTTTGTAAAAACTTCTTGCTTTCCGGCTTGTGGGGAGGGTACTCATGGAGAACGCGGAATAGCCGAGGCCGTAATGCCAGACCGGACGGGTTCGGGCCTGGCTGTGCCTTTGCCTTACAGGAGAGAGATGACGAGAAACTGGCGAATTGCGATGGGTGCGGTGCTGGTGGCGGTGGCTTCCGGGGCTGGTGGAGTAGGGCGGGCTCAGAGCGGCGATTTGACGGGGCTTCGGCTTACGGGCATTGATAGCAAGGCTGGGACGGCTACCATCACGGAGAAGGCTAAGGCCAGCACGGTGGCGGTGGGGCATACGGTGGGGTCATGGACTCTGATGGCTGTGTTGACGGAGCCTGCGGGGCCGTTGGCGGTGCTGGAAGACAATACGAAGGAGAACGGCAGCATTGTGTACCTGGGGCGGCAGGGGGTGGCGCTTACGCTGCCGAAGACGGCTGAGCCTACGACCGCTCCAGAGAGAACGTTGTATGCGGGGCATACTCTGAAGGAGGTCAGCGAGTCGAAGACGGACCTGCTGGCTCCGACTTTGTTGCAGGGCGACGGCGACCCGGAGTACGACAAGGTGGCGGCTACGCTGCCGCCGCTGCGCGTGCCCTCGTTTGTGGGGACTCCGTATGGCGACGACAAGCCTACGTGGGACTATGGGGCGTTCAGCGATGAGATCTATGTTGACCTGGGGAAGCTGTTTCCGGAGATGCAACAGGCCCGACAGAAGCACGAGGTGAAGGAAGGGCTAATTGGCGGGTGGTTGCCGGTGCTGCACTTTGTGTTTGCCGCCGGGGAGCAGAGGTACTGGGAGGAGTCGCTGTTTGCGGATGTGGAGCCGGGACACTTCTGGACGCAGCCGACCTGGTTTCGCGCGGTGCTGGTGGATCATGGCGAGGTGAAGGAGGCGCACTACTACTATCACCACCTGCCGTTTCCTCCGCGGGGCGAACCGGCGGCGGCGGAGTTCTATCGGGCTTTGCTGCGGGCCCATGCGTGGTGGAAGACGAATCTGAAGACCGGGATGCAGATCGATGTGCCGGATACCCGGTTGGCGGACTTCAACCGGCGGGCGCTTTCGTTGCAGGAGCTGACGCGGGTGAACGATCATCCGAAGTATGGGTATCCGCCGCTGGGAGGGATCAACGTCTTTGGCGGGTATGGGTATAACAACGTCGATACGTTTCAGGACACGTTCAACAGCGACGTGATGGCGCTGGTGGAGTGGGGATCGTTTGACGTGGCCAAACGCTATATTGACGATTACTTTACGCAGTCGGTGCGGGCGGACGGCTCGATTGATACGCGAGGGCCGGAGATTGGGCAGTATGGCAAGATGCTGGCCGCGGTGGCGAAGTACTACGCGTATACGGGTGATTCGGCCACGCTGCTGAAGTACAAGGGGAAGCTGTTTGCGATTGCGGAGCTGCTGGAGAAGCTGCATGATGACTCGCGCAATCTGCCGGAACAGGACGTAACGTATGGGGTGATTCGTGGGTGGTCGGAGCATGACAGTAGCCTGAAGCTGAATCCTTATCGGTTCATGCAGCCTCACTTTGCGAACAATGCCGAGGCGGCACGTGGGTTCCATGATCTTGGCGAGGCATGGCTGGCGATTGCGGCTAAGACGCATGACCGGGTGCTGGAGGCTAAGGCTCGGGGGTTGATGGAGCGATCGGCTCTGCTGAAGACGGACATGGAGAACGCTTTGAAGCGCTCGATTGACCGGAGCCAGAGCCCGGCTTATGTGCCTGCGGTGGCGGGGGACACGGCTACCTATGGCAAGCAGAGAGCCTACATGGAGATGCTGGAGTCGGGCGAGCTGACGGCGGGGGAGGAAGCGGAGCTTTGGGATAGCTTATCGGCGCGGGGGAGTTTGCTGTTCGGGCTGCCGCGCTCGGGCAACCACATTACCGGGTTTCTGGACTTTGGACCGGCGTATGCGAGTATGCAGTTCGATCATCCCCGGGAGTTTCTGCTGAGTTTTTATGCGCACATGGCACATATCTACTCGCGTGGGACGTGGACCTCGGTGGAGAGCGCGAAGCTGGATGGGACGCTGGGCGGGCCCTACTGCACGCCCGCGCAGGATACGATTCCGATTCTAACGAAGTGGATGCTGGTGTTCGAAGAGCCGGACGAGCCGGTGTTGTGGCTGGGGAAGGCCGCTCCGCGGGAGTGGCTGGCCGGGGGCAAGCATATTGCGATTACGGGTGCGCCTACGCGGTTTGGGACGGTGGGCTATGAGGCGGAGTCGGATGTGGACCGTGGCTCGGTGAAGGCCACGGTGCGGATGCCTGCGGGCAAGGTGCGGGTGAAGCTGCGGCTGCGTACTCCGGGGCATCGGGCGATTCGGGCAGTGACGGTGGATGGTGCGGCGTGGAAGGATTTTTCGAGCGAGAGCGAGACGATCACTCTACCGGCCAGTGCGGTTGCCAGAACGATTCATGTTGCGGTGGCGTACCAGTGAGTTTGCGTGTCGCCGTTTGTGTTGTGTCTATAATGAAGCCTTCCTTTCAATCCAGCTATGAGCTAACAACCAGGAGCTAACGTTTATGAATCGTCGTCGCTTTCTTCAGTCCGGTGCAATTCTCTCGGTTCCAGCCCTTGCCGCGGCACAACGCGCAGCAGCACCAGAGGGAGCGGCTCCGCTGCCGCCCGCAGTGCTTGCGCTTAAGAACCGGAGGGGCGAGGCGAAGCCGATTACGCTGGAGGAGCGGGAGGCCCGGTTGCAGAGGGCTCGGCAGTTGATGGTGGAGAACCATCAGGACGCGATCCTGGTGGCGGGCGACACTTCGCTGACGTACTACACGGGGATGCGGTGGACGAACTCCGAGAGGCTGATGTGCTTTGTGCTGCCGGCGAAGGGGAAGCCGTTCTTTGTGTGTCCGCACTTTGAGAAGGGTCGGCTGGATGAGCGGATGGACTCGGTGCCGGAGGGGAAGAGCGCCGCGATTTATCTTTGGCAGGAGGATGAGAGCCCGTCGGCGCTGGTGCGGAAGGGGCTGGCCGATGCGGGGGTGTTGACGGGGACTCTGGGGATTGAGGAGAAGACGCCGTTTACGTTTGCCAATGAGGTGATGAAGGCCTGCCCGAATCTGCATATTGTGGACGCGACGCCGGTGGTGGCAGGATGCAGGATGATTAAGAGCCCGGCGGAGATTGCGCTGATGCGGCTGGCGAACAGCATTACGATGCAGGTGTATGAGGCGGTGTGGAAGTCGGTACAGCCGGGGATTACTACGGCGGCGTTCTCCAGCCTTTGCTCGCGGTCTTACCAGCACATGGGCGTGACGGGAGATACGAGCTGCCAGACGGGGCCTTCGAGCGCGCTGCCGCATGGGTCGCTGTTTCCGCAGGTGATTCGCGAGAACGAGATGGTGCTGATCGACGATGGATGCTCGGTGGAGGGGTATCAGTCGGACATCTCGCGGGCGTGGGTGTATGGCAAGCCTTCGGACAAGATGAAGCGGTACTTCGATATTGTGTATCGGGCACAGGCAGCGGCGCGGGAGGCGGCGAAGCCGGGGGTAGAGTGCCAGGCGGTGGATGCTGCGGCTCGTGAGGTGATCCACAAGGCCGGGTTCGGGCCGGACTACGATACGTTTGTGCATCGCGTGGGGCATGGCATCGGCATGGACGTACACGAGTGGACTTACCTGGTGCGCGGCAACAAGACGAAGATCCAGGCGAATATGACGTTCTCGGATGAGCCTGCGCTGTTTATTCAGGGAGAGTTCGGGCTGCGGCTGGAGGACGATATGGTGATTACGGAGAACGGCGCGGAGTGGTTTGAGCCGCAGAGTCCTTCGCTGGAGCATCCGTTCGGGGTTTAAGTCCTGCCGGACGGGCCCACTGCGCGTGGGGCGGGCATTTCACGCCTTTTTATCGCTTCGCGTGGGCCTCCCGTTGGTCGGCGGATGAATCTGCCAGACAACCAACGAGAGGCCCACGAAGCGCTTCAGGTTATGGGTAGAGCTTGGCTGGGACGATCTCCGGCTCGGGTTCCCCGGCGGCTACCATCAGCTTCTTCAATTGCGCCTGTAGCTCGTCGGCCTTGGCGCGGTATTCGGCGCGTCCGGCGAGGTTGACCAGCTCGTTGGGATCGGCTCGCTGATCGTAGAACTGGTACTCGTGATAGCTGGCCGCGGCGGGCTTCTTGGTATCGCCGGAGAGATCGGCGACACAGTAGGTCCAGTCCTTGGTGCGGATGGCGCGTCCGGTCATGGATTCGCTGATCTGGATGAGCTGCTGATTTTCCCACTTCTCGCGAGCCTCGTAGCTGTTGACGAGCGGGAATGCGCTGCGACCCTTCCAGGTGGGCGGGACGGGGACTCCGGCGGCTTCGAGCAGGGTGGGAGCCACGTCGATGAGGCCGACGAGTTCGGGGATCTGCTGGGCTCCGCGGAAGCCGGGGCCGTCGATGATGAGCGGAACGCGGATGGAGCTGTTGTGGGTGCTGCGCTTGTACTCCGTGTTGCGGGTCATGAAGTGGCAGCCGTGGTCGCTGATGAAGACGAAGATGGTGTTCTCGGCGAGGTGCTCCTCTTCGAGGACGCGGCGGACGCGGCCTACGGAGGCGTCGATGGCCTCGATGCAGCCATAGTAGTCGGGGAGCTGATCCTGCCAGGTGCCGGGAAGGGCACGGAGGTCTTCAGGCGCGGTGCAGTTGACGAAGCGGGCGGCGGCTCCCTTGGGAGCGATGGGCCGGTGCAGATCGTTCTGCTGGTGCGGCTCAAGCTGCGAGATGAAGAGGAAGAAGGGCTTCTCCTGCTTCTGGCGGAGGAAACGCTCGGCGCGGTCGGTGAGGAAGTCGACGCGGTACTGATCCTTGAAGTTGATGGGATTGTTGTCGCGGTCCCAGATGGTTCCCTCGTAGGGATGAGTGGAGTGTTCGAGCGCGTTGGAGCCTTCCCAGAGGTCGAGGAAGCCGCCACGGTCTTCGGCTTTGACGGGGCCGGTGCTGCCACCCTGCTTCGGGTCTCCGAGGGCGAGGTGCCATTTGCCGATGTAGTTGGAGGTGTAGCCGGATTTGCGGAGCTCCGTGGCGAGCGTGGGGAGCGATTTATCCAGCGCAGGGCCGTTGTGCCAGACGCCGGTCTCCGTGGCGTAGCGGCTGGTGAAGAGCACGGAGCGGGCAGGGGCGCAGACGGGCTGGTTGGTGACGGTGTGGGTGAAGTTTTTGCCGCGTGATGCGAGCGCGTCGATGTTCGGCGTGTGCGTGGAGTTGTTACGGCCGTTCGCGCCGACGAAGTCCCAGCGGAACTGATCGGAGAGATAGACGATGATATTCGGCTTGGTGCGCGGCGCTCCCGGCTTCGCCTGCGCTTCAGCGGTTGCCGGGACGGCAGCGGCGACTGCTGCCGCTACCGAGGCCTTGAGAAACGATCTGCGGCTTTCCATGTTGTCAGACATTGAGGCTCCTACCAGTAAAGTTTTGCAGCGAACTGCAGTTGTCTTGAGTTGTCGCGCGTGCTTGTGATGGTAGCGAAGGTGGACGGCGATGTGAAGGCGAGGTTGCCCGGAGCGGAGAAGTTCGGCGTGTTGGTGATGTTGAACGCCTCGGCGCGGACCTCAAGGTGAGTCTGCGCGACCAGGGGAATCTGGCGGAAGAGCGAGACATCGAGCTTGTGATATCCGGGGCCGCTGACCTGGGTGGGCGATCCGCCGAGGGCGTCGAAGCCGGTGGCGTTGGCCGCGGGGTTGGCGAATGCGTTCGGGTTCAGGTACTGCGTGACGTTGTGCGCACCTGCGTAGGGATTCTGCCCGGCCACCTTGAGCGCGTTGCAACCGAGACCGGCAGTGGTGGTAGTGGTGCAACCGACGGTGAAGGGCTGGCCTCCCTGTACGGTCGCGATGCCTTGCAGGGACCAACCACCAGCGATTACGGAGCCTACACCGTGGGTGAGGTAGGCGCGGCTGTGGCCGAAGGGAAGCTCCCAGGTGCCGCTGGCGTGGAAGATGTTGCGGACGTCGGTGTCGCAGAGACCCTTGTCGTAGCCGATGCCTGCACCGGGGACGTAGGGGGCGCGATAGCCGCCGATGTTGTTGTCGAGCTGGTCATGCGCGTCGCCGAGGCACTTGGACCAGGTGTAGTTGGCATCGAACATAAGGTTCTGTCCCCAGCGGCGGGTGAGATCGAACTGAAGACCGTTGTAGTTCGTGGAGCCGGAGGGCGTGATGAAGGTGCCGCCGCGAGCGAAGTCGGGGAAGAAGCTGTTGGTCTGGGCGTTGGCGGAGGCCGGGAGAATCTTGTTGAGCGTATTGGTGTTGATGGGAGTCTGCAAGTGCCGGGAGACGGAGCCTGCATAGGCGATCTTGAGGACCGTGGTGGGCGTGACCTGATACTGCAACTGGAGGTTGTATGCCTCTTCGTAGGCACTCTTCCAGTTGTAGGCCCGGCCTAGCAGGGAGATGCTGGAGAGATTCGCGTTGGAGGCGGAGAGCGGCACGTTGGTGAGGCCGTTGGCCAGGGTGCCGATGGAGTTATTCGGGGTCAGCGGCGTGACGGCGTTGGCCGCCGAGTAGCTGGTGGCGATATTGAAGGGGAAGTTGGCTGCGGGGCTGGCGCTGAGGCCGTAGTTCTCATACCCGCCGTAGAAGATTCCGAAGCCCGCGTGGATGACGGTGCGGGGATCGAGCTGGTAGGCGAGGCCTACGCGAGGCGCGAAATTCTCGGTCTGCGCTGTGCCCAGCCGCTTGTCGTCGGTGGTGACGAAGGCGATGTTGTCCTTGGCCAGCAGGTTGAGAAACCCTTGCGGCACGCCGGCGGCCTGCGAGGTGGGGATGATGAACTTTGCCCCGACGTTGGGGGTGGCCTCAGGACCGAGGATGAAGTTGGCCTGGCGTCCGTCGGACTCGGTGGGAACGCCATAGTACTCCCAGCGCAGACCAAGGTTCAGGGTCAGCTTCGGGGTGAGACGCCAGTCGTCCTGCACGTAGGCGCCGATGTACCAGCGATGGAGATTACTGATGGGCGGGAAGCTGGATGCGCTGACGCTGTTGGCACCGCCGACGTTGTTGATGCCGCCGGGGACTGTCGAGGCGATCGGGTTCAGCAGGAATTGGGCTCGATCGGTGGAGGCGTCGGTCTGGTTGACGACGGAGGTGTAGATACCGCTGAAGCCGAAGGAGCCACGCGCGGACGAGGGCGTGGAGGTGGGGTAGGAGATGTTCTGGTAGAGCAGGCCGGTACGAATGACGTGATGGCTGCGCGAGATGGTGACGTTATCGGAGAGCTGGGTGATGTCGCTGGCCTTGTTGCTGGGCAGAGAGCCAGACTGGCCGAGACCGGCGAGATTGCCGAAGGACAACGACGGAAGGCCGCCGTTGCCAACGAACTGCGGGATGCCGCCGATGCCGTACTGCTCGGGGATGCCGAGCTGATTGGCGAAGGGCTGGCGGCGGATATCGGAGACGCGGCTGTATCCGGCGCGAGCCTCGTTGACGATGCTGGGGCTGAAGATGTGGGTCTCGCTGAGGGCGGCGTTCTGGGCCTGCGTGGCGCCGTTGCCGGGACGGCTGGACTGTCCGTCGGCGATGCCCTGGAAGGGACCGGGGTTCAACTGATCGGTGTCGAGATAGCTGTAGCGTGCGAAGGCAGAATCGCGCTCGCTGAAGTGCTGGTCGATGCGGACGTCGAAGCCGTCGCTGTTATTGGTAGTGGTGGGGAAGGAGGCGAAGTTGCTGATGATTCCACCGGAGGTCGGTGAGGGGAAGAGATTCAGCAGCGCGATGGCCGATGGGTTGAGCCGTCCTACGGGGAGCTGATTCAGGAGCACTCTCTGGGTGCTGCTGGTGAAGCTGGTCTGGTTGCCGAGCACGCCGTTGTAGAAGGGGTCGCGCACGGAACCGGAGGCGGTGGGGGTCAGGCCTGTGACGGGGTCCTTGACGTTGGCCGTGACGGCACGGCTGGTTGCGGGATCAAAGATAGTTCCAACGGGAAAGACGCGGCCGAGCGCGTCGGTCTTGGTGCCGCTCTGCAGGGAGATGAGATCGGCGAAGTTGCTGAAGCCCGAGTTTCTTTCGAAGGCGGTCGGCACGTTGACGACCTTGCTGCTTCCCTGTGCGATGCGGGTGCCCTGATAATCGACGAAGAAGAAGGTCTTGCCCTTGCCGTTGTAGACCTTGGGGATGACGACCGGGCCGCTGAGGGCGAGGCCGAACTGGTTCTGGCGATAGGCGGGCTTGATGGGGGCGGTGGCGAAGTAGTTGCGCGCGTCGAGCACGTCGTTACGGAGGAACTCCCAGACGTCGCCGTGGAAGGAGTCGGCTCCGGACTTGGTGGAGACGTTCAGGACGGCTCCGGCGGAATGGCCGAACTCGGCGGAGTAGCTGTTGGTCTGGACGACGAACTCCTGCAGGGCGTCGGGCGGAGGCATGATGACGTACTGGGTCTGGTTGACGTAGTCGGCGATGGCGGCGTTGTTGTCGATGCCGTCGAGGAGGTAGTCGTTCTGGCCGCGACGTGCGCCGTTGGCGCTGAAGGAACCGCTGGCGGCGAGTCCGCGCGAGTCCGCCTGGGCGATGGTGACGCCGGGAGCGGTCTGGGCGAGGAAGGTGACGTTACGACCGTTGAGCGGGAGGTCGTTGATAGCGCGCTCGCTTACGAGATGCTGCAAGGCGGAGGTCTGGGTCTCCAGCAAGGGAGCCGCCGCGGTGACTTCGACGGTCTGGTTGACGGAACCTACCTGAAGGGACACGTCTTCGCGAAGGACGGACTGAGCGGAGATCACGAGGTTGTTGCGAACGGCGCGATCGAAGCCCTCGTGCCGGATAGTGAGGGTATAGGTGCCGATGGAGAGAGGCGAGAAGTTGAAGGTGCCGTCATGGCCGGACTTCGCGGTGCGCTCGATGCCGGTGGACTCCTGGCGGAGGACGATGCTGGCGTCGGCGATGCGCTGCTGCTGACTGTCGTTGACGGTGCCGACGATGGCTCCGGTATCTACCTGGGCGAAGGAAGAGGAAGAGACTCCCAGGAGCAACAAGATCCAAACTATATGACGGAAAGACACGGTGCCTCCAAATGTTGTTCAAGCTGAAGACAAGCTTGCGCTGAGCAAGAAAAAAGCAGACACGAAACGCTTGTCGTTCAAATTATTTTTTGAAATGGGAGAAGATCGAAAAACTAAAAGCTAGACAGGAAGACTAGCGACAACAGGGACAACAACAACAGCCGGTGCGGGGAGCATCCGGGAGGAGGCCAAAGAGGGCCATCGATTGTTGAAGAATATTCATCATCTTGCCTGTTACGTCATTTCAGGATATGAAAATTTTTGACTAAAAGTCAAATTCGGGTACCCCGTTTTACCAGGGGGAACACGGGGCGATTGGTCTGACGGTCGGGCTTCTTGCGGGTGTGCGCTTGCTTTGCAGCACGGGCCTGGCTGCATTAGATAACTCTTTCTTTCCCAGCAGTTTAGCTGTTAGGATTCGCATAACAAACGAGGATCGTGGAATGTTCGAGCTGAAACGGCGTGAGTTTCTCAAGTTGCTTGGAGCTTTGGGCGGAACTTTTTCCCTGGAAGGCGTGGCGGCGGCGCTGGGCGTGGCCGAGGCGGGGCCTGCGGCGCAGATTCTGAACGAATATACGGCGTTTCTGCCGGGCGAAGAGGCCGCTCTGGCCAATGTTCCCAAGGCGACGAAGCTGGAGGAGAAGTCCACGGTTTTTGTTGTGGGTGGCAAACAGTTAAACGCGGCTGTGGGCGAGGTGGTGGATGGCTGGCGGCTGGTGGCGATTACGACGATTGAGGGCAAGCCGGCGGCTGTGCTGGAGAAACGCGCCACGTATCGCAGCGCGATCGCCTTTGTGGCGGAGTCGGGAACGATTGGGGTGATTCCGAGCTGGATCGGCGATATTGCCACGATTCGCCCTCGGCAGATTGCCGCGCCACCGGAGTTCCAGGCAAAACGCCTGTCGCGGCATGTGCCGGGGCCGGACGTGCCGGGGGACTACATTCTCCATTCGAGCGACGACCCCTGTTATGAGAATGTTGCGGCGCTGGGGCCGGAGTATATCGGCTGGACGCTGGTGGGGAACGAGCAGGGAGGGCCGGAGCGCTCGCTGTATTTGCAGGCAGAGGGAACTTCGCGGGAGTTCAATAACAAGAGCGGACACGCGGCGTGGGCTCCTGATGAGCGGGGGCCGGCGTTTGATCCCTCCGCCTACTTCCCTACCTTCAACTCGCAAAACTGGGAGTACGAGAAGGGCTACAGCAAGAGGACTTTGCTTGCGGGATATCTGCCGGTGGCCGATATTGGCGTTTGGAATCCGCAATATAAGTGCGGATACCAGATTACGGTGCTTCTGCCGGAGGGAGTGAACGCCGAGCCGATGGGACGGGTCCGCATGATGGTTCCCGAGGACCAGATTACGCAGCGGATGAAGATCTATCGGGATGAGCATGGCCGCGCCTTTATTGAGAGATATACGGGCACCGGAGCCAGCGCAGAGGCGTTCTTCCGCGAGCTGTTTGTGATCTGGAAGAGATGGAACACGCTCTTCGAGAGCACAATGCCGGTGGACATTCCGGATGAGTGGATTCTGACGGCGGCGCGCGCCGGGATTACGTTGAGCCGGTGCAGCTATCGCGGACTTGAGCCCTCGTACCAGATCGGCGAGGGCGCGTATACGGTGATTCCGGAGAGCAGCCATGCGCTGGGGCCGGTGGCGCAGTATGAGTTCATCTGGGCGAACCAGTTGTGGAACCTGACGGACTCGACGGATGCTTATCAGCAGTACTATCTGGACAAATATATTGCTGCGGATGGGAACTACGTTCGCAATACGCAGGACCAGATCGAGGCTCCGTTCGATGTCGGGATGGTGCTGTGCAACTCTGCACGCAGCTACTTCTATGAGCGCAATCTGGGGGCTTTGCAGAAACGGCTTCCGGTTCTGCGACGGATGATTGCGTATATTCTGAATCGCTATGAGTACAGCAAGAAGACTTACCCGGAGAGCGATCCGCACCATGGGCTGATCTATGGCTCGCCGGAGGCAGACCTGGGGAGGCCGGGGCACGATGCTCCTTCAGATCATCCTTATTACTACGAGAATTCGACCGGGGTGTGGCGTGGCTTGAAAGACCATGCGGCGTCTTTGCGGTTGGCGGGCAAGACCGATCCGAGCCTGGCGGCGGAGGCGGAGCAGGTGCAGGCGGTGGCGAACGAGATGCGCGCCAACATTGAACGCTCGTTGAAGACGACGATGGCGAAGATGAACGACGAGATGAAGGCAGCGGGGATCGTACCGTTCTATCCAGACGACATCGACCGAAAGCCGACGCGGCTGGCGAGCTATGAGACGCATCGTTTTATGCAGGACTGGTTCCTCTCGGACTGGGGCGACCCGGCGCTCGATCTTGGCCATTTGAAACATAGAGAGGTCGCCGGGATGCAGTTGATTGGCCTGCATATTGACGACAACGAGATGCGCACCTCGAACTTTATGGACCATGGGACGCTGGCGGTCCGCATCCGGCAGAAGGACTATCGACCGTTTCTTCTGACGCTGTATGGACTGGCGTGTTTCGCGGCGGACTCGGGCAATCGGTATGCTCCGGAGGATGCTCTGATTCCGGGCGGCTATGCGGGAGAAGGCTTCCGATTCTGGTGGGCGTCGAGCGTGAACTCAACGCTGCAACCGACGATGGCTCTGCGCTGGCTGCTGTGCTATGAGGAGAGCGACCTGAGCGTATGCCACTTGCAGAAGGCGGCCCCGAAGCATTGGTTCAAGGCGGGAAAACATATCTCGGTGGGGAGGTGCCCGACGCGGTTTGGCCATGTGAGCTGGCGTACCGACTCGCTGGCGGGAAACAAGTACGAGGTCGAGCTCTCCTTTGAGAACGACTTTACCGGGGACCTGCATATCCATATTCACCCGGATGACCGCTCGGCGATTCGAAGGACTTCTGTGGGGCGCGTGGATGGAGGAGTTGTGGTGCTGGAGCAGAGCCTGCTGCAAGGGAAACGAAAGATGAAGGTGCAGGTCTCCTGAACAGACATTCACAAGAGGGACAGGCTAGACTGCTTCCATGAGCAGCACTGACAAACTGATCCCTGATGATTCTGCTGAAGCACTTGCAGCGGTTGAAACCGTGAGCCCTGCAACGAGGTTCTCCCGATCCCTGATTCGCGATGTGGCGGATTATGCGGCGGGGCGCGAGGACCTGCTTCCCTTCTGGTTTGGCGAGTCGGACCGGCCTACCCCGTTGTTTATTCGTGAGGCGGCGATTGATTCGCTGCAAAAGGGAGAGACTTTCTACTCGGAGAACCTGGGGCGGCCTTATCTTCGACGCGCCATTGCGGCGTATC
Source organism: Terriglobales bacterium (assembly GCA_015655585.1). Taxonomy (GTDB): domain Bacteria; phylum Acidobacteriota; class Terriglobia; order Terriglobales; family Acidobacteriaceae; genus Edaphobacter. The sequence continues at coordinate 46,047 of JAATEV010000120.1, read as the reverse complement.
TTACGGAACTGCACGGACGCGAGATCGGCATGGAGCGGGTGGCGGTGACGACCTCGGGCGACTCGGCGCTGATGCTTAGTAGCCAATTACTCATCAAGCCGGGCGACCGTGTTGTGATTGTCACTCCGCTGTGGCCGAACGCGGTGGAGATTCCGAAGATCGTTGGCGCGTGCGTCGAATGCGTCTCGCTGGAGGTGCATGAGGGGCGATGGTCGTTGCCGATGGAGAAGCTGCTGCGTGCGCTTACTCCACAGACTGCGATGTTGATTGTGAATTCGCCGAACAATCCTACCGGGTGGACGATAAGCCGAGAAGAGCAGCGGGTTCTGCTGGAACACTGTCGCCGCCTGGGGATATGGATTCTTGCGGACGATGTTTATGAGCGGCTGGTTTACACGCAGGGGGTTCGGTCGGCACCGTCTTTTCTCAGTTTTGCAGAGGAAGACGATCGCTTGATTGTGGTGAACAGCTTCTCGAAGGCATGGACGATGACGGGCTGGCGCGTTGGGTGGATGGTGACTCCGGGTGCTGTCGTGCAGGATCTGGCTCCGCTGATTGAGTACAACACGTCGTGCGTTGCGGAGTTTGTACAGCGCGGCGCGGCGCGGGCGATTGAAGATGGGGAATCGCATATTCTCCAGGTGCGTTCAGAGTTGATGGAGACGAAGAACCGTTTGACGAATGCGCTACGCGAGTTGCCCGGCATTGAGGTTCCGGAGGCCGATGGAGCGATGTATGTTTTTCTGCGTCTCGCGGGGCAGACGGACTCGTTCGCACTGGCGAAGAGAATTGTGAACGAGGTTGGGCTTGGTCTCGCACCGGGGAGAGCGTTCGGCCCCGAGGGCGAGGGGTGGCTGCGATGGTGCTACGCCGCAAAGTGGCCAAAGATCGAGCAGGGGATAGAGCGACTTGCCCGGTTTCTATCGCATTAATTCGCGATAGAAACCATTTCGCTGCTGTATGGCAGGAGTTGCCTGCGTGGCGATCCTGTCCGATGCGTGCTTGTCCGATGGATTTAAGACGAACTGATAAACTATCGGTACTCTCACGCGGAGGGATGTGTGAGCGGTTGAAACAGGCGGTCTTGAAAACCGCTTAGCCTGAAAGGGCTACGGGGGTTCGAATCCCTCTCCCTCCGCCATATAGCCTTTCCTCTCCCGAATAGATGGCGAGATGATGGTGAATCCTGGAAGGTATTGATGTCGAAACAGATGGAAGCGAGTCCGGAGACCGTTCGGCTATCGCTGGATGAGGTGCGTACACTGGCGCGGGAAGTTCTGGCGGGTTATGGCCTGTCCGATGCCCATACTGCGGCGGTTGCAGAGACGCTGGTGGCCGGAGAGCGTGACGGATGTACTTCGCATGGAGTCTATCGCCTGCTTGTGGCGGCACGTAGTGTGAAGACAGGACGCGTGAAGAAAGACGCTGTGCCGACCGTGAGCGAGCCTGCTCCGGCGTTGGTTCGGGTGGATGGCGACGGCGGATTTGCCCAGTTGGCGTTTGAGATGGGACGACCGCTGTTGATCGAGAAAGCCCGCAGGAATGGAATTGCGGCGCTCGCCGTGAATAACTGCGTGCACTTCGCGGCGCTGTGGCCGGAAGTGGAAGCCATTGCCAGTGAGGGCCTGGTGGCGTTCGCGTTCACCGCGAACCATGCGTGGGTAGCACCGGCCGGCGGCACGAGACCGCTGCTGGGCACGAACCCCATTGCGTTTGGCTGGCCTCGCGAAGGGCAGGAGCCTTTTGTATTTGATTTTGCGACGAGTGCTGTAGCCAGAGGTGAAATTGAACTGCATCGCCGCACAGGCAAAGCTATTCCGGAGACATGGGGGATCGATGCGGAGGGACACCCGGCTACCGACGCGGCTGCTGTTCTGGACGGAGGCGCCATGCTGCCTTTCGGAGGTCACAAGGGCTCGGCGCTGTCGCTGATGGTGGAGCTGATTGCGGGACCGCTGATTGGCGACCTCACAAGCCGCGAATCAATCGCCGCAGACGGGGGCGCGGGCGGCTCGCCGCTTGGGGGCGAACTCATTCTGGCGATCGATCCCGCTGGATTCCTCGGTAAGAGTGCGCCGGAAAATCTTGCGAAGGCTGAGGCTATCTTCGAGGAGATTCTTGGCCAGGGGGCGCGTCTTCCTTCGCAACGGAGATATGCCGCGCGCAGGAAGAGTACGGAAGAGGGTGTTGCGGTTCCGAAGGCCCTCTACGACGATCTGGTGAAGCTCCGCGTGGCCAGGACGAATTGAGGGAATAGACCTAAGCTCTGGCGTTTCGGGTATCGCTCTGAAGGTAAAGGAGAAGACCTTGATCTTCGGGCGGTATCCAGCGGCCTTCATGAATCCTTTACACGTGGCTGATACGCTCGGACTATGCCTAGTGAGCAGAAAATCATCGAGCATGTAACCCATTTGCTCGACTCCGAGCAGTTTGTCACTTCCCGGAGCGTAACGAAACTGCTCACCTTTTGTGTGAATGCGGCGTTGGCGGGCGAAGAGGAATCCCTGAAGGAAACGACTATCGGCGTTTTCTGCTTCGGACGCTCTCCCGGATACGATACGAAACTGGACCCCATTGTCCGGGTGACTGCACGTCGCTTGCGAGCCAAGCTGGATCTCTTCTACGCAAATGAAGGGGAAAACCACGGGATTCATATCGTCCTTCCCAAAGGCACATACGTTCCCAGATTTCATTCCCGGTCGAACCAGGCCGTTGCAACGGAGCCTCCAAGCGAAGAAAAATCGACCAGCCTGGAACCTTTGTCCATTGTGGATATGGCACTTATCCCGGGCCAGAACGTTCCTGCCGAGGCGCCACTTCCTTTCATCAAAGAAAGCAGTTGGTTCCGACCTGCAACGTTGGGTTTTCTGATCTTCCTCTTGATGAGCTCCGGCGCTCTGGTTCTATCATACGATCGCATTCATGAGGGCATACAGGCCATCGGACCCCTTGAAGGGCTTTCCTTGACTCCCAATCATTCGGACACCAGCTCCGGAACTTCGAATACGGGGGAACAGCTTCCGATGAGTCGCCAGGCTCTGGAGGAGACACCTTCGCTTACAACGCCAAAGGCTGTAACGACACACGGCAGTCCTGAGTCTGTCGCGATCTTTGCCGAGCCTCGCCTGTAGCTCCCCTAAACAAAAGAAGATTGCCGAGCCCGAATACATGATTTCGCATTCGGGCCCGGTATTCTCATAGAGTGTGGACTGTGGGACTGCTAAAGGGCTTGCTATAGTGCGTGGACCATTCCACGAGATTCGAGTTCAGGAAGCGCCATGTTCCGCGATCGGGATCGATTTCGAGAAGCATGTAGGCGTTGGGATCGTAGCGAGTTGCGGCCATGATGTAATGCTGCGGCCCATACGTGTGTGCGAAGTCGATCCACTTGTGCACGTGACCGCTCACCACAACCTGAATCGTATCTTTGTAACGACGTAGAAGAGGATGCAGGCCATAGTCATGAAACTCCGTGGCCTGGACGGAGAGAAGCGGATAGTGAATGAAGACGAAGGTGGGTTTGTGTTGACGGAGCTGCTCTTCGAACCAGTGCAACTGTTCTTCGCCTAACGAGCCTATACCGGGGTTGAAGTCTGTGGCAGAGCGATCCTGGGTGCTGCCGAGAAAATTGTTCAGATGGATGAACTTATAGCCTTTATGGTCGACGACCGAATAGGGCTCGGCGTTGAACTTGGCCTTGAAAAGACGGTGGCTCATCTCACGCGGCACTCGATGCACATCATAGTCGTGATTTCCGAAGCCTAAGTGAACAGGCATGTGGAAGCCATCGGTAATGACCTTGGCATTGTCGAGCCGCGTGGTGTTCTTGAAGTAGAAGTCGTAGTCCGTGGATGGGTAATTGTGGAAGTAGTCCCCGATGAGGAAGACCTGCTCAATGGCGGGCGAAAGTGAGTTAATGAGGTCGCGAGCAGAGGTAAGGCGCGGCGTGGTGACGAGAATGCTCTCGTTGTCCTCGACACCGTTTTCACTGCCTTTGACGTAGAAATTGTCGATGATGTGGGTATCGGCGATGAGCGCGATGTAGAAGCGGCGTCCGCCAGCATGAGTTGCTACCTCACGCGCCCATAAAGAGCGCGTGAGGTTCGCAGTGACAGCAGCGGCGGTAAGCGACCCGAACTGGCGTCGTGAGATCGGCGTCATAGGTAGATACCCTTCCTAAAAGTTGATCTTACCGGCCACCTGCAACTGACGTGGCGGAAAGGAACTGGTGATGGAGCCGAAATTGCTGTTGCTGACGTTGGAGTTTGGAGCCATGTAGTTGACATGGTTCAGGAGGTTGAAGGCCTCGCCGCGAATCTCGAAGGACGAGCGATCGTTCCACAGGCGGAAGCTCTTGTGCAAGCCGAGGTCAAGCTGGTTGAAGGTCATGCTGCGGAGCGAGTTGCGTCCTGCATTTCCATAAGCCTGATTGACGCTGGTCGGGACCGTAACAGCGGCAGAGCTGAGATAACCATTCAGCGCTGTAGCGGTTTTGGTCCACTTACTGGAGGGGTTGACAGGATTACCCGAGACGTTGGGACGCTGATTGAGCAACGGGCTAAGCTGGTAGGCCGCGGAAGGACTGTAAATCAGGTTCAACGGCTGGCCGCTGGTTGCAGTGTTGATGGCGGTAAGCTGCCAGCCTCCGATTACAGCGTCGAGACCACGAGACATATGGTTGCCGAACTGGCGACCAGTACCAAACGGAAGATCCCATACTACGCTGAGGGTCTCGTTGATTGGCTGATTGTAAGCAGACTGACCGCGTTCGCCTGCGAGGTTTGCGAGGTTCACACGCGAGGTGTCGTTATTGGGAGTGTCGAGATGGCCCGATGCATTGTCAATCGCATTCGACCACGTGAAGGAGTTCAACACGTAGAGGCCACCGGAGAAACGATGCTCGAACTTGGCCTGCAGCGCGTTGTAGCTGAGGAAGCCTGCCGGGATCGATTCTTCAATGGTGGTGAAGTTGGAGATGGGACGACGAGCCTGCACGCTAAGCGTGCCGCCAGCCGCGTTGGCCACTGCCTGGTTGTAATCGGCAAGCACCCAGATGTGCACGGCGTGCTCACCGATGTACGAGACGGTGAGTACGGTGTTCTTCGTGAACTCTCGTTGTACGTCAAGATGCCATGCCTGTACGTATCCGGTAGGAATGTCCTTGGGGATGTAACGGCTTTGCGCCAACAGAGTGCTGAAGTTGCTGGCATCCACAAAGTTGCTGGGGTAGCCCTGCGCCACGGTGCGGAAGCAGTTGCTGTAGGCGTCGCCCGTGCAAAGCGGCTGCGTAGTGCCGGTGAAGGCGTAAGGCGCAACCTGGTTGACTGCGGAGTTGATGATGTAGGGACCGTTGTAGGCCAGCAGGTTTTCGCCACCCTCGCGGTTGAACTGATCGAAGCTGATACCAAAGGCGGAGCGAATCACCGTCTTTGGATTCACCTGATAAGCGATACCAATGCGAGGCGCAAAATCCAGCTTTGGAGTATGGACCAGAGCCTTGTTATAGAGCGAGCCGTCCTTGGCCTGGATAAGCTGATTCGTGCTCGGATCGAAGTTGGCCAGATGGTTGCCATCAACCCATTGCGGAGTGACGAGCTCATAACGCAAGCCCATGTTCACAGTGAGGTTCGGCAGCAACTTCCAGTCGTCCTGAATGTAGAAGTAATCCATGAGCTGGTGATAGTTGACGATGCGATAGTTGTTGAGCTGATAGCTGTCACGCGCACCGGTAAGGAAGTCAGTCAGGTAAGCGGCCTGCGCTGCGCCGGTATCGCTGGTTCCGCCGCCGTATTGGCTGAATCCCTGATTGAAGGTCTCACCGCCGTAGACCGGGTTGAAGTCATCGATCTGGGTATTGATCGACAGGAACTCCCACCCGAACTTCAAGCTGTGACGATTCTTGAGCCATGAATAGTTGAGCTTGGGATTGATTGTGAATGGATTCTGGAACTGCGGGTTCGAGGTTTGTGCGCCCCATGCATTGAAACTCTTGACGCTCTCAGAGCTGAGACGACGGACGACGGCCGTGTCGGTCGGCAGGCCGGGGATGCCCGCTTCCGTGTTCAGACTCTCCTGTCCACCGAGATACGGAGTTTTGCCACCCTGCGTCCAGCCAAAACCGATACGGGCGTCCAGTGTCTGCGTGGGGGTGAAGGAGTGAGTGACGCCAGCAGCAATCTGCTTGTTGGAGGCGTGAATGGTGCCATTGCCTCCGTCTCCCGCATCACCGGGGACGTTGGTGGCATCGACGATGTTCCCGGCGTGCTGGCTATAGCGGCCGAAGATCGTCGTCTTGCTGTTCATGATGTAGTCAATACGACCGTCGCCTTTATCGTCCGTGAGAGTTGCACGCGGAAAGGAAGAATAGTTGTTGGAAAAGGTCTGAAACTGGGACGCAGGGAGAGCGTCGATAACGAGTTTGGCCAACGGTGTCCAGTCGGCCCGAGGAACAACACCGTCCGCATATACCTTTCCGGTGATGGGGTTGCGCAAAGGAACAGCGGCACCGGTCGTTGTTTTGAAGATGCCCTGATGCTGCAAGGCATTCGGAATGGTTGCAGTAGTATAGGTAGCCTGTACCTGACGGTTGCCTTCGTAATCGACAAAGTAAAAGAGCTTGTCTTTCAGGATTGGTCCGCCGATGGCTCCACCGAACTGGTTACGGATGAGCATGGGCTTTTGGGCCTGACCGGTGAGAGCATTGGTGGGCGCCGCGAACGGTCCGATGGCGTTGAAGATCGTGTTGCGGTGATACTCCCAGACCTTGCCGTGAATCTGGTTCGTGCCGCTATTGATGGATACGTTGACGACAGCGCCCGAAGCACGACCATACTCGGCGCTGTAGTTGTTTGTCTCTACACGAAACTCGTTGATGGCATCGGGCGAAGGAGGAATTGCCTGGTTGGAAAAGCCCTGGTTCGAGGTGCCGTAAGCATTGTTGTCCAGACCGTCGAGGAGAAAGTTGTTGAACTCGGAGCGCTGACCATTGACGTTGAACGATGCATCGCGGCTGGTGACGGATTGGTTTTCAAGATTGTTACGACGCACACCCGGAGCCAGCGCCATGAGGTCGCCATAAGCGCGTCCATTGAGCGGCAGGTCCTGTACCTGGGTCTGGGAGATCGTGGTGCCGGTGCTGCTGGTTTCGGTCTCAAGCTGCGTGGCTGCGCCTGAGACGGTCACCGTCTCCGAGACGCTGCCCACTTTGAGGGTCACGTCTACACGCTGACGGGTGCTGACGTCGACAGCGAACGGATCTGTGACGGAATCGTTGAAACCCTTGGCCGAGACCGAGATCTTATAGCGGCCTACATGCACGTCGGGAAACTGGAAATGGCCCTGGTCATCTGTCTGCTTGGTCACGACACCGGCAGTTGCGACATTGGTCAGTGTGACTGTGCTGTTAATAACCGGTGCGCCGGCCGTATCCCGAACGAAGCCGAGCACGGCGGAGGTTTCAAACTGGGCAAAGCCGAGGGTTCCCTGAAACCAGAGAAGGACCGTTATGGCCAAAAATAGTAGCGATTTGCCTCTCATTAATTTTTCACTCCAAAGGTTGTCTTGCAGTCTGCGTGTGAAAGTTTCCTGCAATCGGACCGGTGTCAGTCTGAGCAAATGTCGTCAGGTAACCTGCCAGTGTCAAAGATGGGGGAAGCAAATTGCTTCTTGAGATTCCAATCCCCAAATGTGACCTACGATCCGGGCTACATATCTGGCAGGCAAGCTTGCAGGTGTTCTTCTATGTCCCCTGTATACGCGACCGGCTGGCGGTTTCGACCGTATCAATGGGATACAAAGGGAGTCGTACTGCCCCTTTTCCGAAGCAATTACGATGAAATGCCCGTAACGGCGAGAATACTGAGGAACGACTTACCCTAACCTCGCTCTCATCCATCAGTTCTTTACAAAGTCTGGCTAAACTTGAATTCATCATCTGGTGTATCCGTTGCGACACCCGCAGTCTGTGCCTCTTAGAGCGTGAGTTGTAGTTCCGGGTTTGTTCTATTCGTCAACTCGTGAGCTTCTTTACGTTCTCTCGAGTTCCGTTACCTTATGTCTGTTCAGATCTAAAAATCAGGACATGAGAAAGCGAGTCGGCAATGAGGCTAGTAGCACTTGTATTGATTGCGGTCTTTTCTTTGCCTCCCTTGCAGGCACAGCGTCGCAAGGTTGTCATGATCTCCATCGATGGGCTTCGGGGAGTCGAACTGGCCTCCGCACCGACCCTGGGTTGGGGCCTTACCAATCTGTCTGAGATCGTTACCCACGGCGCTATTTCAGAAGGAACGATCGGCGTCCTGCCGACAGTGACAGCTCCCAGCACTGCGTCGCTTGTTACGGGGGTGTCGCCTTCCGTTCATGGGATCCCGACCAACTTTCTCTTCGATCCGGAACACACGATGACCACCAGCGACAGTGGAAATGAGTTCGCGGAGCTTATCCGCGTCCCCACGCTGTGGACGCTTGCTCATGCAGCAGGTCTTCGAACCGCCAGCGCGTATTGGCCGACCACGATCGGGGCGCCAATCGATGCAGATTTCCCTAACCACGCCCCCATGAAGAATGAACGGGACCGGATGACGTATCGGGCGATCAGCACTCCGGGACTCGTCGCCGAATACGAAAAGAAGTATGGCAACCTGCCTGTCGGCTCCAACGCCTTCGATGACCATGTGGTCACACAGATGGCTCTCCTCTTGCTGCAATCACGGAAGCCCGATTTTCTTCTCGTCTATTTTCAGGACTTTGACCATGCCGAGCATAAGTATGGCCCGGATAGCCCTGAAGCGATCAAGGCAATCAAAAGCATTGATGCCGACATCGGAGTACTGCGGAAAGCGATTGCCGCGTTGGGATTGGAAAGCCAGACAGATATCGTGATCGTAAGCGACCATGGATTTTTGCCGATGAGCCAGTCATTCCATCCCAACGCGGTACTGGCGAAGATGAATTTATTAGGCCCCAAGGGCCACCCGGAGCAATGGAGAGTCACCTCTTTTGGTGGCGGCGGGTCCTTCGGCCTGGTGGTCCACGATCCAAAAGATCGTCAAGCAATCGATATGGTTACAAAAACATTTCAGAAGCTGAAGGAGCAAGACTGTTGCGGAATCGAGCAGATCTTTGATCGCAAGCAACTGAAAGCAGCGAAAGGCTATGCCACTTCGTTCCTTGCAGTCGGCATGAAGCCAGGATTCTCCGCTGATGGCGGCGACGATGGGCCTTGGGTAACGCCCGCACAGGGTCGAGGCGCTCATGGTTATCCGCCCGGCGCAAAAGATATGGACGCAGCATTTGCTGCAATAGGAGCCGGGATTTCGCATGTCCGTTTACCCCGGGCCCATATTGTGGACGTGGCTCCTACTGTCGCAGCACTGCTTGGGCTGCGGATGACAAACGTGGAAGGGACTAACCTGTTATCCGCAGATCGCAAGAATTTCCAGCCCGATAACTCGAAGCCGGCTGCTCAAAAATGAACCCTCTATAACGAGAGGTTCCGTGAAAAAATCCTATGCACTTCCCGCACATTATTTAGCTTCCGGCACAACCAGACCAGGATCAATCGCAGAAGTAACAACTTTATCGAAATCTTCGATGGAGCAAGCGAAAGCAGGAGCCTGTCCGCTGCAACCTGGAATGAAGATGGGCGCAATAGTAGGTTGTTCCGTTCCCGCAAGAGGGAGCAGGTTTCGTATTTGATCCAGGGTCTGACTGATGAACACGGCTTGAACGGTCCTGGCATCGGTCTTTCCGTTTCTATGCACCTCGAAGACGAGAGCCCCACCAGGAGGAGTTGCATTGAATGATTGATCCTTCAGAATCCAATCGAGGCGAAGCAAGCCACCGAGCGAAGTGATCGTTCCATCGTGTGCTACAAGCAGGACAAACTGATCTCGCAGTCCACCTAACCTGCCCGGCAACGCTCGACCTGAAGCAGCGCTTATGATGGTATCCCGTATATGCACAGCCAGATTGGACGCGGTCATTTGCGCTGCGTAGGGAGTCGTCAGCATGAACTCGTGATAACGGGTATTCATCTCCATCAACTGGTCCAGATCGCTGCGGGAGACACGGCCCCAGCCAACTTGATTCATCGGCATACCTTCGGTGTATTCGAGCAGAAAGTTTTCTGCAAAATCCGCACCGACAGTTACTGGATTTTCCAATCCTTTAGAAGCTGATTCATTCGTTGCATTGCCCGCGAATGTCACTCGGAAGTCAGGCTTCGTTTGATCACAGTCTTTGCCATGACAATCAGAGAGAATCTGATGCATCCTGGAGAGCGGCGCAGTAAAGGCATTCGTAAACCAATCCGGGTGATTCGCCATTCGTCCGAGTACGGCATCTGTCAACCGCTGACGATCGACAGAACTGTTTATAGACGGAGAGAAGAGAGGGTTTCTCTGCCCTTCCGGGTAGAAGTGTGCTTTGAGCGGACATCCCTGCGCCAATGCCCCCAGCATGGTATTCGCCGAGGCAATGGTTCTTTGCGTACTATTCGCCTCGACGTAAATGCCCGGGACCTCGCAGGAGACGTGCTGAAGCAAAGATGGATACCGCGAACGATAATATTCGCTCAACAGGGTTAGCGCCTTTACTCCGTGCTCGGTCAGCACTCCAGGAGAAGCAGGCCATGCTGGCCATGGCTGCGCGTTATATGCTCCGGACCTCGTTTCACTTTCGATCGGCGTACGTACTCCATGTCTTGCCAGAACGATCACCGAGATAATCTGATCGTCTTTGCTGTCTACTATTGGCTGCGTGCCCTGCCCCATCGCAATCATGGAAAAAGCACCAAGAAGAAATATCATGCAGCGAGATGAAAAGGATAACTTCGACATGATGAGCTACCTGCTTGAAATAGGAGGGCACTGCATTGGCAGTGCCCTCTTCTGTGGTTATGTATAGAAAACACTCTAACGATTTGCATGAGCGGAGGAAGTTGGACGCAGATCTTTCGAGTTCTGCATCAAATACGTCGACAGATCTTCATACTGGTCGGTCGCAATAAAGTTAACACCAGCTTCGACAGAGGCCTTCCAACGCGGAATCACTGCGTCTTTGGAACCAAAGTTATAGGCACGTCCCCATCCCTGATCTGCCTCCGGAGAAAAGCCGTCGAGAGTATAGAAACGAATCCAATACCCTTGCTTATGGGCATAGTTCACCAGTGACCGAAGACGCTGATTGTCAGCCTCAGTCCAGTCTCCAGCGCGCCCCTGTCCACCCTCTTCTACAACCCACCAGGGGTTATTCCACCAGCGACGATAGTTTGTAGGAGCTTCGCTCACAATCTGCTCCGGGGTCGCAGTGACTGCCCAGTGCGCCTTCTGCTCCATGGACATCTCCGAAGGAGGTTGTTGTGTGTGAGCCGCTCCGAAGACGCGCAGCTTCGCACCAACTGGAACATTGTCGAAGAAGACCTTCGCCTGAGCGTCGGAGTTCTCCGTGATTACCATAATAGGCTTGCGGTCGAGAGACGATAGCTTCTCAGGATGATCTGTCTTCACTGCGGTTGTGAGCCATGGCTCGTACTCGCCCAGGACTCTCCAGACTTCTTCCAGAAGAGCTGACTGATTGTCCTTGATGTCGATGTGGAGAACAATCAAAGGCCACTGACTACGCTTTTTTTCAGCAAGAGCTTTTTCGATAGTAGGACGAACCTGCTCGAAGAAATAGTCGCGAAGGGTAGGTTCTGACCCTGTTGTCCTTGGGGTATGCGAGACGACGACTCTGCCCTTCCCCGTGGCCGGATACTGGTACCAGGCAAGATCCTGCTCGATCGATACCGGAAAGCCTGAGTTCAGCGCCCGCTTCACCCTTTCGGAATAATGACCTTCGTAGGGATAGCAATTATGCGCATCCAATACAGGCTTATTGTGATTAAGAAAATCAAGGTTGATATTCTGTGCATTCGATTGCGGGACAGCGCCAGCCATAGCAATGGATAATAAATAAACGCCCAGAGATTTTATAGAAGACATTACAAATCCTTTTTGGCAGTTATGAAAAACGGCTGATAAAACTCATATAAGGGCGAAGGTACCGCCCTGAATCAGGGCGGTACCGATCCTTCTAGAAGGCTAGTTTTAAGGCAAACTGCATAAGACGCGGATTGTTTCGTGTCGATGTAATGACAGCGAAGTTAGATGGATTGGAGTAATTCAAGCTTCCAGGCTGTGCAAACTGAGGATTATTGAATGTGTTGAACGCCTCAGCACGAAACTGCACACGCACCGTATCGGTGATTTCGAACTCCTTGAAGACTGAAGAGTCCAAGTTGTACCAATTAGGTCCACGCGCCTGTTGCGGGTCTCCACCGAGCACGGAGTAATCCGTTTGACCAATTTGAGTCGCAACTGCGGGTTGCGCGAATGCATGAGGATTCAACCACTGCGATACGTTATGTGATCCGGAATAGATATTTTGTCCCGGCACTACAGGAGCAAAGCAACCGAAGCCTGAGGTCGTTGCAGTCGCGCAACTAACCGTCAGAGGGTTGCCAGTTTGATAGGTGTAGATATAGTTGACCGCCCATCCTCCCAGAAAAGCATTGGTAAGTCTATTCATGTCTCCGAAGAATGTCCGATTGCGGCCAATTGGCAAAGCATAACTTCCTGAGACGTGGATAATGTTCGTCGCGTCTGTATCGCAAAGACCATAATCCCTTGAAATACCGAACCCAGGCAGCCAAGGCGCTCGATATGCCGAGGAGCCCGTTCCCTGCGTTCTCTGATTGCTGAAACACTTGCTGTAAGTGTAGTTAGCCAACAGCGATAATCCATGCGCGAGTTCATGCTGATACGTAGCCTGCATGGAGTTATAAGAACTGGCGGCATTCGTTGTTTCGAACGTCGCATTAGGAGCAAACCGGGGGAATGGAATGAAACTTTGATTGTTATTACTTGCTGATGGAATTTGAGAGATGTTCGTTCCCACTGGAAGAATTTCTGAAGGAGAGTTTGTACCTACCAGGATATTATCCAGATGACGCCCCAGCGTTCCGACATAGCCAATCTGAAATGAATCATGCTTCGTGAACTGATCCTGGATTGTCAGATTGAAAGCCTGAACATAGGGGGTTTGATAGTTCCATTGACGGCCGAACAGACTCAGCCCTGTGGGGTTTACCTGTTTCGGATCGGAAAGATTGACTGATACGAAAGTATTCTCCATGGTTGCGACCTGGCCGTTGGAGAGGAGCAACGGCGATTGAGAGTTAGGAGCTGTTTGAGTAATCGAATAAATGAACGGGTAATTTGTCCCAAGAGTTCCCTGGGTGCCAAGATTACCTAGCGCACCATAAGAAATTCCATATCCGCCGCGGACTACCAGGCTTGGACGGATACGATAAGCAAATCCAAGCCTCGGAGCAAAATTACTTGCCTGTGCATCTCCGAGCGTCTTATTCGAAATGCAGCTCAACGTAATGTTGCTAGCAGCCAACAGTGCATCAAAAGCAGCAGCCCGCGGAACACTGCATCCAGAATTAGGCATATAGTAAGTCGCCGACGACCCATTGCCTCCAACCGGAATAAAGTTAGCCTGTCGCCCACTCGCTTCCTGATATGGTGTGAAGTAATCCCACCGCAGGCCGAGATTGAAAATAAGAGCAGAAGAAACTTTCCAGTCATCCTGGAAATAAACTCCGGTATAAAAGCGGCGATATTGAGTGGCCGCGAAGTTTGATCCTAGAAAGGTTGTCACTCCTCCCACATTATCAACGCCTCCACTCACGGTTGATTTAGAAGGATTCAACAACATATCTGTGATGCCGTTAAGTTTAGAGCTCAAATTGGGCACATCGGTGAACTGACCGCTGAACGTAAACTCTCCCCTGGGAGCTGCTGGCTGAGTACGATTTCCCCCTATGTAGTCCCATTGGGCTCCCATTTTGAATGTATGCCTGTGGAGCACCTTGGTAAGGTTGTCTACAGCTTCCAGATCCCAGCTTGATCCAATGGTGGGACGATCGTCCGTCGGCCCTAACGAGGTAAGTCCAGTGATATTGATGGAGGACAGTCCGCCATTTCCTGAGACCTGGGGTATACCTCCAATACCATACTGTTCCGGAATGCCTGTGGTATCTGCGGTAGATAAAATTTGATTTTTTACGCTATGTCCAAAACCAAAGTGAAACTCATTGGCCAAAGTTGGCGTAAAAACATGGTTGTACCCAATGGCGATTGCATAAGCTGGAAACTGATTATTCTGATCGTTTTGTCCCGGCAGTCCTCCTGGAGCAAACTGATCAAAATAGCTCTCATCAAAGACCCCAAACAATGTATCTCGCGATCCAATTGTTTCGTCGATCCTTATGTCATAGGTGTTCTGGTTCTGGGTTGCTTTATTGTTCGAGCGGAAGTTATTGAGAAGACCAGCGGAGGTAGGTGTCGGATACAGATTGAGAAGCTTGATTGCATTAGGATCAAGCCGTGCAGCGGGAATCTGATTGAGATGAGCCGTCATGCCCGTGAAGTCTGTAATGCCACCAACGCTCCCACCAGAATAAAACGGATCACGCACATAGATGGCGTTCTTTGAACTATTACGGAGACCAGTTATCGCGTCGACCTGACCTGCCATCACCTGCCTGGTCGTTGTCGGATCGAGAATTGTCCCGTGTGCAAATTTACGACCAAGCCCATCTGTCGTCGTTCCGCTATTGAATGCGATGAGATCCTGCAGATTAGTAAATCCACTCTTAGTCATATTGGGAGTGGGCACGGTCCCACTGGCCTGGGAAGGAGTGAGAATTCTTGTTCCCTGATAATCAACGAAGAAGAAGGTACGATTTTTCCCGTTGTAGAGCTTCGGTATAAGAACCGGACCTCCCAGCGTTCCTCCGAACTCATTCTGACGATACTCCGCTCGCGGCACAATCACAGCCGAATGCTTTGAGAAGTATGCGTTCGCATTGAACGCTTCGTTCCGAATGTATTCCCAAATATTTCCATGGAGTTCATTGGTTCCGGAGCGGACAACCGCATTGATGACTCCGCCCGTGGAGTGTCCGAATTCCGCGCTATAGTCGCCGCTCTGCAGTTTGAATTCCTGCACGGCGTCAGGAGGAGGTGTGATCGTTGCATCGGTTCCTACTGAACTACCGCCAAAGAATTCGATGTTGTTGTTGATACCGTTCAAGCGGAAGTCATTCTGATACATCTGTACGCCGTTGACGGAATAGAAAGCATTCTCTGGGTTACTGCCCGGCGTAGTGGCCACACCGGCAACAAGCTGTCCTAACGACCCCCAATTGCGGCCTTCCAAGGGAAGATCGTTAATGGCCTTGAAACCAATTGTTTGTCCCAGTGCAGCATCTTCGGCCTGAAGAAGCGGAACCGCGGCTGTAACATTAACCTCCTGCTGGACACTTCCCGTAACCAGCGAGACATCAATGATCGAGGTCTGCTGCACGTGTACCAGCACTCCGGATGCAATGTACTTTTCAAATCCTGCTGCCGATACAGAGACCGTGTATCCGCCAGGTTTTACCGCGTTGAACGCATAACTTCCAACGGACGTTGACTGAGTTGTCGCTTTGATACCGGAAAGAACCTCGGTCAGGATAACAGTTGCGCCAGGAACGACTGCTCCTCCCGAGTCGCGCACGGTTCCGGTGACTCCTCCGGTGTCGATTTGAGCCAGAGCCCCGATCGGCGCAAACAATGCCAGGACACCCACGCTCAACAACAAAAGTGCAAGATGTTTAAGACGATTCCTCATCATCCATCCTCCAAAAATCTGTGTCATATTTCCCTTCCGTTACATGACGAAATCATTTCGCCGGACCTTTGCCTGGGTAAAAGTTTTAGTTGAACCTTGCATCGCGGCGGTCTCGACAACCGCCGTGAACTACAGGACTCAGGCATGAGACATGTAGGCCTCCTAACTGGAAGGACAGATCAGCAGGGAGAACACGGAAGGATGTATGAGACGTATTGAATGTTGAAGAACTTCAGGAAGATGTTCAAGGGTGCAAAGCCTCTACACAATGTTTTTTGCTTGTGTTTTCAGAGGTTCGCGTGGAAGGCCAACACCTTGGAAGCAATGTTAAAATCCGCTCGTACGATAAGGGTATACACATAGGTCATGACAGTTATGCTGCCTGTCCCACCGCACAATTCGAGATGTAAGTAATAGGGATATACGATCATGCGTGGCCGAAAGATATAGCGGATTACATTCGCTGGCCTAATTCGGCGTTCGCAATGCTGCAATATGAATCGATGTTGCATGATTGTCAATGGCATTCGCTTCGATAAGAACCTCAAAGTTACCCAGAGTTCCATCGGGACGCCTAACCTTATGCAACACCTCATTCAGCTCATCGCCGTTGAAGAGCACCCCGGCCGCGGCTTCTGTACCAGCGCCATCTAATCCTTGTATTAACAATACGTGACCGGTTTTATTCAAATTAGGAACAAAAGCGATTACTGCGTAGGTTTTTTTAGAAAAGCCCTTCCAATCACTTTGATAAACCGTGGCTTCTCCAGCACGTGGCTTCAAATTATCTATCCAGGCGCGGTGTTCGAAGGGGCGATATTCGAAACGAAAGTTTAGATTGCTTTGAAATGCTTCTATCCATGGCATGGCATGAATAGATCCGATCAAAATAGCATTATTGTTGTTGAAATCTTCTATTCTCAGATTTCGCGAAGCACGAATGATCGCTCGGTTCCATACCACACCGGGAAGATGTCCTAATTTAGCGATAATATCGAGATCCACTACGCTGGTGAATCTTCTGGTTTTAAGCGAGGTGAGATATGCCGGTTCAGGTTCATTTGTTGCGAGCCCATTTTCATATTCAGCCAGCGAAAATGTCCTGCCTGTAATCTCCTCAATGGTCCCCAGCGCCGCATCAGCAGGCACTAGAAGCGTATCTTTACTGGACGTAAATAATTGCGACCACAAGATGTTCCTTCTGGAACCATTTTCGAATACTGCATCGTAGTGCCTGGCAATATAAAAGGTGACAAAACACAGTATTGGCAGGCAACAAAGCAATGTAACGACAAGAGCTCTGTATCGCCCTACCGGAGATGCTGTTTCTGTCGTAGAAGGCTCTTCAGGGCGCTGCTCCGGAATCACACCTGGCGCTGGTTCTTCCGGAGCTACGATCTCGATAGTGCTCGTTCGAGCGGTAAATCGTGGAATATACCCGCCTTTGGGTATTTCGACACGGAGCGGATCGAATTGACCATCGGTCGCGTAATACTCCTCGAGCCGCTTACGAAGCTGCCGCGCATAGTTTCTTACGATGTTATCTTCGGCAGCATCGTATCCCGCCGCACGATGAAATACGTTGACTCCGATCTCCTGTTCAGAGATACGGGTGGCTCCTTCTTCCGATGCTCGGCGACAAACATATAGAAGAAAAGAAGATAGGAGTGGCGCATTAGCGAACAGTCTACTGTTCAAGACATGAGCCAAGGCTTCATGTTCACCACTTAGTTTAGGTCTTTCTATGAATGAGGTTGACACGACGGCCCCTACAAATTCCGCACAGGGCGATCGTTATTTTTAGCAATTAGAAACTACACTGTAACAACTCCATCCAACGGCAGATACAACCTACATTTGCCTTAGGATGAGAATCTCTGCGAGGGTGTGGATCGGATTCTCCGCTTGGGTCCACCTTTTAAAAACTACCATCAGCCAAGGTGTATACCCTCTGCTGTAGACGAATTTTAATATTCCCCCAAAGGCACCCAAATCAGGCAAATGTCGTGAAATGCGCTTTTTACGCAGGGGTATTCACGCCATATACCCTTGAACAGAGCACCGAAAACGTACAGACTTCAATCCTGTGTGACGGTTGGGACGATAGCTTTATGACGCCAGCTTAGTTCGGCAACTCGTCATAAGAATGCGATCAACATACACTGTCAAATTCTGATTAATGAGGTACGGTCTTCGTCATGAAACATTGGTGCTGCCTGTTGCTGCTCTCAGTCGTCTCCTGCTTCTCCGCTAAGGCAGAGCTTCCCAAAGCAGATCTGGTCCTGGAAGGCGTAGTCACGGTAGCGCAAAACCATACGCACTTTATGGTGCCGTTTACGGTACCTACCGGCGTCCATAGGATTACCGTCGATTTTTCATACGATCACCGCCTCGAAGAAAAGACCGTCTTCAACATCGGGATTCATGACCCGGCCGGATTTCGCGGACAGAGCGGAAGCAACAAAGACCACTTCACCATCGGACCTGCCGACGCAACACCTTCCTATATCCCCGGTTCAATACCTGCCGGTCAATGGAACCTCCTGATCTCGGTGTCCAATATTCGACCTGAAGTTACCTCAAAATATCGGGCGGAGATTCGCTTCAATTCTCCCATCGAGGACTCTGGATTTACCCTGGAGCCGCTTGAAAAGAATCTGCGCTGGTATCGGGGCGACCTGCACATGCATACCGGTCATAGCGACGGATTTTGCGCAAGCCAGAATGGGCGACACGTCCCCTGCCCGCTCTTTCTTACTGCACAGACCGCGACCTCTCGCGGACTCGACTTTATCGCTATCTCGGACCACAACTCGCTGGCCCACTACGCGGAGATGCGTGCGCTGCAACCTTACTTTGACAAGATGTTGCTGATCCCCGGACGTGAGATGACCACGTTCTATGGACACTTCAACGCATTCGGCATAACCCAGTACGTCGATTATCGCGTGGCCGAAAAAAATGGACGAACCGTTGACCAGGTAGTACACGATGTACGGGCTCTGGGAGGAATCGTTTCCATCAATCATCCGGAGTCGCCCACTGGGGAACAGTGCCGAGGATGTGGATGGGCTCCGCCGACGCCAACAGATCTGTCGAAGTTCACCGCCGTTGAGGTCGTCAATAGCGGACGCCTAATGGATAAGTTCTGGGACAAGCAACTTGCAACCGGCATACGTCTTACGGCGATTGGTGGGAGCGACAATCACGACGCGACCAAGGGTGAGGATGTAAGGGGCGCGCTGGCGCATCCGACGACCGTCGTCCAGGCAAAGGAGCTATCGGTTTCCGGCATTCTCGACGGCATTCGTGCGGGACACGTGTTTATCGATCTCACGGCATCCAAGGCGAAGTCGCTGGATGTCGATGCCAGTACATCACACGGCACGGCACACATGGGCGACCTGCTGGAAGCGAAGCGCAATGACGACGTTCGGCTACAAGTGCATGTCGCAGGATGCTCCCGTGGACAAGTGCAGACGATCATCGATGGAAAACCGGCAGAGTCCATGCTGCAGGTAGAAAACGACGATCAGACTCTCGAAACTCACTGGACCAGCGATGGTGGAAGACATTGGATTCGGTTTATTGTGCGTGATGCCTCATCGAATCCAATGCTGGTAGGCAACCCAGTGTATGTGAACTATTAGGAATAACAGACAGGCCCTGAACCGGATAACCTCTGTCATTCATCTAACTTGCCTTTTCAAAAAATGGAGTAACCGTGATCTCTCGACGAACCGTCCTGGGTGGTCTTGCCGTTGGTGCAGCAAGCGTAGCCATCGGATCGACTGCTAAAAGTTATGCGCAAATTATGGGTTCCAATGATCGGCTTAACTTTGCGATTCTGGGATTGAATGGACGCGGCCACGCGCATCTTGCCGCCTTGCAGGCAATAGGATCTACAGCCAGAGTCTCGCATATCTGCGATGTCGATTCTAATATCTTGAAAAAGTTCTCAAGCGACGCCGAAAAGAGTCTCGGCTATGCCCCCGCTGCGACAGGTAATTTTCATGAGATTCTTGACGCGAAAGATGTCGACGCTATTACGATTGCGATGCCGGATCATTGGCATACGCCCATGGCAATTCTAGGCCTGAAGGCTGGCAAACACGTCTACGTTGAAAAGCCCTCCAGCCACAATCCACGTGAAGGCGAGCTTCTAGTCCTTGCGCAACAGAAATATGGAAAGTTGGTCCAGGTTGGTGATCAGCAGCGTTCATGGCCTGCAACCATCAAAATCATTCAGCAGATTCACGATGGTCTGATCGGAGAGACCTATCTGGCAAAGAGCTGGTATGTAAATCGACGCCCTCCCATGGGCATCGGCAAGGTAGTACCTGTTCCTGCGACACTGGACTGGAATCTCTGGCAGGGCCCTGCACCTCGAAGCGAGTACAAGGACAACATCCATCCATATAACTGGCACTGGCTGCGTCGATATGGAACAGGAGAATCTCTCAATAACGGAACCCATGAGCTCGATATCTGTCGCTGGGCGCTTCAAGCAGATTATCCGGATACAGTTACAGCAACCGGCGGTCGTTATCAGGACAAAGATGACTGGGAGTTCTACGACACCCTCATCACGAACTTCCGGTACCCCAATAAAACGATCTCCTGGGAAGGAAGAAGCTGTCAGGGAATGAGGGTCTATGGCCGTGACCGTGGATCGGCCATTCACGGAACCAAGGGAACGGTAATCATTGATCGTGCGGGATACGAAGTGTATGACTGGCGTGGAAGAAAGACGGACGAGTTCTCATCGGGCCATGCGAGTCCCACCAGCGATCTGATTAGTCAGGACTCCATGACGAATGGGCACTTCACAAACTGGATCAATGCAATTCGCACAGGCGAGAAGCTGAACTCGCCGATTCAGGTAGCGAACATCTCGGTGACAATGCTTCTGCTCTCGAACATCTCATGGATCGTCAATCGCGATTTGAAGCTCGATCCAAAGACTGCCCATATCAAAAGCGACCCCGACGCGATGAAACTTTGGGGACGCGAATACGAGAAGGGCTGGGAAGTTCGCATCTGAGCATTGCTTTCAGTTTTCGATAAGGCGATTTTTCAACTGGTATCAAGCAGGAGGAGTCGATGTCCGCATCACGTCGTGATTTTCTGAAGGGCCTGACAGCAGCGGGTCTAAGCGCAACACTTCCATCTCAGGTCCTGGCGCAGGCAAAATCCACAAGCTGCTCTTTTCACCTGGCCGTAATCAACGATGAGATTACCCAGGACTTCGAACGCGCCTGCCAGATTGCATCCAAGGACTTTGGTCTGCAATGGATAGAGCTGCGTGAGATGTGGAACAAGAACATCATCAGCCTCGATGAAAAGGAGATCGCAGAAGCTCGCAGACTTCTGCAGAAGTACCAACTGCGCGTCACCGATATCGCAAGTCCGCTTTTCAAGGTCAGTTGGCCTGACGCTCCCACCGAGTCACGTCATCGCGACCAGTTCAACGCCGACGTCACCTTCAAACAACAGGACGAGCTGCTGGAGCGTTGCATTGAATTGACCAAGGCCTTCAATACCGATCGCATACGCTGTTTCGACTTCTGGCGTTTGAAGGATCAGAAGCCATACCGTGCGGCCATGAATGAGAAGCTACGCAAGGCCGCAGAGCGTTGCGCCAAAGACAACATTATTCTTCTGCTCGAAAACGAGATGTCCTGCAACACAGCGACAGGCGACGAAGCAGCAGCACTGCTCGAAGCAATCCCCAATAAAAACTTCATGCTGAACTGGGATCCCGGCAACGCTGGAGCCATCGCCGGCAATGTTCCGTATCCCAATGGCTATAGCCTGCTCCCCAAAGAACGCATTGGACATTGCCATTGCAAAGATGTGAAGCGTGGCCCTGATGGAAAATCCGGTTGGCAGGCAGTCGGACAAGGTGAGATCGATTGGGTAGGGCAGTTCCGTGCCATGCAGCGCGATGGCTATCGCTACGCAGTGAGCCTCGAAACACATTGGCGTGGCGGCGGCACACCTGAAGAATGCACACGCACCAGTATGCAGGGGCTGAAGGACGCACTCAAAAAAGCTGACCTCAACTGCTAAACAAGTATTCAGCTTTGGCGGAACACTTCATGCCGAAATGTTCCGCCATCAACTCATCTCCTCCGCACCGATCAGGTTCTTGGCACCGTGCTGAAGAAGCTTTCCGGATACCACGAAGGCCGCGATGGAGCGTTTGCCACTCTCAGGGCCAGTGTGAGCAGGACGTGATCGAAGTGGACTGCGCCTCCGCGGTCGATGGGTTGATTCAGGTCGTCGCTGGGCTTATGGTAGCGGTTCTTGATCCAGTCGTTGAAGGTCTTCTCCTCAGGGCTATCGGGAAGCCAGCCGAATTTAAATGCCAGGGCAGGGATGCCGTATTTGACGAAGCTTGCCTGGTCGGAGCGGATGAATCGGTTCTCGTCCGGCTGCTTGTCGAACTGCACCTCGATGTCGTTCAACTGTGCCGCTGCACGCGCATCGTTGCCCAACGTTGACTCGCCTAGTCCCTGGACCTCAAGAAAACGCAACGGAAAGAGGGGAAGGTACATGTCCATGTTGAGGTCTGCAATGATCTGGGAGCGCGGAACTGTGGGATAGCGCGCATAGAACTGCGAGCCGAGTTCGCCTTCCTCTTCCCCTGTGAGAGCAAGGAAGATAATGGAGCGTTTCGGGCGCGGTCCCGCAGCGAGGGCCTTCGCGGTCTCGATGAGAGATGCGATACCACTCGCATTATCCATAGCTCCGTTATAGATCGCATCGCCGTCAATGGCCCGGCCTGAGCCTAGATGATCCAAATGTGCGCTCAGAACGAGATACTCTTTTTTTAGCTTAGGATCACTACCCTCCAGCAGCGCAACCACGTTAGGCGCATCCACGATGGAGAGGACCTTTGTTGTTGTGGATGCGTGAACCGTCAATGCCAGAGGAAATACCGGCAGTGCATCGCCATTCTTTGCCAGCGCCGCCAGTTCATCGAGAGAGTGCGGCACCCCAGTAAACCATGCGCCTGCAGATGCAACTGGTACCGTGGCATTCAACTGCGCTCCCTGCAACGGATTAAGTTCGGGGTCGGCAAGCTGAAGACCGGCTGGACGTGCGCCTCCTACTCCGCGTGCCGCACCGGCTTGCTGTGCTCCAGCCGCTGCTGCAGAAGGAACATTCTCTCCCGATTGGCCAGCACGCGCGCCACCGCCTGCACGGCTTGCACCATTTGCAGGCTGGCGCGGCTCAGAGATTGTGACCAGTCCGACAGCACCGGCAGCCTTCAGCGCCTTCCATCGCGCAGCCGGACTTCTGAAGTAAGCCTTCAGTGGTCCGTGTACCGCTTGCGGCGATCCACCGAAGATCACCGCGACCTTTCCATGGAGACCCACTCCAGACAGATCGTTCAGGCCGAGGCTGGGAACGGACAACCCATATCCCACGAAGACCGCTGGCGCTGAGACGGAGACAGCTCCCTCTACACCTGGGCTGATCGTAACTTCGCTGCCGATATTCAACTTCTGCGTCTTGCCATCTGCGTAGAACAGTTCAACACTGGAGCGCTCCGCCTCGACGCTGGCGGTGCGAAATCCTACCGGTTGCCGGTAGCCGTTCACTCCGGCTGGCTTCAGGCCAATCGCTTTGAACTGCGATTCAACGTACTCTACCGCGTGGATAAAATCCGGCGTCCCGGTGCGGCGGCCGTTCAATTCATCACCGGCAAGCACCTGCAGATGCGCGAACCAGGCTTGTTCGGCCTGCTTTTCGGCCTGAAGAGAGGCAGGGGTAACCGGACGAATTCCGGGATCGTAAGCGCTGTTCGTTGACTGCTGCTGCGCAAACACAATAGGCAACGACACAGACACGAATGCGAACAAGGCAATCGCGAAGCTATGAAAGGTACGGCGCTGCATCATCAGAGCACTCCTGAATTAAGGGCGACCCATCGTTCGATGGGCCGCCGTATGGCGTTTTTACTGTGGGGTTGAAGCAGGCTTCAGATACTTATTCAAGAATGCTATCTCACGTTCATTTGCATCCTGACGATGGGCTCGTTGCTGAAAGCCATGCCCTTCGCCAGGGTACGTGATATAGGTGAAGACCTTGCCGGCCTTCTTCAGCGCCGCGGCGAACTCCACCGACTCCTGCGGAGGAACCTGCGGGTCTTCTTCACCATGCAGAATCAGCAGAGGCGCCTTGATCTGGGCCACATCGGGAAGCACATTCGCCTTGCGATAGACCGCAGGCTTCAGCTCCGGCGGTCCACCCATCTTCGTCTCCCAGCGAATCGCGGAGTTGCGATTGGTGTAGCGCAGGAAGATAGCGCGATCGACAACACCGAATTTCTCGATGCCCACGGCGAACGTGTCAGGATACTTCGTCACCGCATTTGCGACGACGGTGCCACCGTGACTACCGCCTGAGATTCCAACATGCTTCGGATCGGTCAGGCCGGTATCGACCAGATACTTCACGCCCGCTACGACATCATCAATCTCGCCGCCACCCGAATCCTCAACATTGGCATTGCGAAAACGCTCACCATAACCGGTGCTTCCGCGGAAGTTCGGATCAATAACAACATATCCCTGGCCTGCAAGAAAGAGCGCTGCGGCAGAGGCGTTCAGGGCCGTCTGCCCCTCAGGCCCACCATGCGCGAGGACCACTGTGGGGTAACGCTTGCCTGCCTGATAGTTGACGGGTTTGTAGAGAATTGCGGCGATTGTCAGGCCGTCCTTGCTCTTGTAGTGGATAACCTCCGGCACGATGCCCAGCTTCTCAAACCGTGAAGGACGAATCTGCCCGATGAGACGAGGCTCGGCCTTTCCGTCGATGCTCGCTACATAAGCTCCAGACGCACCCAAAACCGTACTGTGTGTGAACTGGATGCTCTTGCTGTCTGCTGACCACCGCAGTCCCAGCTCGTGGCCAGTGAAGTTCGTCAACCGGTGAGGCTCACCACCCGCAGCCGGAACTACCCAGATATGTCTTTCCTCGGCAACGCCGCGATTCGACTCAAAGGCGATCCACCGTCCATCAGGTGAGTACACGGGTTCCTCATCTTCACCTGTGCCGAAGGTCAGCTCTTTTGCCTTGCCGCCCTTCGCTGGAATCAGCCATATCTTGTCCCAGTTGGTCTCCTGCAGCACCACGGCAAGCGTGTTACCGTCGGGCGACCATACATCTGTATTGACGGCCCACGCGCCACCAGGATCATTCTTGGCAACATAAAGATCGAGCGCCGCTCCACTTGCCTCGCCAGTGCTTTGGTTGAATGGAAGCACCTTCAGCTTGCCGGAGAAGAACTCGCGCGAACGCTCCGTGTAGGCGATGCGTGTCCCATCAGGAGACCAGGATGGTCTCGCATCGAAGCGGTCCGATGCTACAGCATCGCCATGATCGGCAGCAACATTGGCGATCACATCTTTGCCGTGGTAGATCTCCGTTGCAGCCAGCCAGTGATCTACCTTCCCATCTTCACTGACGACATAGAGCTCGTTAAATCCCTTCGTCCCCGTGCTATACAGAATCCACTTGCCATTCGGATTCCATTGAGGATGTTGGTCGGTTGCGCCACGCGGATCGCCCGCGCCCTTCGGATGATTCGTCAACTGGAGAGGCTCGCCGCCAGCGACGGATACCACCCACACATGTCCCTGACTCAGGTATGCGATGTGCTTGCCATCTGGGGATAACTGCGGCTCCAACTTCGGCTCCGGCGAGGAAGTCAATACCTTCTCCGCACCGCCGTCCGTCGGTTTCAGAGCAATCTGTCCGCCTTCCTGCGTAATTGTGAACTTTCCATCGGGAGTCGTCTGCACTGCGGCGACTCGTCCACGCCCTCCGCCACCTGCCTCCAGCAGGTCGTTAAGCGTCAAGCGATCCGTCTGAGCGATAAGCTGCGTCGCCAAAAAGAATACGGGTAAGACCAGATACTTTCGCATGGTAAATCCTCCGTAAAAGAGTCTGGCCGCCTGTTCCGTAACAAGCGGCCAGAGAGGGCTAGAAGACGAACTTGCCGAACGGGACCAGAACTCTTCCCGATACCGCCGAGCCCTGGCCTGTGCCATAAATGCTCGTCGGAGACGCTTGTGTAGAAGTAATGAGTCCGAAGTTGCCGCTGTTCACGTCCGAAGAAGGCAAGCCGAAGTTTGGATGGTTGAACAGGTTATATGCAGCGGCTCCGATCTCGAAGTGCGTGCCCTCGGTTACCCGGATCGATCGGCTCAACTGGGCCGCGATCGAAAAATATCCAGGCCCACGGAAGCTATTCGGCTTCGTGTTGCCCCAATCGGTCTGTGTCGCAGCCGTGGCAAAGTCGGACACGGAAAGGCACGGCGTATGTCCGCGCAGATTGACGGACGCATTCGAGCAATGCCTGCCCAGAACGTTCGGGTTAACAACATCCGCAAGAATGGAACCGCTAAAGGTACTCGACAAGCCGGCGGTGGCGCCGTTGATTCCGCCGTTCGTTACACTGAACGGCCGCCCGCTATAAAGGTAGATCTTTCCGCCAAACTTCCATTCGCCCAGGACATAGTTATAGAGCGCCTTTGCCAATTTAGGACTCGTGTAGAGAAAGTCGGCCGAAAAATTATGGCGTGTATCGAAGGCCGTTGGAGCATAGCCATCGCTCTGCTTCCCTCTGGCTGCCGATGGTGCAAGCGAATAGATCGCCGGGTTATAGATGGTCGTCAGCGCCAGGGACTTACTCCATGTGTAACTCGCGCTTCCTTGAAATCCATGAGCAAACGCGTGACGCTCCGCAACAGTAAGCCCATGATAGTTTCCATAACCCGTGTCATAGACCTGGGTCACATTCGCGAAGCGTGGATCGGGAATAGAGGCCGGCAATCCTCCAAAGCCTTTGCTCGAAGCCGCATTCGCTGCTGCCGTAGAGAGGGCATAGTTGTAGCTATGATTGCCCGCATACGACAGCGTGAACACATCCCTGGGGGTTAGCGGTTGCTCCACCTCCAGGCTCCACTCCAGCACCTTGTTGGTGTGGAACTTGTCTGGATTCACGTAGAGCGTTGGCGTCGAAAATGTTACTCCCGGGCCGACCGCCGCCTGCAATTGAGTAAGTGTATCGCCACCGGCAAAGCCTTTTTGAAAGGCCGTATTGGAAGCGATTGCAGTTGCCTGCGAGGTTCCCGGCGTCGGCGCAAGCCCGACAACGCCAGTCGTCACTTTGGGAGTAAATTTGTTCGGCGAGTTGCCATAGATGCTCGAAGTAATGCTGGCCGTAAAGGTATTGGCGAAGAGTCCAATGCCACCACGGACCACCGTCTTACCTTCGCCAAACGGAGAGTAGGCAAACCCAAAGCGCGGCTCGGTGACGATACCTTCCAGTTGCTTGAAGTTCTTGTTGAACCCGCTTTGCAGCGTCGCGTTATAGGCCACTGCCGATCCCGCCTGATATCCATTCCCAAGGAACACCGTATTCGCTCGTGAATAGCAGTTTTCTTTGCACCAGGGATTCCCCTGATACTCAAATCGAGCACCGAAGGTCAGATTCAGATTCTTCCGAATCTTCCACTCATCCTGTCCGTAAAATCCAAGCGAGTCAACGCGGATATGCACACTCGGCTGCAAGGGAAATGCCTGGGTAAAGCTGTTGAAGTTCTTACTGTCTGTAACTGTTCCGGTGGCATAATCTGCAAGGCTCCCAAATGAGTAGCTCGGGAGCGAACCGCTTAGATTCGCCGTACTGCTGATGCGATTCTCTCGATTGTTGACTCCAACCTGAATTGTGTGCCGTCCAAGCTCCCACGAGAGGTCGTCGATGATTCCAAGCTGCTGACCGATTCGGCCAGTATTCAGCGAGGGGCTTAGAGTAGGAAAGCCGCCGCCGCTCGCTCCACCATCGGAGATACCGATAGCCAGCGGAATCAACTTCAACTGCCCCTGCGTATCTGCTCCGCCCACTACCGAGTAGTAGTTGCCATTCAGAATAAAGTTGTTTACCAGCCGCGGAGTGATGACATACGTGTAGTTCAACTGCGGAATGACCCACGGCTGCGGGCTTCTTCCGCTAAAGAGCGAGTTCACCGGATTCGTGCTGCTTGCCTGCACGCCCGAATCGCGGCTGATGCGGAAGTAAAGCTTCTGCTGGGCATTGATGTTCCAGTCAACGCGCCCGACCACAGTGTATTCCGTGTTCACACTGGAGGCCGTCGTTCCAAACGCAACGGCGCAGGAAACTCCATTTGCTCCGCCGAACTGTTGTCCGCTGTTGCCGGAGACGTATGTGCCGGAGAATCCATTCTTACCGCAGCCCTGGTTCCCTGTCGTATCCACAAACGAGCCGCTTGTTCCATTCACTACCGGTACAGCACGGCTTACTCCGGGCGACGAGTTATAAAGATTGAAGATCGCCTGATAATACGGCAACGCCGAAGCAGGAACATGCGCCAACACGTATGTCTGCAAAGCTGCAGAAGGAAGCGAGACAACACCCGCGGAGGGCAGCGCGTAGTCCAAACCTTCCGTGTTCAAAAAGAATGCGACCTTGTTCTTGAGAATGGGTCCGCCGATTGATGCGGCATATTGATTCGCTACAGCGCGCGCCCGCGGCGTTCCATTTGCATTATTGAAGTAATCGTTGGCATTGAGGAAGCTTCCGTTGTAGTTCTCCACCAGGTTGCCATGAAACTTGTTCGTACCGGACTTACTGATGTAGTTCACCTGCGCACCAGCCTCGCGTCCATACTGCGCGCTGTAAGCGTTAGTGATGACCGACGCTTCGGCAATGTCGTTCGCGCCCAGCGTATTGTTGCTGGAGCCCGACTTATTGTTGTTGTTATAGGGCTCTACAATATCCGCGCCGTTCATCGTAAACAGCACCGAGTTGAAAGGCAGGCCATTCACGTTGAAGTTTGCGTTTCCACCGCCGACATTGATGCGCACACCCGGCGTTGTAAACGCAATGTTGGTGATATCGCCGCCGTTCACCGGGGTGTTCTCGATATATTGCTGACCGTAGGAAGTAACAGAGTTTCCATTTTCAGTCTGCAACAGGCCGATCGATGTGTTTACCTCTACCGTCTGCTGCACGGACTTTACACCCAGCGTCAGGTTGATGGCCTGCTCGCGTCCTACCTGTAATTGAAAGCGCGATGTAGTCGTCGTAAGTCCTGTTGCTTCGGCTGTAATCTCATACTGGCCCGGCTTGAGAAATGGAAAGCGAAACTGGCCGTCAGAGCCCGTAGTCGTTGTACTGACAGCATCCGTCTCCGGCTGCCGTATGCGTACCGAAGCGCCAGACACAATCGCCCCACTGCTATCGGTTACAGTTCCCACCACGGTTGCACTGGTAAGCGTCTGACCTGTCAGGTAGCGTATTGGCAAAGAGAAAAGCAACAATGCAAATAAAAGCTTGCGGAACTTGTAGGAGATCATAGGAGTCCTGTCGCGCTGGACTTAACGCAGTTAGGTGCACTATCTGCACGCAGTTACACGAGTGCGTCGCATCGATGCACTATCACGCGGCAACAGGACCGGGCAGAGATAGACAAAGAGGCCGATTGAATAGGAGATCTCGGCTCAGTCAAAGGACTGGCACAAAGGCTCCTAAGCAAGACGCATAAATAAGGGGGAATTTACTGGAGTGTTGCGTTTAGCAACATCGACACGGAATGGTACACACGCAAATCGCCGTGGGGGTTGAGAAGCCCGACATAGACCAATTCCAATGCATTGCTGAAATATATCAGATACCAGAGGAGTGTCAACAACTTTTATAAAGATTATTTCAGGCGGATCATTCTTCACCTGGCTTCAGCGCAACTCTTTATTCAGAAGGAGCACTCTCTAGAGATTCCACCAGTCGCTCCCGCACATGCCCAATGTGCTCACGCATCGCGGCCTGTGCCTGTTTGCGGTTCTTATCTTCCAATGCCTTGGCGATCGCCGCATGTGCTTTCGGCGCACTGCTCGAAGAAAGATCATAGCTTCGACACCGAAACAGCCATATCTGGTTCTGGATATTTTCAAGAACTCTACAAAGCTCCTGATTCTCTGTAGCCTTCGCAATCGTCCCATGAAAGCGAATGTCTTCTTCAATATGGCCGTTCCTGTCATCCGATTTCAAAAACTTAGCCGTGCGTTTAATGCTCGCCTGCAATTCACGCACGAGCTCTGGCGTAATCTTCACAATCGAGACGGCATAGGCCTCCAACACTTCGCGCAGGTTGTATAAGTCCTCAACCTCTTTTGCGGAGAACTGCCGCAAGTACGCACCTCGCCGCGGCTCAATCCGTATCAGACCCTCGTTCTGCAGCGCGTTCAGCGCCTCCCGGATTGGAGACTTGCTGATTCCAAGCTGCTGCGACAACGCCTCTTCTGTAAGCCGGACGTTTTGGTCCGGCTTACCCGCCAGAATATATCGTTTGATGCTCTCATAAGCGAGAGTCGTCAGGTTCCGTGGAGCCGCTAGTCTTTCCATTGCGTTGTTCAACTGCCGCCTGTTATCAAAAGGTCTCTGATGTCGTCCCCTATTCTAACCTGACGAAGACCTTAGGGAGCCACCTGACTAAGATGAAGAAATACTCTTCTGCGGGGATGAGATTGCAATCTCATCCCCGCAGAAGCTTCGTTATCAAGGAAGCAAATAACTTCGTCTAGCGAATACTTCATTTCGGAGAGAACCTAGAATAATAGTTTGACTCCGAGCTGATTTTGCCTTGGATTTCCGGCGCTTGATATTACGCCGAAGGATTTGGAAGATCCTATGTCCAGCCCCGGATTTCCGAAGTGCGGTGTATTGGTGACGTTGAAGGATTCAAGTCGAATCTGCGCTCGAAGCCTCTCGTTGAATTTGATGGTCTTGTGGATTCCCACATCGAGGTTGATGGTTCCAGGCGAGAGGATGATGTTTCTGCCCGCGTTGCCGTAGGTGCCAGAGGGTTGAACAGAGAATGCGCTTGTCTTGAACCACTGGGCCACGGTTTGATGAGATTGCTGCCAACTTCCAGTGACGTTTGGGCGATCGGCCGCGCCACCAGTATTCGATGGGTTCGCCGCCTCCGTCAGGTTGAGAGGCGTACCCGAGGCCAGGGTAAGAATGGGGCTGATGTTCCATCCCCCGAGAAAGCCATCGAGCCAGCGATTCCAGTTACCACCAAATCGATTGCCACGGCCAAAGGGAAGTTCGTAGACGACACTGCCTACAAAGCGATGCCGCTGGTCGGTTCCGGAGACTGCTCGCTCGGCGGAGATATTGTTCTGATCCTGAATGCCGTTCGTGTCTCCGACACCGATAGTCTTGGAGTAAGCATAAGAAGTAATGAAGGTGAGCCCGCGCGCATAACGCTTCTCGGCCTTCGCCTGAAAGCTGTTGTACTGACTCCAGCCCTCTTTCTGGATGCGGATGACATCGGCCAGCGTGATGGTTGGATTGCCAGCAATGGGAATTGCAGTTTTTTGAAACCTGCGGTTAGCGTTAATGCCTCCGGCAGGCAGCAACGATGTAGGCGTTGGAGGCGCAGGGTTTCCATCCAGGCTCCACCATGCATGATCGAATTTATTACCGTAATATCCAACTTCGATGAGTATTCCCTGAGGTAGTTCGCGTTGAATGTTGATGTTCCACTGCTGATCGGTGGGAATGCGCGCATGACGATCGTAAGAAGCCAGTTCGGCATTCTTGCCATTCGTGAAGGACAAAGTTCCATCAGGAAATCCGGTCGCCAGCAGAGCCGTAGGATTGGTTGCATTGGGGGAGATCGTCACACGTGGGAGACTGGCAGGAGGATTAAGCTCCAGGGAAGACATTCCCCCAAGCGTAATGAAGTTGGAGTAGAAGATGCCGTAACCGCCACGAATAACAGTCTTGCTATTGGCAGGACTAAAGGCAAACCCGATTCGAGGAGCGAGGCCCGTATAGCTGACATCCTGAAGAGCGCGTTGAGCGATGCCGTTGCCGTATTGACCGGCGCGGATCAACTCAGGCGCATCGGGATGAGTATCCATGTCGTAGTTGGCAATTCCGTTGAACTTATCGACCGCAGGCGGGCTCAGTTCGTAGCGCAACCCTAGATTGAGAGTTAAGCTGCGACTTACCTTCCAATCGTCCTGAACGAAGAGATGCGTATAGGGCGTCCGGAAGTTTAGCAGCGCGGTGCTCGATAGCTGCTCCTTTGAGGCCGTTCCTAAGAGAAAGTCTGCAAATGCCTGGTCGGTTGACCCGGATGATCCGGACTTCGAGGTGTATTCACCATTGAAGGTGAAGATGCCGCTCGATTTCTGTGAACTGTTAAAGTTCGTCTGTAGCCAGAACTCCTGGATTCCAAACTTGATAGTGTGTTGACCACGATTCCAGGTGAGACTGCCGGAGAGTTCTCGGTTTTGGCTGTCGTCGCTGTTCGGAACGTTCGAAACTCCGAGAGTTGCAAAGTTCGAGATCGCAATCTGAGAGAAACCGGGATAGATCGTCTCAACTCCCGGAATACCGACAGAGGTCAGATCCTGCTTCGGGAAAAAATTGAACCAGGAGAGATTGTTCCAACTGGCTCGAACAGCAAGCAGAAACCTTGTCGAAAGAGCGTTGTTGTAACCAACGACAAAGCCCTGGCTGTATGTATTCTGTGCGCCTGAGCCTCCGACGTATTGGCCATTGATGGGAGCCAGACTGGAGGCCACTCCATCGCGTGTCTGCTGCGAGCTGTATCTCTCGAAGAGGGTTTGCGTGGCGCTAATCACTTGGTCGCCACGTATGTCGTAACGATAGTTATTCGCATTGGAGGGCGAATTATAGAGATAGTTGCTGTTAGGCACCGTGGCGGTAGGAGTGAAGTTCGGTTGAGGAATGTATTTCAGAATGTTAAGAGCAATCGGATCTAAAGGAGTTGTGATTTTGTTGTTGTCATAGGTTTTTCTCGATTTCGTAGCAGGATCGTAAGTGTATGGGTTATAAATCACACTGGAAAACTGCCCGCCTCTTTGATCGCTGGTAGGAACAAGACTGTATGTTGGGGTCTGAGAACGCAAGCGGAAGAATTCAAGATCACCGAAGATAAAAAAGCGATCCTTGCGAATAGGAGCCCCGATGGTTCCACCGAAGTCGTTGTATTTGAACGGAAGGTTCTGCGTCGCAAAGTAGTTTCGCGCATCAACGGCATCATTACGAATAAATTCGTAAGCGCTTCCATGAATTGCATTCGTACCGGATTTGATCTCAACGCTGACAACTCCGGAAGAGGACCGCCCATATTCGGAGGAGTAGCTGTTCGTCACAATCTTGAACTCGTTCACGGCATCGACGGAGGGCTTGATGATCTCTTTTTGTCCGCTATGTCCGGTAGAGATCTGCTGATTATTGTTGTCGACGCCATCGAGTAGAAATGCTACCTGGGTACCAGCTTGGCCTCCGATAACTACTCCCTGAGAAGCAGTGCTCGTGCCCGCCGACAAACTGGCCAGTTGGAGGTAGTCGCGGCCGGAGTTGCCTCCATTCAGAGGCAGCTCTTCTATCTGACGGTTCGTAATAACCGTACCAACGGTCGAATCCGATTTTTGCAGAAGACTCTCTGCCGTCGCGGTCACCTGAACGGACTCCGACGCCTCTCCAGTCTGGAGCGCCACATTGACCTCCACGATGGCGCCAATATCCAGACGAACTCCGGATTCCACAACAGTTTTGAACTTCGGACTTTCAACCGAGACGGTATATTCGCCGATCCCCAAAGGCGGAGTTCGGTAGATACCGCTATTGTTGGTCGTCGTCTTGGCCGTTACTCCAGTAGCCGTCTGAGTCACCGTTACAACAGCTCCCTGAATCACTGCCTGGGAGGAGTCTGTAACAGTGCCAGTAATAATTGCTCCAGTAGCAACCTGAGAGAATGTAATTTTTGCGGCCACCAGAAAAATAAATGCAACAAATAACTTCTTAATCATGACCTGTTCCTTTCAAGACACAAAGTTATGCACATGTTTCCGACAAAACAGTGCGCCCGCGGAACGCGGTACTCACAAGCAGCCCTGAAGCGCAGATATCCTGATGAGGGATTTCCACATCCCCATGGAGTTTGCGGTTCCTGCTGCTTGTGGCTTCGTACTTACTTCAAAAAACTGGAGACTTTAGAGATGCCTGCCACTGCACATGCTTCATCTTTTTCACCTCCAGGAGCGCCGCTGACACCGATTGCTCCAATAACTTCGGCTCCAATCCTGATAGGCACTCCCCCGGCAGCGCCGACAGTTCCTTCGATGACAGGAGGAGGAGTTGTTGACACGGCCCAAGCCTTCGCCGTCTCGGCGGATGTTCGCTTGAACGTGAATGCCGTGTAGGCTTTGCGCCGGCTGTGCTCCAACGTGTGGGGACCAGTTCCGTCTCCACGTATCTGTATCTTCACAAGGCCGCTGCTATCGAGGATCGTCAGGCTCACGTTGTATCCATCCGCATGACACTTGGCCAATGCCCCCTGTGCAACAGTAAGAGCAGCATCGAGTGATAGATCTCGATGCGTAACGATCTCCTGCGTGTTTGCAACAGCGGCTCCAAGGAAGGTTGCTGCTGAGATGACAGCAACCCTTCTGAAGAAACGATTCTGAATATGCGTAAAGAAGTTCATATCGACCTGTTAGTTCGGCTTTGCAGCAGTATTCGCCGCATGGGGCGGAGGAACGGGGATCTTGAGCAGCTTGCCGCCATCGGTCTCATAGGTTTGAGCTCCGACTGCACCAGCGACTTTGAATCCAGCCGCGGCCAGGATATCCGCAGCTACAGCGGCGCGAGAAGCATGGTTCGAGACAGTGATGATCTGTTTGTTTTTCGGAATCTCAGAAAAATGGTTCTTCAAATCTCCAATCTGAATGCTGAGATACACCGGAAAACCTCCATTTGTCGAAACTTCGTCAGGACGACGAACATCGATCAACAAAACGCGATCCGGATGAGCGATGAGCGCGTCAAACTCAGCGTTTGTAAGCTTCTTTGCCTTTGACGCTGGAGCCTGGTGTGCTGTTCCGTTTGCCTCTGCCTGCTGTGCATAGACTGCCGTGGGGAGAATAGAGAGCGTCAGAAGCGCACCTGCGAGTAGATTCTTCATTGCGTAGAACTTCCTTTCAGAGAAGTAAGTTGAAATGATGGTTTGGTTTATGGGAGAGCTGTACGCTGATACCGGCGATGCTCTGACTGGTTACAGAAAGAGAAATAGCTGGTATGCAAACGTAAAAAGGCCCACTCCAATAACTGGCGAGTGGGCCTTATAATTTGCAGATCTTTATGTCCGGAATCTCCAGATATCTCTGGAAATCAGACAAGAATACCCACTAATCCCATATCGCCGCAGACAAGGAATGTCATCGACGAACAACAATATACTTTGGGATAGTTTGACATGTGGCAAGTATAACCATCATGCAACCTGTGTCAAGAGATATTTAGCCAATTATTCTTTATATTTATAAGTGAAAATACAAATTAATCTTTAAGCAGCCATAGCTCATCACAAAGACTACTTATGATGAGCTACGGTGTTAGCGATGCTTAATACTTTGCGATGAAGGTCGCTAGTCTACGCCTCCAGGCACCTTATCTTTGTCATAGCCACGCGTACCATCCTTCGTCCCCAACCCAGGGCCGAGGTGTTCGCGGTCGATATTGAACTCATCGCAAGCGAACTCTGCCGGCTCATATTTCTGAAGCTTGAGCCTGCGAGTTACGGTAAATGGCTTCGTATAAAACTTGGGATCGTCAATCGTCAGCACAACCTGCAGATTCTTCTCATCAAGTCTTGTCCATCGCTCGACGAGGTGGAGCGCATCGCTCTGCGGATGACCTTCGTTATCGGTCCAGATCTTTTCTCCCTTGATTCCAACTACATCAACAACGAGAGTATCGCCTTCCCAGTGAGAGACAGAGTCGCCGAAAAACGTAGGATCAGGATCTTTCTCGTGAGTACTTTTATCGAGAGGAACAAGACGCCACGAGGAGTCTCGCTCGTACAAAAAGGCGAGGCGCTTGGGGCTCTGCAATATCTCAAACGGGTAACCATCGAGAGTGGCGCGCGGCTCACCAACAAGAATGCAAAGGGATTGAGGATCTGGCGCCTTCGTCATGTTGTATTGGTAAGCAACTTTTCCAGCATTTGTATAGGGGAGTTCTTTACCCGGAAGATCCTTGTTGATATAGCCACCGCCTCCACTCCAGGTACCTGACAAATCTGGTTTTCCATCCGGCGTTCTAGGAACAGGACCGGCAACTTCGACAGCCAGAGCGGAGGCTTTGCCAACATTTGCTTTCGCATTTTCATGACGAGCGACGCTGGGTCCCGCCGTACCTGTTGTTTGCGGAAGCGCAGTCACCGATGATAACGAAGCGAACGCCAACCATCCTGTAACCGAGAAGAGTCGGATTATCCGAGGTTTTTGCATACAGTTTTCCTTTTGAGATGTGCAATGGATACGAGTCGTAATCCGCCCGGAACAGGCGTTAAACAAGAAAATGCCACTCGAGCGGATGCTGAGTAGCTTGGGGGATCGACAATCTTTTGGGTAGCCGCCCTGAAGGCGAGAGAGCTAGATCTCCTGCGTGCTCAGCACAGAAATGTGCGAGCAACAACAATTCGAGATGAAGAGGAGATCCATGCTTTGAGAATTAGCAGCAAACAAAATTTGTGTCAAGCAAATGCGTTTTCGTTTTTCTATTCACTTCCAGCAACCTAATACTGGAACAATCTCTACAAGCTCGAAAAATGAATTTGTAGTTACTGGTTGACATGAATAGGAATCTATTCTATACATTGTTCCAACATGCATATCCGCTTTACATGTTGTTGCGCGACCATCAACGATGATGTGGAATCGGCGCATACGTGTGAGCAGCTACTAGCCAGCTAACGTTATTCCTAAGTAATTTACGAGGCCCGCTTCCTATCCGAAGCGGGCCTTTTGTCGTTTGCGAATGCCCTTGCATCGCAATTTCGCCATGTGATTGACGCATGAAATAACTCATTTTCACGGAGAAACATATGAAGAAAAATACCTTAGCTTTTTTTGCGCTGGTAGGCGCCTTTGCTCTGACGCTCACGATACCTGCGTTTGCACATCATTCGTTTGCGGCAGAGTTTGACATCAACAAGCCGGTAACACTGAAAGGTGTAGTCACAAAGTTTGAGTGGTCGAACCCCCATATTTATGTCTTTGTCGATGTGAAAGATAACAAGGGAAAAGTAACCAACTGGGGCATCGAGAGTGCGAGCCCGGGTCAGCTTTCACGCCGCGGATGGAAGCACGATTCCTTGAAGATCGGTGACAACATTGTGGCCGATGGATTTGCGGCAAAGGACGGCTCGAAGCTGGTTGG
The DNA here is from genome assembly GCA_015655585.1 of Terriglobales bacterium. Lineage (GTDB taxonomy): Bacteria > Acidobacteriota > Terriglobia > Terriglobales > Acidobacteriaceae > Edaphobacter. The sequence goes on along the minus strand of JAATEV010000120.1, from coordinate 9,023 downwards.
CGCTCGAAACGTGACCTTCTCCGATGGCCGCAAGATCTTTGCTGGTGCTACAGGCGATGGTGGTCCGGGAGACAACGGAACAAACTAGTCATTTGCGATAGAAACTATCAACGAATCCAAAAGAAAAGGTAAAGAAAAGAAAATGTTGAAGAGAATTGTTCCTGTTCTGGTTTCTTTTTCGTCCAGCATAGCGCTGGCTCAAATTGCAGGCGCACCTGCGCCAGTACCTCAATCCATTGACCTTGCAACGGCGCGCAAGATGGTTGCTGCAGCGGAGCAGACCGCAAAAAGCGCGAATGCGAAGGTTGGAATCTCGGTGGTCGATGCAAACGGCGATCTGGTCGCCCTGGTTCGTTTGGATGGAGCGAGTTCGCAAGGCCTGGCCAGTTCCGAGGGCAAGGCACGGGCGGCCATGCTCTTCGGACTCCCGACCAAGCAGGTTCGAGATGCGGCAGTAGCAGGAAAACCTGTGCAAACCCTCGTCACCCTTCCCGCACGAGGCGGGCATGAGATCACAGTCAATCAGGGCGGACTTCCGATCATCAAGGATGGCAAAGTAATCGGAGGAATCGGCGTAGGTGGATCAGCTTCATCGGAAGACGAGCGCTTTGCGCAGGCCGGTATCGATGCACTTAAGGCTAAATAACCAAATGCGGGAAGGATAACAAGAAGGTGTCACCTCTACTTCATTTTTGCACCTGGCTCTATAGCACTCCATTTGGAACCGCGATTCGAGAGTCGGATTATGCATTCCCGATTATTGAAACGATCCACACTCTGGGAATCACACTCCTGGTCGGCACAATTTCGGTGATTGACTTACGTTTGCTGGGCCTGACACTGAGGCATGTCTCCGTCTCCAAGCTCTATCGACAGATCATTCCCTGGACGTGGGGAGGTTTTGTCGTGATGTTTATCAGTGGAGTCCTGCTATTTATCTCCGAGGCAAAAGATAACTACGGAAATCCCGCTTTTCGCATCAAGCTTATCCTGCTTTTTTTGGTTGGCTTGAATCCACTGATATTTCATACAACAACCTTCCGCGAGGTGCATACATGGGATCTCGCAAAGATCACGCCAGTACGCGCCAGGCTTGCTGCGGTCTTTTCGCTCTGTCTATGGGGTGGAATTATTGTTGCCGGACGAATCATCGCATACTCCCACAACTAGACACGAAAAATTTCTACAAAGGTAATTCAGCATGTCGATGCTTGATTTATTCCAATGGATTGGACATAGCTCGCTTGGCGTTGTTCTACGTCAATCGACGTGGGCGTTTGCCGCAATTGAGGTAGTTCACCTGCTTGCTCTGGCAATATTCGGAGGAGCTGTTCTACTGGTGGACCTTCGTTTTTTTCGCATCGGCCTCAACTCCGAACCCACCAGCAGAGTCGTTCGCGAGCTTTCTCCGCAACTCTTCGGAAGCCTGGTTGTGATGGCGATTACTGGAGTCTTGATGGTCATCTCCGGCCCTATGCGCTACTACTACAACGAAGCGTTCCGGGCAAAGATGGCATTGTTTGTATTAGGCGTAGCCGCTCAGTTTTTAATTCATAAGATCGCTGCAAAAACTGAGTTCGATACAACATGGTGGAGAAGGATAGCGGCTGGAATCTCGCTGACGATCTGGACAGGGGTTGCACTCGCAGGACGAGCGATCGGCTACATCTAGAGAAATCGCATCGGCGCTCTCTCTTTGATCTCCGGATGCCAATAACGAAGGAACTTATAACTACAGAAAAATTGCGGATAGGAAATGAAGAAATGATTCATAAGCAACGATTGGCATTAGCTTTATTTTTTCTAAGTCTTACTACCGGACTCACCTTTGTATCCCAGGCAGGTGCTGTAACTCCGCTTCCTGCGGGAGTGACAAAGATTTGCTCGATCGCCTTCGATAAAGATGAAAAGCGTCCGGCTCGCATAGAAGACGGCGCTCTTTCCTGCTTGAATGAGGTGACGCTCTCTTTGAAGAAGAATCCCACCCTGAAGGTAGTCATTGTCGCCAGTGCAGACCCGGCTAAGGATCACGCAGAGAAGGACCACGGAGATATGCGGGAGCAGGAAGATGCCTCGGGAGCAGATCTAAGATTCGAAGATATCTCCATGTATCGCGCCATCAACGCCAAGGACTACTTAGTGCGCTGGAACCATGCGGCCCCTGCAAAAGTGATACCGACGACGGACGAACATACCCACTCACAGGAAGCAATCTTTTATCTGGTTCCCGGCGATGCGGACTTTACACATAATTATCTCGGCACAACGAAGACGAACGAGAAGGTTTGCACCGTAAAACCCTGCTACGACCCCAGAGAAGAGTACCTTACGCCGCAGCCACGCGGACGCATTCTCAACAGCCGCAACTCCAGCCACGCTAGCCGATAAGGCATAGCATTTCCAGTAACTTACAGATACGACGCGGCAATCTCGCCTCAGAATGGTATGATTAACTCATGAAGGTTCGCTTCACCGCCGCTCTTTGTCGCATGTGTTGCTTCAACACATTGTGGGCATACGACTGCGTGAGCGAGCGGCATATTTTCTAGCCAACCCTCAAAATTCTTTTAGATCAGTTGAATGGCCCACGAGCTTACCCTCGTGGGCCATTTGTCGTTATGGAAGAGGTATCAGGTGAAGGATCAGACGTACTTTGTAATGAGAAAAGCTTCAACGGGAGTTCAACGAAGCGCCTGGCTCTCCCCGGCAACTGGAGAGCTGTATTGCGGAATATGCCTCAGCAGCAGGATCGACGCCACCGTGGGGTCGCATTGCGAACGCTGCGGAAGTGAAGTCATGCGGGAGTTCCAGCTTATCCGCGGAGGCGTTGCCCGCCCCGCGGTCCGAGCGGACAAGCGCGCCTATAACGCACAGCGCACCGCCGTAAACCGGACCGGCAAAGTGCTGACCATGCGGGCAGGATAACGAATTCTTCGAAATGTCGTGCCATGCGCGACAGCAAGGCGATCGGTAACTGTTGGCTTATAAAGGCAGAGCCGATTCGCGAGGATGGGGCGGGCCGACACCCGCCCCGTCTCAAAATGGGAGACGGGAGTTATCCTGCTAATCGACTGCGATTGCTGCCCGCAGGAGAGCCGGAATGGCCAGTCCAGTTTCCCCGAGTGGGCCTAGGCTGCCATCGACATCTTGGACATCATCATGCAGGAGTCCGCGCAACGCCTGCACATTTCGGCGCAACGCATCATCATCTCGTTGCCGTTCGCCATCTTTTCGCACATCATCGCGCAGCTCATGCACATCTCCGCGCACATGCCGCACATCTTGGGGCACATCGGGCTCATGCGCGCCATGCAGCGCATCGCCATATCGCACATATCCATGCAGTCCTGCATCATGCACATCATCTCGGCAGACATCATGCCGTCTTTCATGCACATCATCATGGTTTCGCCGCACATCGCCATACAGCTACAACAGTCGTCCATACAACGCTGCATCTCCTGCATACGCTCCATATTCATCATGGTAGTTCTCTCCGGTTGCATTTCCACCCCTCATCACGAGGCATGGATGACAACAGGGTAGTCCTGCAACAGGATTTTGTCTTCCTCAATATCAACAGACCCCCATTGACGGGAGACATCCCCCTGAAATCCCTGCCATCCATCTGGATATCACCATCGGCCATCGGTAAAAACCACCGATGTCTTTATCTACGCCATTCCTTTAGACAACCGGATGCTGCTTATGCCAATCCGTATGCTGCTGGTAGAGCCGCGCGGCGCGCAACACACCTGCATCATCCAGCCCACGACCCATGATCTGCATCCCAAAGGGCAGCTTCTTCGCATTGAACCCGCACGGAACGCCGACCGCTGGCCATCCGCACAAGCTGGAAACTCCGTCAGGCTCGTGACTGCTGCGGTTCCCCCGAGAAGCAGCAGTACGGCTGGCCGCAGGGCGCGAGCTATCTCTCGTAGCAGCGGTAGGCAAAGGTGTCGCCACACCCGGTTGCGACAACGCAACCACCACATCGTAACGATCGAATAGCGCATCGGCCCTACGCATCAGCATCGTCCGTATCTGTTGCGCGTGCAGATAATCGGACGACGAATACTGCTTGCTGATATATCCATTGATGCGCCCGACTGGGTCCTTCAGCTCTTTGCAGCGTCCGCTATCAATCAACTCGGTAAATGCATTCGCCGACTCCATCCCGCCAATCAGCCCCTGCACCTCTTCATAAGGCCCATCCGGAAACTCGCACCGCTCCACCGTACAGCCTGCCTTCTGGTACACCTCGCAGGCCGCATCCACGGCCTTCTCTCCATCCGCATCACTGTGGACAAACATGTTGGTCAGGCGGCCAATTCTCAAAGGCTTCCCGTTCTTCGGATCGGTCTCGGCAAACACAAACTTCCTCGAATGCGCGCTCACCGAATCATGATCTTTTGGATCATGTCCGCCGATCACGTTTAGCACCAGAGCGCAATCCTCCGCTGACCTCGCCATCGGCCCCAGCTTGTCCAGGCTCTGCGAGATGGCCATCGAGCCATAGCGGCTCACACGGCCAAAACTCGGCCGCATTCCCGTAACGTTGCACCACGCCGAAGGACAAAGAATCGACCCACGCGTGTCCGATCCCAACGCCCAGGGAGCCAGTCCCGCCGAAACCATCGCGCCCGAGCCGCTCGACGACCCACAGGTCCAGCAGTCCGGATTCCACGGATTCCGCGCAGGCCCGGTAAGCGAAGCTTCGCCGCCGCTATAGCCCAAGCCGCCCGCCAGCTCGATCATCGCCGCCTTCGCCAGCAACACCGCGCCCGCCTCGTTCAACCGCTCGATCAGCGTGGCATTATAGTCGAACTGCTGGTGCGCATACGGCGGCGCTCCCCACGTCGTGGGATACCCCTTCACCGCAACAAGGTCCTTCACCGCATACGGCACGCCATGCAGCGGCCCACGATAGTGCCCGGCCTTGATCTCCGCCTCCGCCTGTTTCGCCTGACTCAGAGCCAGCTCCGGCGTCAGAGCAGCAATCGCGTTCAGCTTCGCGCCAATCGTGCGGCAGCGCTCCAAATACCCCTCCGTCAGTTCAACGGGAGAGATCTTGCGCGTGCGAATCGCATCGCCCAGCTCGCGCACCGACAAAAAGAACGTATCCTGCGTCAACATAGCTTTCTACTCACCAACTTATTTTGATTTGTACTAACGCGGAGTCTGCTCTCCCAACTCCTCCATCCGCGTCGTCGTAGACATCGGGTCCCAATTCTCCGTCTTGATCGCACGCACAGTCTTCAGCGACCTCTGGTGGCGGAGCAGCGTCTCCCGCGCCCGCTTCTTCTCGTCGTCCGAGAGGCGTTCGCCATAAACACGCAGCAGATTCGCATACTTTGCCCGCACCTCTCCCCTGTCAACGGGCGTAAAGTCCTCCGGCCAGTCGTTAAACTCATCCGTCTGCGCCTGGCTCTTCGCCTCCTCGGCCAATGGCAGCAACGCTGCAGCCGCAAGCGATCCCGCCCGCCGAGCGAACTGCCGCCGGTCAATACGTTCTCTCTGTTTTAAAAGTTCATCTTTGACTTCGCTCATGGAAGATCTCTCGCTACCTCACGAACACAATGTATGTAATAGCGAAAGCATACCCCATCCTGTTTCCAACACAAGCGAAAACTATTCCCTCCCCGAAATCGCTTCAACTCACCCGTGCGAGTGCAGTAGACTTACCCCACCATGAAGCAATCCCATACTCACCCCCTTTCAGCGATACTCCGCACGACTGCTTTTGCCTGTGCCCTCCTCTTCCATCCGCTCCACCTCCACGCGCAAACCGCACCACCCACCGCCAGCCAGTACCCTTCCACACACTTCGCCGATTTCCTGAAGTCCAACTTCACCCAGCGGGAATTCGAGGCAAAACCCGCGCCCGCCACGCGCTGGCTCGACAACGGCAGCCGCTACACCGTGCTTGAGCCCTCTGCCTCCGGAGCATCCGAGCTCGTCGCCTACGAGACCAACACCGGCAAGCGCGCCGTTCTCGTCTCCGCCAAGCAGTTGACGCCCTCAGGCTCATCCAAACCGCTCGCCATCGACGACTACTTCTGGTCGCCCGACGGCAAATCGCTCCTCATCTTCACTAACGCGCAAAAGGTCTGGCGGCTCCGCACCAAGGGCGACTACTGGACGCTCTCGCTCGCCAGCGGCAAGCTCACCAAACTCGGCGGCGACGGCCCGGCAGCAACCATGATGTTCGCCAAGTTCTCTCCCGACTCCAACGCCATCGCCTACGTCCGCAACAACAACATCTACGTGCAGGACCTCGCCTCTCAGAGCATCCGCCAGCTCACCACCGACGGCTCCGCCGACATCATCAACGGAACCACCGACTGGGTCACCGAAGAAGAACTCAGCCTTCGCAACGCCTTCCGCTGGTCGCCTGACTCCACCCACATCGCCTACTGGCAGTTCGACCAGTCCGGCGTCGGCGAGTTCTCCCTCATCAACGACACCAACGAGCAGTATCCAGTCGTCTTCCGTTACAAATACCCGCAGCCCGGCGGCATCAACGCCTCCGTCCGCGCAGGCATCCTCTCCACGCAAGGCGGCTCTACCACCTGGATCAAGCTCCCCGGCGATCCTCGCAACAACTACATTCCCCGCCTCGACTGGGTCGGCGACTCCAACCAGATCGTCCTCCAGTACCTCAACCGCCTCCAGAACACCAATCAGGTCTATCTCGCCGACGCCGCCACCGGCCAGTCCCGTATGCTCTTCGAGGACAAGGACCGCGCCTGGGTCGACATCATGGATAAGTTCGAGTGGGTCTCCGGCAAATCCGGCCAGCCCCGTCAGGAGATGCTCTGGATCAGCGAGCGCGACGGCTGGCGTCACGCCTACCTCGCCTCCCGCGAGACCGGCCAGCTCCACCTCATCACCAACTTCCCCGGCGACATCATCACCCCCCTCACCATCGACAGCGCCAACGGCTTCTTCTACTTCCTCGCCTCGCCCACCGACTCCATCCGGGCCTATCTCTACCGCTCCCCGCTCGACGGCTCCAAAGCCCCCGAGCGCCTGACGCCCGCCGACGAAACCGGCCGCCACACCTACGACGTCTCCCCCAACGGCGCCTTCGCCATCCACTCCTTCTCCAGCGCTGCACATCCACCCACCTATGACATCGTGCAGCTTCCCTCGCACAAGGTCGCTCGCACGCTCGTCAACAATGACACCCTCGTAGCCAAAGAGAAGACCATCAACCCCCAGCCGGTCGAGTTCCTCCAGACCACCGTCAGCGGCGGCGTCAAGCTCAACACCTTCATGATCAAGCCGCCCAACTTCGATCCCGCAAAGAAGTACCCTGTCCTCGTCTATATCTATAGCGAACCCGCCTCCACCACCGTGCAGGATCGCTGGGGCTACACGATCTACAAAGCGATGGCCAGCGAAGGCTACATCGTAGTCAGCTTCGATAATCAAGGCACCCCCGCACCGCTCGGCCGCGAGTGGCGCAAGGTCGTCTACGGCGCAGTCGGCGTCCTCTCCGCCAAGCAGCAGGACGAGGCCATCCGCGAGTTCGCCCGTCAGCATCCCTTCGTCGACACCACGCGCATGGGCATCTTCGGCCACAGCGGAGGCGGTTCCGCCACGCTCAACATGATGTTCCGCCACCCCGGCCTCTATCAGGCAGGCGTCTCCATGGCCCCGGTCCCCGACCAACGGCTCTACGACTCCATCTATCAGGAGAAGTACATGGGCCTGCCCGCCGACAACCCGCAGGGCTACCGCGACGGCTCTCCCGTCAGCTTCGCCGAAGGTCTGCAAGGCCATCTCCTCGTCATGCACGGCTCCGGCGACGACAACGTCCACTTTCAGGGAACCGAGCGGCTCGTCAATCGCCTCATCGCGCTAGGCAAGCCGTTCGACTTCATGGACTACCCCAACCGCACCCACGCCCTCAGCGAAGGCGAGGGAACCCTCGTCCACCGCTACGCCCTGCTCATGCGCTACTTCGAGCAGTACGTCCCAGCCGGGCCGCGATAGCAGGTCCTCACAACCCCCAAAAAGCCAGCAAACAATTTATGAGGCAAGCCATGATTAGGTTTCAGTCCCGGACACCTTCTACGATTGACTCAACGATTGCTCATTCAGCCGCTGGCGCAACAACCATCCTGGCTATCACGGAAAAAATCACCGTGATAGCCAGTTCTCTCTTTAAACGAAGAAAAACCCTCTGCAAAACCGCTCTTATCCTACCCCTTCTAACCACCCTCGCAGCACAGGCCCAAACCACACCGCTAGACCCCACCCGCACCATCTCCTACTCCTCCACCCCACACACAAAACTCACCGAGCAATACATCTGGACCGCGGGCGACGTGACCTCGCAACGCCCTGACCGCGACAAATTCCCCTGGAACCGGACTGACCTCCGAGCCGAACCGCACTTCTTCAAAACCAGCTTCACCGTTAGCACTCTACCCAAAGCAGCCACCCTCTACATCGCCGGACCAAGAGAAGCCCACGTCTTCCTCAACGGCCACCGACTAGCCGACTTCTTCTCCAACACCGACGAACCCATCAACTTCCGCGTCTTCCACGCCGACGCCACAAAACTCCTGCGCACCGGCAAAAACATCCTGGCCATAGAAGCCATCCGAGGCAAAGGAGTAGTCACCGTAGCCGGGCCCAAAGCCACCGAGCAGATGGCCTACGGCGAAGTCCTCGTAGCAAAAATCGTCCCCGCAACCTTCGGAATCAACGCGCCTCCCCTGGTCATCAGCAACGACCAATGGAGCTCCACCCTAAAGGCCTCCGCCAACTGGTACAACTCCACAGACACAAACTGGCAGCCCGTCCAGTCTCTAGGCCCCATCGAGTCCAACATAGACTTCCTGCAATGGTCCGTAGACGCCGGAATGTACGGATGGCCCGGCTACATGGGCATGTCAGACCACCTGCGCACCTACCCCATCCTTCCCTCCGCCATCACCCACACCTTCACCGGCAGCGCCCGCTTCCAGAACATAGAATCCCTCACCACCCCATCCCAAAAAGCCACCTTC
>JAATEV010000100.1 GCA_015655585.1 Terriglobales bacterium | reverse complement strand
CTCATAGCTGCCCTTATCGTCGCAGTGAAACAGGTCTTCAGCGAACTTTGGGAGTTGACCTGTACCGAAGAGCGACTTCGAGTTGACCATGTAGGGCGGCAGGACTTCGGTGTAGCCGTGCTCGCGCGTGTGGAGGTCGAGCATGAAGTTGGCGAGGGCGCGTTCGAGGCGGGCTCCCTGGCCGAAGTGGACGACAAAGCGTGAGCCGGAGATTTTGGCGGCGCGGTTGAAGTCGAGGATGCCGAGGGCTTCGCCGAGCTCCCAGTGGGGCTTGGGTTCGAAGTCGAAGGAGGGGATGGTGCCCCAGAGTTTTTCTTCACGGTTGCCGTGCTCGTCGCTGCCGGGGGGGACGCTGGACTGCGGCAGGTTGGGCAGGGTCTGCATGATCTCGCGGAGGCGGTCGTCGGCGGCAGAGGCGGCGGCTTCGAGGGTCTCGACCTCGGTTTTGAGGACGCGGGTCTGCTCGGTCTGGGAGGAGGCGTCGAGCTTCTGACGGCGAAGGCTGGCGATCTCGTCGGTGAGCTTGTTGCGCTGGGCCTTGAGGGTTTCGACGCGGGTGATGGCCTCGCGGCGCTCGCGATCGATTTCGTTAAAATTCGCTAACGCTACGGCGGGGTCCATGCCGCGTGAGCGCAGTTTTTCCTCTACGAGGGCGAGATTCGCCCGCACAAATCCAAGATCCAGCATATCTTTTCCATTTTAGCGTCTTCGGGTGGCGGCGGAGTTGGAAAACGCCGGGGGAGCAGGAGCGCGGGGCAAAATGCGGGTAACCTAGTGGTATGCAGAGAAGGATACGGACGTGCGGCGCTGTGTTTGCGGGAGTTCTGGCTGCTGTGCTCGGGGTGGCTCCCGCGCAGGCGGATGCGTATCACGCCAGCCCGAAGCTGGTGGTGATTCTGGTTCTCGACCAGTTTCGCGGCGATTATCTGGACAGATACCGCGATGACTTCAAGACGGCGAACGGGTTCAACCTGTTCCTGAAGCGCGGGGCTTACTTCACGGACTGCTACTACGACTATGCGAATACGATGACGGCTCCGGGGCACTCGACGATCGGGACGGGGGCGTACTCGGACGGGCACGGCATCTCGGTGAACGACTGGTGGGACCTGGAGAGATCGACGACGCATCCGGTGAGTTCGGTAGAGGATGAGCGGTACGCGATTGTGGGCGACCCGGAGTCGAAGGACGTGGGAGCTTCACCGAGAAACGAACTGGCCTCGACGCTGGGCGATGAGGTGGTTCTGGGGACGGAGGGGCGGTCGAAGCTGTTCGGGATCTCGCTGAAGGACCGGGCGGCGATTCTGACGTCGGGGCACGCGTCGAAGGGCGCGTTCTGGCTGGACCATGCGAGCGGGAAGTTCGTGACCTCGACGTACTGGACGGAGAAGCTGCCGGAGTGGGCGGAGGCGTTCAACGCGGGCGGGCGGCGGGACGAGGCTCTGCATGAGGCCGGGGCGCAGCCGGGAAATTTTTATGAGACGGTGGGGAAGACTCCGGCTTCGGTGTCGTACCTGCTGGACTTTGCGAAGGCGTTGATTGCGGGCGAGCAGATGGGGCGGCACGATGTGACGGACGTGCTGACGATCAGCATCTCTACGACGGACATTCTGGGGCACGTGGTTGGGCCGGATGCGCCGCAGCAGAGGGAATTGATTGACGCGGCGGACGTTCGGCTGAACGACTTCTTTACGTGGCTGGACAAGAACGTGGACGGTGGGCTGGGCGGCGTGTGGGTGGCGATGACGGGCGATCATGGCGTTGCGCCGGTGCCTGCACAGGCGGCGCAGTGGGGGATTCCGGCTTCGGTCTTCAATCTGGCGAAGCTGAACGCGGAGTTGAACCGGCGGCTGAACGCCCAGTTTCTGCCGGAGAAGAAGACGAACTATATTCTGGGCGGCGATATGCCTTACCTTGAGATCGATCCTAGGCCGTTTGAGGCGATGAACATGACGGAGGCCCAGGCGGAAGGGATCGTGGCGGAGATGCTGCCTGAGGCGATGGAGGCGACACTTCCGCCGGAGGCGAGCGGGGTGAGTCAGCAGCGGCTTCCGGCGCGGCCATTTGTGCAACGTGTGTATACGCGGGTGCAGATGGCTGCGGGTGCGATTCCGGCGACGGAGGAGGGAAGGCTGATCCTGCATAGCTACTCGCCGAACGGGGGATGGTACGTGATGGTGTCGCCGGGGATGTACGAGATGGGCAATGCGAAGGGGACGAACCACTTTACGCCGTACTCGTATGACCGGCATGTGCCGCTGGCGTTCTTCGGATCGGCGTTTGCGCCGGGGACGTATCATGACCGGGTTGCGCCGGTGGATATTGCGGCGACTCTGGCTTCGCTGCTGCGGGTGAATCAGCCCTCGGCGGCGGTGGGGCATGTGCTGACGGAGGCGATCAAGCCGGAGGCTCCGGCGGCGACAGGAAAGGCGGGACGTTGAGCACTGCGGCAAGGAAAGGCCCCGACATGCGGGTGACGATTGCTGGCGTGGAGTTTCGGACGCCGGTGATTGGGGCGAGCGGGACGTTCGGCTATGGCGTGGAGTTCGAGGACCTCATCTCGTTCGACCGCATCGGCGGGTTTGTGACGAAGGGTCTCTCGCGGGAGCCGATGAAGGGCAATCCAACGCCGAGGATCATTGAGACTGCCGCCGGGATGATGAACGCCATCGGCCTGCAAAATATGGGTGTGAGGGCGTTTATCGCGGAGAAACTGCCGAAGCTCCAGAAGCTGAATACGGTGGTGATTGCGAATGTCTTCGGGTTTACCGTGGAGGACTGCATCGAGGTGATCCATGCGTTGAACGACGCTCCGGGCGTGGCGATGTATGAGCTGAATGCGAGCTGTCCGAATACGAGCCACGGGGGGATGGTCTTTGGGACGCATCCGAACATGCTGTTCGACCTGGTGAAGCAGTGCAAGGCGGTCTCGCAGCGGCCTTTGATCGTGAAGCTTTCGCCGAATGTGACGGACGTCGGGCTGATGGGGCAGGTGGTGGAGGACGCGGGTGGAGACGCGGTTTCTCTGGTGAATACCTTTGTTTCGCTGGCGATTGATATTGAGACGCGCAAGCCGCGGATTGCGAATGTGACGGCGGGGCTTTCGGGCCCGGCGATCAAGCCGATTGCGGTGCGGATGGTGCGCGATGTCTGGAGGACGGCGAAGCTGCCGATCTTCGGGCTGGGCGGGATTCTGCGGGGCGAGGACGCGGTGGAGTTCATGATGGCGGGGGCGGCGGCGGTGCAGGTGGGCACGGCGAGCTTTGCTGATCCGCGGGCTGTGGAAAATATTGCGACCGGGTTGAAGCGGTGGTGCGCCTCGCATGATGTGGCTCAGGTGGGCTCGCTTACGGGGTCGATGATTTAAAAGATCATGTCCTGCCGGGCGGGCGGCACTTCGTGCTGTGCTGGGCTTCGCGTGCGCCTCCCGTTGGTCGGCAGAAAATTTATCGCCGACCAACGGGAGGCCCAAGCGAAGCTTTAAAAAGGCGTGTGAACGCCCGCCCGCCGCGCAGGCGGCCCGTCCGGCAGGACATACTAAAATAAAGAAGACATGATTGATCATTCTTCTGCCAGCTCCGTTCCTCCCGCCGATCTTCGTCCCATTCGCCGCGCCCTCCTCTCCGTTACCGACAAGACCGGTCTCGTCGAGTTTGCGCGTGCGCTCGCCTCGCACAACGTCGATCTGGTCTCGACCGGAGGCACTGCCAAGGCGTTGCGCGACGCCGGGCTCCCCGTGCGCGATATCAGCGACCTGACCGGCTTTCCGGAGATGCTCGACGGCCGCGTGAAGACCCTGCACCCCAAGGTTCATGGCGGCATCCTGCATATTCGCGATAATGCGGAGCACATGGCTTCGGTGAATGAGCACGCCATTGAGCCCATCGACATGGTGGTGGTGAATCTGTATGCGTTCGAGAAGACCTCGCAGAAGCCCGGCGTGGCGTTTGCGGACGTGATCGAGAACATCGACATCGGCGGGCCGTCGATGGTGCGTTCGGCGGCTAAGAATTTTTCGGACGTGGCGATTGTGACCTCGGTGGACGACTACGCCGTGCTGACCGAGGAACTTGCGGCGAACGGCGGAAGCCTGGGCCGCGCTACTCGCTGGCGGCTGGCGAAGGCGGCGTTTGCGGTGACGGCGGCGTATGACGCGGGGATTGCGAATGCTCTGGAGAGCATCGTGGAGCCGAGCGGCCCGGCGGTCTTCTCGCAGGAGGAGCTGCCGAAGACGATCCGCGTGATCGATCCGCTGGCAATGACGCTGCGGTACGGCGAGAATCCGCACCAGAAGGCGGCGTTGTATGTGGATGGCAGTGGGAAAGGTGTGGCTGCCGCGCGGTCTTTGCAGGGCAAGGAACTGAGTTACAACAACATCGTCGATCTGGACGCCTGCTGGGAGCTGGTGAGCGAGTTCGACGAGCCCGCGGTGGTGATTATCAAGCATACGAATCCCTGCGGGGCTTCGACGGGAGCCACGGTGCGCGAGGCGTACCTGCGGGCTCTGGAGTCGGACCCGGTTTCGGCGTTCGGCGGCGTGATCGGAATCAACCGCGAGGTGGATGGCGCGGCGGCGGAGGAGATCGCGAAGCTGTTCGTGGAGGCGATTGTGGCCCCGTCGTTTACGGCGGAGGCGAAGGAGCGGTTCGCGGCGAAGAAGAACCTGAGGCTGCTGGAGATCGCTCCGGCGAATGCGACGCGGGTGCTGAAGCAGGTCTCGGGCGGGCTGCTGGTGCAGGACGCCGACCGGCTGAAGATTACCGAGGCCGATCTGAAGGTGGTGACGAAGCGTGCTCCTACTCCGGAAGAGGTTCGGGCGCTGCTGTTTGCGTGGACGGTGTGCAAGTATGTGAAGTCAAACGCGATTGTGTATGCGCGGTTTGCCGACGGCCACGGCCAGACGGTGGGCGTGGGCGCGGGGCAGATGAGCCGCGTGGACTCGGCGCGGTTCGGAGCGATGAAGGCGGTGCTTCCGCTGGAGGGCTCGGTGGCGGCCTCGGATGCGTTTTTCCCATTTCCGGACGGACTGGAGACGATTGCCAAGGCCGGGGCGCGGGCGGTGATTCAGCCGGGCGGATCGGTGAAGGACGCCGACGTGATTGCGGCGGCGGATGCGCTGGGCGTAGCGATGGTGTTCACCGGGGTGCGTCACTTCCGGCACGGATAAGGCTGAGACGCGCCATGGGGAGGAGTTCGCAGATATAATCTCCGCAATACAGCAGACCGGTTTGTTGCCCGAAAGGGTGTACAGGCCGGTCTGCACCCAATCCCGAAGTTTTGCCGTCTAATAAGACGTGCGGCTTCCAGCTTTGATTCCGTTGGCGCAGGAAACTATCTCATGACCTTGCTATTGCGTGCCTCGACACTTCGCCAACTTCGGCTGCTTCCTGCCGCTGCCTTACTCTTTGCTTCTCATACCATGCTTGCCCAGGCCCCTGCGGCGGCGAAATTGTCTGCTCCTGCCGCTGCTGCCAGTGGCGTGCCGGATCGTTCCGCGGCCTACTACCACTATGGGCTGGCTCACCTGTATGAAGAGATGGCGGTGAACGCAGGCCGCTCGGACTACGCTACGCAGGCGATTGAGCAGTACAAGCTTGCGCTGGATGCCGATCCGACCTCGAAGCTGCTGCAGGATGGGTTGGCGAATCTTTACTACAAGATCGGACGCATTCGCGAGGCGGTTTCGGCGGCGCAGGACCAGGTCACGAAAGACCCGAACGATGTGGATGCACACCAGTTGCTGGGCAAGGTGTACCTGCGGTCGCTGGGCGATACGCAGAACGCGCAATCGATCCAGATGTTGCAGCTTGCAATTGGCGAGTATGAGAAGCTGGCGAAGCTGAAGCCGAATGATATCGAGACGCATCTGCTGCTGGGGCAGTTGTATGGGCTGAACCATGATTCGGCTAAGGCAGAGGCAGAGTTCAAGACGGCGCAGAAGATCGATTCGAACTCGGAAGAGGTTGCGCTGAACATGGGGCGGCTCTACAGCGAGCAGGGTGACCCGAAGCGCGCCGCGCAGGTGTTGAGCGCGATTCCCGTGGACGACCGCACGCCGCGCATCGAGTTTGCGCTGGGGGCGAGTTACGAGCAGGCGCGCCAGTTGAAGGACGCGATTGCGGCTTATCATCGCGCGCTCGACATGGAGCCGGACAATCTGGACACGGAGCGCGGGCTGGCGAGCGCGTTGATGAGCGACAACCAGCTCGATGAGGCGCTGAAGTATCTGAAGCAGATCGTTGCGGCCGAGCCGCAGGACGCGCAGTCACAGATTCATATTTCGGAGATTCAGCGGCAGCAGGGGCACTATGATCTTGCGCTGGCTACTCTGGAGAAGGCGAAGCCGCTGGCTTCGGACTCGCCGGAGCTGCGCTATAACGAGGCGCTGATTTATGACTCGCTGGGCCGCTACGACGACTCGGTGGGCGTGTTGACGAAGCTGGTGACGGATCCATCGCACACGGACGGGAAGTATTCGGATGGCGAGAAGGCGAACCGCGCGATCTTCCTGGACCGGTTGGCGAATGTGTATCGGGAGGAGAACAAGACGGCTGAGGCGATTGCGACGTACAAGCTGATGATCGCGATGGGCGGCGACTACGTAAAGAACGGTTACGGCGGCCAGATCGATGCGTATCGCGATGCCCATGACTGGAAGGCGGCTACGGCCGTGGCCGGCGAGGCGGCAAAAGTACTGCCGAACGATCGGGCGATCCAGCTTGTGTATGCGGCGCAGTTGACCGATACGGGCAAGGTGGATGAGGGGCTGGCGCTGGCGAAGCAGCAGGTGGCTTCGGCGGCGGGGACTCCCGAGGAGTGGGACAGCCGCGTGAAGCTGGCCGAGATGTATATTCGGCTGCGGCGCTTCCCGGAGGCGACCGAGGAGTTGAGCAAGGCCGATCCGCTGGGCACACGGCAGGAGCAGAAGCTGGAGGTGACGTTCCTGCGCGGCACGCTCTACGACCGGCAGAAGCGGCACGAGGAGGCGGAGGCGGAGTTCCGCAAGGCTCTGGCGCTCGATCCGCAGAACGGCCTGGTGCTGAACTACCTGGGATACATGCTGGCTGACCGCGGCGTGCGTCTGCCGGAGGCGTTGACGCTGATCCAGAAGGCGGTCGATCTCGATCCGCAGAACGGCGCGTATCTCGACTCGCTGGGATGGGCATACTTCAAGTCCGGGCAGTATGCGCTGGCGGAGGAGAACCTGCGGAAGGCGAATGAGCGCAACAACTCGGACCCCGCGATTCACGATCATCTGGGCGAGGTGTACGAGAAGACCGGCAACCTGAAGGGCGCTGTGGCCCAGTGGGAGCGGTCGCTGTCGGAGTATTCGAGCACGCTGCCCGCGGACATGGAGCCCGACGACATAGCCAAGGTGCAGCGCAAGCTGGAGAACGCTCGCGTGAAGCTGGCCAAAGTGACGACGGCTTCTACTACCAAGCAGTAACCGCTTCTTTGCCTGAAAGAAGAACAGTTTCTTTTTCTTTCTATACACTGGGACAGACCATGGCTGTCGATCTGCACCGGTGTGCGGTCTCTGGCGATTCTGACGATCCGCTTGTGACACGCGTCTATCCCGCGCCCTTCCGCGCATCGCGCACGCCGTTCCAGCGCGATCGCGAACGCATTGTAGAGTCGCGGGCGTTTCGCAGGCTGGCGGGCAAGACGCAGGTCTTTACCAGCCGCGCCTCGGACCACTTTCGCAGCAGGCTGACCCACACTATCGAGGTCTCGCAGATTGCGCGGGACGCCGCCGCGGCGCTTGCGCTGAACGAAGATCTTGCCGAGACGCTGGCGCTGGTCCACGACATCGGCCATCCGCCGTTTGGCCACGCGGGTGAGCGAGCCCTGGATCGCTGTCTGCAACGGCACGGGCTTCGCTTCGACCATAATCTTCATGCGCTGCGCATCGTCGAGCACTTCGAGCAGCGGTATGCGGCGCATCGCGGGCTGAACCTTACGCTGGGCGTGCGCGAGGGGATCATCAAGCACTCGCGGGATTACAAGGCGGATGACCATCCGGAGCTGTCGGAATACTTTCTCGAATGGCGGCCTCCGCTGGAGGCGCAGTTGATCGATCTCGCCGACGAGATCGCGTACCTGACCGCCGACCTGGACGACGGAGTGGAGTCGGGGCTGCTGGAGATCGGGCATGTCTGCGAGAACGTGGAGATTGTGGGGCGTTGCTATCGCGAGGTGGAGCGGCAGCACGCGGGCGTGGAGCCGAAGCTCCTCTTCTACGAGGCGTTGCAGTTGATGCAGAACACGCTGACCGATGACCTGATCGCTTCGACGCGCAAAAACGTGGAGGAGATCGGCGCGGAGTCGCTCAAGGAGATTCGCGCCTACCCGAAGCGGCTGGCGCTGTTCTCGCCGCAGGCTGAGGCGGAGCGTTTGCAGGAGAAGCGTTACCTGTATGAGACGCTCTACACCTGCCCCGCGCTGGAGAACGAGCACGACAAGGCCGAGGAGGTCGTGACCGCGCTCTTCGACTTCTGGGTGAACGACTTTGAGGAGCTGCCGGAGTCGTACCATGCGGAGGTCCGCACGGACGGGCTGGCGCGCGTCGTGGCTGACTACATCGCGGGCATGACCGACAGCTTCATCCTGTTGCAGTACGCGCAGGTGAAGCGGGCGATCCGGTGGTGAGCACGGGATTTTTAAAGAAAAGAGAGCGCGGCGGGGCGTAGAATCCCCAGCAAATGAGTTTTTCACCGGCTAACATTACGGCGCTTGTGATTGCGGCCAGTTTCGCGGCGGGGTTGAACATCTACGCGACGGTGCTGACGCTGGGTCTGCTGGCGCGCACGCACTGGGTGGCTCTGCCGCCGGGGCTGGACTCGCTGGGACATACGTGGGTGATCGCGGTGTGCGCGGTGATGTTCGCGATCGAGTTCTTCGCGGACAAGATTCCCGGCTTCGACATCATCTGGAACGGCCTGCATACGGTCGTGCGGATTCCGGTGGCGGCTCTGGTGGCGTATCACGCAAGCTCGCAACTTTCGCCCGAGATGCAGATTCTGGCGACGGCACTGGGCGCGGGGATTGCACTGGCCGCGCATGGATCGAAGACGGCGTTGCGTGCCGCGGTGACGCCGAGCCCGGAGCCGATATCGAACATTGCGTTGAGCACCTCGGAGGACGTGGTCGCCGTGGCGCTTACGTGGATTGCGACGCATCACCCGTTTGTGGCGGCTTCGGTGGCGCTGGCTCTGCTGGTCGCGGCGTTCCTGGTGGCGCGTGCGCTGCTGCGTGCAGTCCAGAAGCCGTTGCGGAAGATCTTCCGGCCCGATTTGGAACGGGATCTAGAGCCGGACAAGTCGCTGCCTAATCCTTAGCCGCAGGCATCTTCAGTGCGAAGAGTTTGGCGGGGTCGAGATAGCTGCCCTGCCAACGCACGCCGAGGTGCAGGTGCGGCCCGGTGGCTCGGCCGGTGCCTCCGCTGAGGGCGACGATCTGGCCGCGGGTGACGGTGTCGCCGGGGTGGACCTCTATCTTCGAGAGGTGCAGGTAGACGCTCATCAGGCCCATGCCGTGGTCGATCATGACGCAGCCTCCTTCGAAATAGAGCGGCTGGGCCAGCACGACGCGGCCGGAGTTGATAGCGGCGACGGGCGTGCCGGTGGCGGCGTGGTAATCCAGGCCGCGATGCACGCTGGCGTTGGTGCCGTTGAAGACGCGGCGCGTGCCGAAGGAGTCCGAGCGAACGCCCTGCCGGAGCGGCGGAGTGAAGTCGCCGGTCCATGTGGGCGCGGCGGCAGTGTCGGCGAAGGCTTGGTCTTTGACGATCTTGTCGGCGTCGATCTGCTTCAGGGCCTCGGGGCTGGGTGCGGTGAACTTGTCGGGCACATGCAGGGTGATCCTGGCGTAGGGAGCCTCCGTGATGGGCATGTCGCGGCGCAGTGTCTGGCGATGCCCGTCCTTCAAAGTGATTTCGACCGTGAGCGGATACGTTCCCTGCGCGGCCTCTACATCTACGCCTGCCAATGCGTACCAGGTGCGGCGGTCGTGCGTGGTGAAGAAGGCGAGGCTCTTGCTCTGCCATTTTCCGGAGATTGTTGCCGCATCGCCGGTGGTATGGACCTCAATAAGGAAGGGGGAGCCGTTGGCGAGATGCGCGGGCGTGATGGTGAGGGCGTCTCTCGCTGCGTCGGTTTGGGAGACTGCGGCCTGTGCTGCCGGGTGCAGCAGGAAGGCAAGAGCGAGTGCGCGGAGAAGAGTCCTCATGCAAGCAGGGTATCGTGTGGGGTGACTTTGAGGCGGTGATATCCTAGCCAAATCAGCTCATTGCGAGGCAAGTTTTCTTCATGTCGAACCCCAACATTCCTGAATCCGACCAGAATATCGAGTCCACCGAGTCCTTTGACACGATCCTCAAGCAGTACGAACAGGAGCACTCGCGCCGCTCTGAGGACGACCGCCGCCAGATCAACGGCACCGTGATCGCGGTCTCCGCCGATACAGTCTTCGTCGATATCGGCTTCAAGACGGAGGGCGTTCTGCCGCTCTCGCTCTTCCAGGGCGCGGGCGAGATCGTGGAGCCGGGCACCAAGCTGCTGGTCACGGTGAAGGGACGCAATCAGGAGGGCTACTACGAGCTCTCGCGCATCCGCGTGGAGCAGCCCAAGGACTGGACCGCGCTGGAGCAGGCATTCGCCGACAAGGCCGTGATCGCCGGAACCGTGACCGGCGTAGTGAAGGGCGGTCTGAGCGTGGATGTGGGCGTTCGCGCCTTTCTGCCGGGTTCGCGCAGCGGCGCGCGCGATGCCGCCGAGTTGGAGAAGCTCGTGGGGCAGGAGATTCGCTGCCGCATCATCAAGCTGGACGCGGCGGAGGAGGACGTGGTGGTGGATCGCCGCGCCGTTGTTGAAGAAGAGGAGCGTTCGACGAAGGAGCGGCGCTACTCGGAGATTGAAGAGGGCGCGGTGCTTTCGGGCACGGTACGCAGCCTTGCGGACTACGGCGCGTTTGTCGATATCGGCGGCCTCGATGGACTGCTGCACATCAGCGATATTGCGTGGACGCGCGTGGAGAAGCCTGCCGAGGCGCTTACGGTGGGGCAGCAGATCGAGGTGAAGGTGCTGAAGATCGATCCCGCGGGCAAGCGGATTTCGCTGGGCATGAAGCAGCTTCAGCCGCATCCGTGGGACGCGGTGGAAGGAAAGTACAGCACGGGCGAGCGGATTCGCGGCGTGGTTACGCGCACGACGGACTTTGGCGCGTTTGTTGAGCTGGAGCCCGGCATCGAGGGGATGATTCACCTCTCGGAGATGTCGTGGGTGAAGAAGGTGCGCAAGCCCAGCGACCTGCTGAAGACCGGCGAGACGGTTGAGGCGATAATTCTGGGTATCAACCTGCCGGAGCGGCGCATGGCGCTGGGGCTGAAGCAGGCGCTCGGCGATCCGTGGGCCGATGTAGCAGAGCGGTTTGCCGTGGGCTCGCAGGTGGAGGGGCCGATTGTCAGCTTTACGAAGTTCGGCGCGTTTGTGCAGCTTGCCGAGGGCGTCGAGGGGATGGTCCACGTCAGCGAGATCAGCGCGGAGAAGCGCATCGAGCGCCCGCAGGACGTGTTGCGCGTCGGCGAGGTCGTGAAGGCCAAGGTGCTGGACGTCGATAAGGAGAAGCGGCAGATCAAGCTGAGTCTGAAGCAGCTTGTCCCCACAGGTTTCGACGAGTATCTGGCCGAGCACAAGGCTGGCGACGAGGTCTCGGGGCGGTTGATCGATGTCGCAGGCGACTATGCGACGGTCGAGCTGGGCGAGGGGATTCGCGCCCGCGCCCGCATCGTGCTGGAGCCGTCCGCCCCGGCGGAGACGCAGACTCCGGCCGCGCCGGATCTCTCCTCCTTTAGCTCCATGCTGGCTGCGCGCTGGAAGAACGGGCCCTCGGTCAGCGAGACCAAGGCGCAGCCGGTCCGCGCCGGACAGGTTCGCAGCTTCAGAATCACGGCTCTCGACGAGGACGCGAAGAAGATCGAATTGCAATTAATTTAGCTGCCGATAGAAAAATCAGCCCCCGGGATAAATGAGAATAAATTCTCATTTATAATTGCTGTAACGTTCGAATCCATCTTCGCGGCTCCTGCGCCTGTTGTGGGCGTGCGGGGCACGGAGAGAATTCAGTTCACGACGCTGTAATTTTCTGGGCTATAGTAAGGGGTATCGTGTTCCGCTCACGGCAAAATCCGCAGGGACTGAGCCGCTGGAGACTTCTTCCAGCGCTGCTCTGCATCTTGCTGGTCATCGTCTGCGGAACCGTGCAGGCAGTCCACACGCATCCCATGGGCGATATTTCCCATGCGGACTGCGCCCTGTGCGCTGTCGCTCATATTGCGATTGAGGCGGCTACGCCTCCCGCGCTTCCTTATGTCATTCCCGTCGTTCACCTGGTCGAGCCGCTCGCTGCGGCGATTCCATGGACGGTGATTTCGACCTTTGCTCTCTTCACTCGTCCCCCGCCTGCTGACTTCGTTCTCGCTTAGTACGAAGTTCAACAATCAGGTTTAAATTCAAGGGGGTAGTGCATGTACACGTCGATACGACGCGTCATCTTCGCAATCTTTACGATCTTCTTTGCTTTCAGCGTGCCCGGTTTCAGCTATCAAACGGCTGGAAACTCGGGAACCGTCTATGGCTCTGTCACGGACGCATCCGGAGCCATTGTGCCCGATGCAACCGTCACCATTCTCAACCCGGTAAGCGGCTACAGCAGAACGGCCAAATCCGACAGCGCGGGCCATTATCAGTTCACCAATCTACCGCTTAACTCGTACCACCTGACCGTCTCGGTGCCGGGGTTCTCGACGCTCTCGCAGGACGTCGAAGTTCGTTCGTTCGTGCCCATCACGCTGAAGAACAGCCTCGCCATCGGCTCCACCTCGACCGTGGTCAACGTGACGGGAAGCGATCTGGTTGAGAACGATTCGACCTTCCACACGGACGTGGACCGCGGCCTCTTCGACAAGCTTCCGCTGGAGAGCCAGTCGTCGTCGCTCAGTTCGCTGGTAACGCTTGCCTCGCCCGGCGTGGCTGCGGACTCGAACGGCCTCTTCCACGGCCTGGGCGATCACGCCTCGAACTCGTTCTCGGTCGATGGCCAGCCCATCACCGACCAGCAGAGCAAGGTCTTTTCGAACCAGATTCCTTCGAACTCGATCCAGTCGATCCAGGTCATCTCGGGCGCGCCTCCGGCGGAGTTCGGCGGTAAGACCAGCCTCGTCATCGCGGTGACGACTCGCTCCGGGCAGGGGGTCACGAAGCCTACCGGAAGCATCACCGCTTCGTATGGAAGCTTCGGCTCGGCGACCGGCTCGGTGGACCTGAGCTACGGCGGCAAGAACTGGGGCAACTTTATCGAAGTTGACGGCCTGAACACCGGGCGCTTCCTCGATCCGCCGGAGTTCGTGGTCTTCCACGACAAGGGCAACGAGATCAATATCTTCGACCGTATCGATCGCCAGTTCAGCGGATCGGACTCGATCCACCTGAACTTCAACTACAGCCGCTCGTGGTTCCAGACGCCGAACTCCTACGACAACCTGAATGTGCAGAACGTGGTTAGCGGCGGCGCGGGTGCGAACCCTGTCTTCGGCAGCGTAGGCGACGCCGATCAGCGCTCGAAGATCGGGACCTTCGACATCGCGCCGACGTACACGCACATCGTCAACGCGAACTCCGTCTTCAACTTCGGCGCGTATGTTCGCCGCGATGCGTACAACTACTACCCGAGCGGCAATCCGCTGGCTGATCTCGGTCCTCCGAACCTGCAGAACCAGGCCATCGCGCAGACCCGTTCGCTGACGAACACCGGTTTCCACACGGACCTCTCGTATGTGAAGGGCATCCACAACATCAAGGTGGGCGCGAACTACTCGCAGACCTTCCTGCGTGAAAACGATACGCTGGGCCTCGTCAGCTCCACCTTCAACTCGCCCTGTCTCGACGCGGACCTTAACCCTCTGCCGGGATTCAGCGATCCTTCGCAGTGCACGGGAACCAACCAGCCGAATATTGCTTCGAACCCGAACATCCCGGTTGACCCGGATAGCGGAGATCCCGCGCTCCCCTACTTCAACCAGGATCTGCGGCCTTACGACCTGACCCGTGGCGGCGGACAATATAACTACATCGGCCACACGGACGTAAAGGAGCTCGCGCTCTACGTCGAAGACCAGATCAAGGCAGGGAACTGGCTCTTCAACGTTGGCATCCGCGGCGATCTCTACAACGGCCTCACGGTTGCGCGTCAGGCGGAGCCTCGTATCGGCGTCGCCTACAACATCACGCCGACCAACACGGTCCTTCGCCTCTCGTATGCGCGCACTCTGGAGACTCCGTTCAACGAGAACCTTGTTCTCTCAAGCCAGGGCTGTCTGAACAACATCCTCAACCCGCTGCTGGCCTGCGCGCCCGGAGTGCAGGGAAATCTGCAACCCGGATTCCGCAATGAGTTCCACGCCGGTCTGCAACAGGCCTTCGGCAAGAACCTTGTCATCAGCGGCGACTACATCTGGAAGTACACGCACAACGCCTTCGACTTCAGCGTGCTCGGCAACACTCCGATCACGTTCCCCATCGACTGGCACAACTCGAAGATTCCGGGTTTCGCAATCCGCGCGGACGTGCCGGACTTCCATCACATCTCGGCCTACGTCGTGATGTCGTCGGTAGCGGCGCGGTTCTTCCCGCCGCAGTCTGCCGGTGCAGGAGCAGCTCCCGGCAACGGCGGCTATCCGTTCCGCATCGACCACGACGAACGCTACAACCAGACCACGCACGTGCAGTACACGGTGCCGGTCAAGGGCTCGCCGTGGATCGGCTTCAACTGGCGTTACGACAGCGGTCTCACCGCCGGTTCGGTGCCTTGCTACAACGTCACCGATCCCAACAGCCTTTGCAATCCTGCCAATGGCGGTCCGTCGATCGACATCAACGGACAGCCGGGAATCGACCTGAGCGGCCTCACCGCCGATCAGCAGTTCGAGGCCGGTCTCGTCTGCAATGGCGTGGCCGCGACTCCGACCTCGCCGATCCCCGGCAACCAGTGCCTGGCCTCGCAGCTTACCTCCAAGCTGGTTGCGATCCCGGCTCCCGGAACCGAGAACGACGACAAGAGTCCGCCGCGCATCAAGTCGAGGAACCTCTTCGATCTCTCGCTGGGTGAGGACAACCTCTTCCACGGAGACAAGTACAAGTGGAGTCTTCGCCTGACCGCTGTGAACATCACCAACAAGTACGCTCTCTATAACTTCCTCTCCACCTTCAGCGGCACGCACTACGTTACGCCGCGAGCGATGTCGGCGGAGGTTGGCTTCCACTTCTAACCCTGAACAAGCAGCAAATGAAGAGGCCGCGGATAATTCCGCGGCCTCTTCATTTGCTTGATTAGAAGCTTTAGTTCTTCGGCAACTGCGTCGTGTCCCACGTGCCGCCGATCGCGCGGATCAACTGTACGCTGGCCGACATGCGCCGCGTCTGGATGTTCGAGTACGTCACCTCATTGGCCAGCGCGGTGCTCTGCGTGGTGATGACCTCAAGGTAGGTCGCGAGCCCGCCCTTGTACCGGATCGTCGAGAGGTTTTCCGAACGCCTTGCATCGGCGACCGCGCTCTCCTGAGCCTTCGATTCGGTCTCAAGAGTCCGCAGTGCGGAGAGGTTGTCCTCCACATCCTGGAACGACTGCAATACCTGCTGGCGATAGAGCGCGACGGTCTGGTCGTACTGGTCCAGCGCCTGCTGGTTCTGCGCGTGGCGGCGTCCCGCGTCGAAGATCGTCTCCGCCGCCGAGGCTCCGATGGCCCACAGCGAGCTTGGCCCCTGCACCAGCGTGCCCAGCCGCGTGCTCTCGATGCCGCCGCTGCCGGAGAGGGAGAGGCTCGGGTAGTACGCAGAGCGGGCAATGCCGATCTGCTCGTTGGCCGAGGCCATGCGGCGCTCCGCTGAGGCGATGTCCGGGCGGCGTTCCAGCAACTGCGAGGGAACACCCACGGGGATCGCCGGAGGTGTAGCGCGAAGTGGCGCGGGCGGCAGGCTGAAGGTCGATGCAGGCTCGCCGGTCAGTGTGGCGATGGCGTGTTCGAACTGCGAGCGAGCGACGGCTACATCAATGTCCTGCGCACGCGTGGTATCAAGCTGTGTCTGCGCCAGCGCAAGATCCGAGGCCGAGGAGAGCCCGCGCTGGAAGCGGCTCTTCGTCAGGTCCACGGCCTTCGTGTAGGCGACGACGGTCGCGTCCAGCAGCTCCTTCTGGCGGTCGAGCCCGCGCAGCTCGAAGTAGTCGTTGGCCAGCTCCGCGTGCAGGCTGAGGCTCAGGTTTTCGAGATCGGCAGCGGAGGCCTGTGCCTCGGTGCGGCTTGCTTCGACCATGTGGCGAACGCGTCCCCACAGATCAGGCTCCCACGACGCGCCGCCAGTGATCTGGAAGTCGCCGTAGAGGCTCGAACCGGCCGATGGACTATACAGCGGCCGATGCAGCGATTCCTGCGTGCGCCCCACAGAGGGCGTAAGGCCAAGCGTGGGGAACAGGTCGGCGCGCTGAATCTTCACCTGCTCGTGCGCGCTCTGGTAGGCGGAAAGCGCGGCCTTCAGGCTCTGGTTGGAGACGTTGATCTTCTCTTCGAGCGTGTTCAGCACGGGGTCGTTATAGACCTGCCACCATTTGCCGCGCACCAGCGCGTCGGCGGGCTGCGCCTGCGTCCAGCCCGCGTCTTCTTTGAACGCGGGTGGTGCGGCTGCGGCGGGCTTCTGATACTTGGGGCCGACCATGCAGCCTGTGAACGCCAGCGAAACCACGCTGCCGATTACCAGGCCCTGACGGCGAACGTCCTTCTTCGCGAAATGTGTCATCGTCTTCAATTCGGTGTCTTCAATTCGGTGTCTTCAATTTCGTCTACTTGGCCTGTGCTGCGGTTGGAGTTGCGTTCGGCTGCTGGCTCTGCGGATGGAGGATGCGAACCTGATCGCCCTCCGCCAACGAGTCAGGCGGACTGTCAACGACCTTATCGCCTGCCGAGAGGCCGGAGACGACCTCGACCTGCGAACCGTAGTCGCGGCCCAGCGTGATGCTCGCCATGTGCGTGTGATTGTCCCCGGTCAGCGTGGCGATCTGCAAGCCGGCCGTGCGGAAGATCAGCGTGCTCACCGGCAGCAGCAGAGTCGGCTTCGACTCATCGAGCTTCAGGTGGACCTCCGTGTACGAGCCCGGCAGCAGCTCGCCCTTCGGGTTTTTCACGTCGACCTCCACCAGCAGCGTGCGCGTCGCCAGGTCGATCGCGTTGGCGTTACGGACCAGCGTGCCGGGGAAGCGGCGTCCGGGGAATTGATCGAGCGTAAGCTCTGCCACGGTTGCGGGCTTCGCCGCGTTCGAGTAGATCTGCGGCACGTTGATGAAGACGCGCAGCGTGTTGAGCGAGGCAATGTGGAAGAGCTCGTGCGAGTTGACCGACGTGGAGCCAGCCGCAATGTTGCCCGAGCCGATGCTGCTGCCGTTGCCGGTGTTGCCCGAGTTGATGAGCTGGCCGTTATCGACGTTGCGCGCCGTGATGACGCCGTCGAACGGAGCCGTGATCTTCTCGAAGCTCGTCAACTGCTCCAGCCGGCTCACGTTGGCCTGTGCGGACTTGACCATGGTCTGCCGCGCCTTCAGGTCGGCGGCCGAATTGTCGGTGTCCTGCTGCGAGACAGCGTCCTGCTTCAGCAGGTCGGCGTAGCGCGCCGCGGTCGTCTGCGAGAGCTGAAGATTCGCCTGCGCCGTGGCCAGGTCCGCCCGCGCCTGCTGCAACTGCTGATCGATCTCAGGCGACTCGATCTCGGCCAGCAACTGGCCCTTCTTCACATGGGTACCGATATCGGCGTACCACTTCTTCAGGTAGCCGTCCGTGCGCGAATAGATGGGCGCATCGATGTACGGCTGCATGTTGCCGGGCACTACGATCTCCTGCGTCGGCGCGCCTTCCTTCGGCTGGATGACGAGCACTTGCGGAATCGCCATCTCGTTCGTGTCGTCTGCGAGCTTCTTCTCCGCATGGATACGCGGCAGAATGCCGCCCACGGCGAGAACCACCGCAACGATGATCGCGCAGAGAAGGAAGATGGTGACGCGTGCCTTCGATACCGGAGGCGGAGGCGGAGTCGCCATCTCGGATTCGACGTGGCCCTGGTGTGCTGAAGAAGGATGTTGTTCGGCGTTCATTGCATATTCTCCATACTGCGTTGCAGACAAAAGCGGCTTACTTCAAAAAACTACTCATCTTCGTACAGATCGCTGCCCGGCGTCTCTTTCATCAGTTCATCCTTGCGATGCAGCAGGCTGAAGAAGACAGGGACAAAGGTCAGGGTTGCGACGGTGGCCAGCAGTAGGCCGCCGATTACGGCGCGGCCAAGCGGAGCGTTCTGCTCGCCGCCATCGCCCAGGCCCAGGGCCATCGGCACCATGCCAATAATCATGGCCAGCGCGGTCATCAGCACCGGACGGAAGCGCGTATAACCCGCGGACAGCGCGGCCTCGACGGAGTTCATGCCTTCTTCCATCTGTTCCCGCGCAAAGCTGACGACCAGAATACTGTTCGCCGTCGCCACGCCCATGCACATGATCGAGCCGGTAAGCGCGGGTACGCTGATGTGCGTATGTGTAAGGAAGAGGAGCCAGACGATTCCGCTGAGAGCGGCCGGAAGCGCCGCGATGATGATGAACGGATCGAGCCACGACTGGAAGTTGACGACGATCAGCATGTAGACCAGCACGATCGAGAAGAAGAGTCCGCCCACCAGTCCGATGAACGACTCGCGCATCGTCTGCACTTGCCCGCGCACGTTGATGAGCGTGCCGCGCGGCAGGCTCTTCTTGTTGGCGGCCAGCAGCTTGTCAATCTGCGTGGCGACGCTCTGCAGGTCGGTGTTCTCCACCGAGCCGTAGATATCGATCACCGGCTGCACATCGTAGTGGCTCACCGTGCCGATCTCGGCTCCGCGCT
>JAATEV010000067.1 GCA_015655585.1 Terriglobales bacterium | reverse complement strand
TGCTGGTTGTAGAGCGCGTGCCAGATCTCTTCGGTGAGGAAGGGCATGAAGGGCGAGAGCAGGCGCAGGGCGGCTTCGAAGACGCTGACGAGCGCGTTGAGGGTGAGGGCGGTGGCGTCGGTGGGTGCGTCGAAGGTGAGGCGGAGCTTGGTGAGTTCGAGGTACCAGTCGCAGAGCTCGCCCCAGAAGAACTGGTAAATGGCGTTGGCGGCTTCGTCGAAGCGGTAGGCGGCCAGGGCTCGGTCTACCTCGGTGGAGACGGCGGCGAGGCGGTCGGCGATCCAGCGGGTTTCGAGCGGGGTGTGGGGCTGGGTTGCCCAGTCGGTGGAGTGGATGGTGGTGAGATCGACGGTGATTCC
Organism: Terriglobales bacterium; assembly: GCA_015655585.1. Taxonomy (GTDB): domain Bacteria; phylum Acidobacteriota; class Terriglobia; order Terriglobales; family Acidobacteriaceae; genus Edaphobacter. Next base: position 9,914 of record JAATEV010000067.1, on the reverse strand, counting down.
GGCTTCTTTGGCGCGATCGATGTTCATGAAGAGGAAGCGGGCGGCGTTCCAGATCTTGTTGGCGAAGGCGCGGTTGCCCTCGGTGCGGGCTTCGCTGAAGGCGATGTCGGTGCCGGGCGAGGCCATGCTGGCGAGGGTGAAGCGGACGGCGTCGGTGCCGAAGCGACCGATGATATCGATGGGGTCGATGACGTTGCCCTTGGTCTTTGACATCTTCTGGCGGTCGGCATCGCGGATGAGTGCGTGGATGTGGACGGCTTTGAAGGGGACGGCGTCGGCTAGCTGGCGCTTGCTGCCGTCGGGGAGGGGAACGTCAAGGGTGAAGTGGCAGCCGAGCATAATCATGCGGGCTACCCAGAAGAAGAGGATGTCGAAGCCGGTGACGAGGAGCTGGGTTGGGTAGAAGGCGGCTAGATCAGGGGTGATCTGGTTGCCGTTACCGGGCCAGCCGAAGACGGTGAAGGGAAGGAGGCCGGAGGAGAACCAGGTGTCGAGGACGTCGGTCTCCTGCGTGATGTCGGCGGAGTGGCAGGTGACGCAGGTGGTGGGGGTGTCGCTGGCGACGGTGATGGCGTTGCAGGACTTGCAGTGCCATGCCGGGATGCGGTGGCCCCACCAGAGCTGGCGGGAGATGCACCAGTCGTGAATGTTGGTCATCCACTCGAAGTAGATCTTCTCGTACATATCGGGGGTGAAGCGAATGTGCTTTTCGCGGACGGCATCGATGGCGTTCTGGGCGATGGAGTTGCCGCCTGTGTTCGGCGTCTTGTTGACGGCGAGGAACCACTGCTGCGAGAGGCGCGGCTCGATGACGGCGCCGGTGCGCTGGGATATGCCTACGGCGTTGGTGTGGTCCTTGACGGCTTCTAGGAGGCCGAGGGCTTCGAGGTCGGCGACGATCTTTTCGCGGGCGGCATAGCGGTCGAGGCCGTGGTAGGGCGAGCCGGGGAGCGCGATGTGCGCGGTCTCGTCGAGGATGCTGGGCGAGGGCAGGTTGTGGCGCTGGCCGATGGCGAAGTCGTTGGGGTCGTGCGCGGGGGTGACTTTGACGGCTCCGGTGCCGAACTCGGGCTTGGCCCAGTCGTCGGCGAGGATGGGGATCTCGCGGGCCGGTTTTCCGTTGATCTCGCTCAGGGGGAGGCGGACCAGTTTGCCCTGTAGGTGGATGTAGCGCGGGTCGGTGGGGTTCACGGCTACGGCTACGTCGCCGAGCATGGTCTCGGGGCGGGTGGTGGCTACGGTGATGTGTCCGGTGCCGTCGGCGAGCGGGTAGCGGAGGTGGTAGATCTTGCCGACGCGCTCCTCGTGCTCGACTTCGAGGTCGGAGACGGCGGTCTGGATGACGGGGTCCCAGTTGACGATGTAGGCCCCGCGGTAGATGAGGCCTTGATTGTAGAGGCGAACGAAGGCTTCCTTGACGGCCACGCTGAGGCGGTCGTCCATGGTGAAGTATTCGCGGGACCAGTCGACGGAGGCTCCGAGGCGCTTCATCTGGTCGAGGATGGCTCCGCCGTAGAGCTCGCGCCACTGCCAGACGCGTTCCGTGAAGGCTTCGCGGCCCAGCTCTTTGCGGGTCTTGCCCTCTTCCTTGAGCTGGCGCTCGACCATCATCTGGGTGGCGATGCCGGCGTGGTCGGTGCCGGGAACCCAGAGGGAGAGCTGGCCGCGCATACGGTGCCAGCGGGTGAGGATGTCCATCTCGGCCTGCTCGAACATGTGGCCCATGTGGAGACGGCCGGTGACGTTGGGCGGCGGAAGCAGGATGGTGAAGTTCTCCGCGGGGCTGGAGGAGCCGAGGGCGGGGGTGTCTACGTGGAAGAGGCGTTCCTTGACCCAGTACTCGGCCCAGCGCTCTTCGATGACGGAGGGATCGTATGCTTTCGGCAGTTCGTGGTTGCTGGCTTGCTCACTCATGGATGCTTTAAGGGTAGCACCCGGAGGGCGGTGGTTTGTGCCGCGAGCGGGATGGAGATCACGAGATTTTGCGGGAATTTTTGCGGGCAAGAAGAAGAGGATGCGGCGTGTGCCGCATCCTCCGGGTGAAGCCTGGGAATGTTGTTGCGCTTAGAAGGGGTTGAGCTTGTTGAGGCCCTTCTTCTTGGGGTGCTTGCTGGAAGACTCTTCTTCCTTGTCGTAAGCGACTTTGGGCTTCTTCTTGGAGTTGGGATTGGAGGCCTGAGCCGGGGGCTGGTCGCCGGGGCGGACGTCGTTGACGGTGTCGGGCGCGGTCTCGGGCTTTTCCGCCGCCGGGAGCGGCGTGTTGGCCGTGACGACGGGCTTCAGGCCCAATGCATCAATATTGGCTTTGTCGGCCGGGCTGAGTGCAGGAGTCGCCGGAGCGGCTGTGCTGGAGCCGTTAGCGCCGGGAGTCAGGATCTCGACGCCCATCGAGTTGCTGCCGGGAGTGGGAGCGACCGCTGCGCCAGAGGAACTGCCGGGCACGCTGGTGATGACGGCCCCGGTCGAGGAGCCTCCGGTCGAGGTGGGTACGTCCTCAAATTGCAGCGGCTTGGCCGGAGCTGCGGGGGCTGCTGCGGCTGTTGCCGGGGCGGCGCTCTCCGTGGGGGTGGCTGCCGGGGTTGCCGCAGTGGTGGCGGCTGGCGAACTGGCGGGATTCAGAGCGCTCTTGAAGTCGTCGACGATGGCGCGCGAGACGTGCGGCGCGGTGGTTATGGCGGGATCGGTGAGCGGCGGCTCTCCGTCGCGGGCGGCGAGGATGGTGTCAGGCCGGTGCAGGATCATCAGCGTGGCGCGGTCCTGCAGACGATACTGGCGGCGGCTGTTCTCCAGCGCGATGCTGGCGGCAACCTGCTCGGGCGTCGGCGTGGGGATGGGAGCGCTCATCGCTTCGAGGCGCTCGCGGGCGTCTTCGACGTGGGGCGAGGCGGAGTGCTCGAGAATCACCTTGCTGTAGGCCGCGACGGCCTTGTCGTCATAGATCTTCTGGAGGCGGGCCTTGGCGTCTTCGCTCAGGTTGGCGGAGTGGACGTACTTGGACTCCTGCTCGTAGAGGTCGCCGAGGCCGACGAGGACGTCATCCATGTGGCTGTACTGCGGATAGGTATCGACGACGGTCTGGTAGCGGGCGATGGCTGCGGTCATCGCGTCGCCGCGGCTGGCGTAGAAGGCGGCGATGTCGGCCTCGCGGGTGGCGAGCACTTCCTGCACCTCGCGCAGGCGCTGCTTGGCCTGGGGGATGAGAGGCGAGTCGGGGAACTGCTGGAGCATGAGGCGGTACTCCTGCTCGGCGTGGACGGCCTTGTCGTAGTCGCGGTCGGGCTTGTCCATCTGGCGGAAGTAGATGTCGCCGATGCGCATCTGGGCCTCGGCGGCCTCGGGAACGTTGGGGAAGAAGGTGATGAAGTCGCGGAACTCGCTCTCGGCCTGGGCGAGAGGGGCGGAGCCGCCTTCCTTGTACCAGCTATCAGCGATGGCGAGCTTGGCGCGCATCTGGTACTGCGAGTCCGGATAGGTGCTGAGGAGAGTCTGGAGGTTGAGCCGGGCTACGTCGTAGTGGCCGTGCTTGGTGGAGTCGATGGCCTTGTCGTAGAGGATCTTGTCGGGCAGTTTGGCGTCGACGGGCGCCATCTTCCTCTCTTTGCGGAGCTGCTGCTTCGTGTCCTTGGACTGGGTGACCTTCTCGTCTCGCTGCTGCTCTTTGCTCTTCCTGACCTTTTTGCCGTTGCTGAGGGTGGCGGAGGACTGCTGGGCAGGGGCTGAGTCGGCAGTCTGCGGCGGCGCCAGTGCGCCGTCCTGCGCGATGGCGCCGGTGGAAGAGAGCATGAGAGCTGCAACCGCGAGACCGGCGAGAAGACCGGCTCTGGTGCCAGGAAAGAAGGAACGTCGATTCATCCGCTATAAACCCCGTCTGCCTTAGTACGCGGGAGCATACATAAGACTGGCTTCCATTCTAACCCTTCTGGGCCAGCTTGTCCGGCGCGGCGGCCCGGGCGAGCGCAAGGAGCTCGCGGGCGTTCTGCTCGGTCTTGCCGGGGCAGAAGACGGCGGAACCTGCAACGAGCATGTCCGCTCCTGCTTCGACGACCTGAGCGACGGTATCGTGAGCAACGCCGCCGTCAACTTCGATGCGAAAGTTGAGGCCGAGCTCTTCGCGCAGCTCGGCGAGATAGGCGATCTTGTTGAGGGTGAAGGGCAGGAACTGCTGGCCGCCGAAGCCGGGGTTCACGCTCATGACGAGCACATGATGCACCATCGGAAGGACTTCGATGAGGGTCTCGACGGGAGTGGCGGGGTTGATGACGACGCCGGGAAGCATCTTGTGGTCGGCGATGAGCTGGAGGGTGCGATGGAGGTGGCGGCAGACCTCCTGATGGACGCTGACCATGTCGGCCCCGGCGGCGGCGAACTCGGAGATGAAGTCGTCGGGCCGCTCGATCATGAGGTGGCAGTCGAGAGGGAGTTTGGTGACGGCGCGGAGCGACTTGACCATGGGGGGGCCGAAGGTGATATTGGGGACGAAGTGGCCGTCCATGACGTCGACGTGGACGATGGTGCCGCCGCCGCGCTCGGCTGCTGCGACCTCGTCGGCGAGATGGGCGAAGTCGGAGGCGAGAATGGAAAATGCCAGTTCGATCACTTGAGGGGCTCCTGCTGGGAGTTTATCAGCGGGAGATGACGGTGCGGTTGAAAAGGACGACCGGGGATTGCGCGGATGTGTGCGGATTTTTGAAAGCAAAAACGGATAAAGGCGAAAGTTTTTTGCGGGGTGAGATGGAAGGGATGGATTTGTTTTTAAAATCCGTTTTTATCCGCGTTATCCGCGGTCACCGGTACTTTGATTTTTGTTTCGGCGGGGCCCTTTGATTTGCGTGGGAGGACGGCGATGGTGCGCTCTACATCGGGTCGGCCTTCGTGGAGGATGCGGGTCTTGATCTCGGCGGCGGCGTCTTTGGCGGCTTCGCGGTTGGTCTCGGCCATGGGACTGGGGTCGCCGAGGGTCATGCGAGCTGCGCCGCGCAGGATGCGCCGGATGGGCCAGGAGCCGTCCTCGTTCTGGAAGAAGATTTCGCCGTTGCGGTGCTTCTCGGGACGGTAGTACCAGCGGCGTAGAAGCGAGAGGTGATCGCTTAGAAGCACGAGGTCGCCGGCGGGGCCGCTGGAGACCTCTTCGAGGGACTGGATGGCCCGGCTGGCGCGGTCTTCCGGGGAGTTGGCCGCGGTGGAGCCGGAGTCGCCGAGCGGGACGGCCTGGAGCATCAGCGGCTGGGCAAAGAGCGAGCTGCCGACACTGGTCTGTTCGCGCACGGCGCGGACGCCGAGAGTGGAGAGGCGCGCGGGGCCGTGAATGGAGCCGCCGTCGAGGAGGAAGAGCGCGGCCTCGTCGGTGCGGTCTTCGGTGTGGTCGGCGCTGGATTCCGTGTGGGTGGCGGTGCGGTCGTTGCGCGGTGCGGCGGCCTGGACGATGATGGCTCGCAGCTTAGGGACGGCGCGGACGATCCAGTCGGCGAGCGTCTGGACGGATTTGACCTTCTGCCACTGGGCGTGGATGGCGGCGGCCTTCTCGAACTCCATGGCGGCGGCGGCCTCTTCGCGGTCGAGGCCGAGGGCGATGACCATGCTCTCGCCGCGCGTGGAGAAGAAGCGTTGGACGGCTTCGACTTCGGCGGCGTACTGCTCGTCGGTGCAGGCCTGTTTGCAGGGGGCGAGGCACTTGTTCATCTCGCCGTAGACGCAGCCGGGGTGCTCGGGAGAGGGGACGAGGTCTTCGTGACAGCGGCGGATCTTGAAGAGGTCGAGCACGGCGTCGCAGTAGCGCTCGGCGGCGAGGCGGGAAGGGAAGGGGCCGTACATGTGGTCGAGGCTGCGCCGGGAGAGCTTGTTGGTGGCGTAGACGCGGGGGAAGCGGTTCTCGGCGGTGAGACGGAGGAAGCTGGGAGTGTGGAGCTTGAGGCGGCGGCGAGCCTCGGGGTGGCCGAAGAGTAAGGCGGTAGCTTGATAGAGGGTGAGGGAGGATTCGAAGTCGGAGCCGGTGAGGGTGTACTCGATGCGGACGACTTTGTCGCGGAGGTTGAGGCGTTTGGACTGCGATTCGGGCGGGTCGAGCAGGCGTCGCATACGGCGGCGGAGGTCGGTGGTCTGGGTGAGGTAGGGCTTGTCCTCTTCGCGCGCGCCGCGGAGCGCGAAGACGCCGGGCCGGGCGGGAATCTGCTTCAGCGTCTCTTCGGCGTGGCCGGGGGAGAACTCTACGGCGTGGTCGAAATGGAAGCTTGCTGCCACAGGGAGATTGTAGTCCGGTCAGGTCAGCGGATGTTGTCAGGGATTGATAACGCCGACACCTGTTGCGCTGAAGTCGGAGAGATTGCGGGTGGCGACGGTTGAGGCGCGGGGCTAGCTGCCTGCGATGGTCATGCCTTCTATGCGGATGGTAGGGACGGCGCTGGAGCCCCGGAATTCCAGGTCGTTGCCGATGGCGACGATGTTTTTGTACATGTCCTTAAGGTTTCCGGCGATGGTGATCTCTTCGACGGGGTAGGCCAGTTCGCCGTTTTCGATCCAGAGGCCGCTGGCTCCCTGGGAGTAGTCGCCGGTGACGAGATTGACGCCGAAGCCCATGGTCTCGGTGACGTAGAGGCCGTTTTTGATCTCGCCGATGAGCGCCTCGGGGGTGAGGGTTCCGGGTTCGAGGAAGAAGTTGCCAGCGCCGATGCCGGGGGAGTCGGCGAGCCCGCGGGAGGCGTTGCCGGTGGACTTCATGCCGAGTTTGCGGGCGGTGTAGGTGTTGTTGACGTAGCTCTTGAGGATGCCGCGCTCGACGAGCACGGTGCGGCGGGTGGGCAGCCCCTCGGAGTCGAAGGGACGGGTGCCGAAGCCGCCTATGCCGTCGAAGATCAGGGTGCCGTCGTCGATGACGGTGATGTTCTCGCCTGCGATCTGCTCGCCGAGCTGGCCGCTGAGGAAGGAGGCGTTGCGGTAGATGGCGTCACCGTTGGCGGCGTCGAAGATGTTGCCGATGATACTGCGAGCGATTTCGGGCGAGAAGACGACGGGGGCTTTTTGCGTGGGGACGCGGCGTGCGCCGAGGCGGAGAAGGGTGCGGCGTGCGGCTTCGCGGCCGATGGCCTCGGGGTCTTCGAGCCGCGAGGCGGTGCGGGCCTGCGAGTACCAGAAGCTGCGCTGCATGTTGCCGTGTTCGTCTTGCGCGATGGGCGTGGTGGAGAAGCTGCAATAGCTCTGGCGGTACTCGCCCGTGAAGCCGCGGGAGTTCATGAGGATCTTGTGCGAGGTGGAGGTGCGGAAGCCTGCGCCGGAGGAGTTCTGGATGCGGGTGTCGAAGGCGAGCGAGGCGGCCTCGGCGCGGCGGGCGATTTCGATGCGCTCGGCGGGCGGCATCTGGTTGACGTCGTCAAAGTAGAGATGGAGGTCGCCCGGTAGCTGGCCGAACTCCTCGGTGTCGGGGAGAGCGGCGAAGGGGTCATCGCTGGTGATGCGGGCGAGGTCGAGTGCTCCGTCGACGAGGCGGGCGATGCTCTCGGGGGAGAAGTCGGAGGAGGAGGTGCTGGCGCGACGCTGGGCGTTGCCGGACTCGAGAAAGACGCGCAGGCCGATGGCGCGGGAGCCGGACTCCTTGAGCTGCTCGACCTGGCCGAGACGCACGGAGGCGGAGAACTCGTCGCTCTCGTAGACGACGGCCTCGGCGTCGGTGGCTCCGGCCTTCATGGCGCGGGCAAGGACGTCGGAGGCTAACTGGCGGAGGTCGGTCTGGTTCAGGGGCTGGGCTTCGGTCTGCTTCATCTTTATCAGGATAACGGTAGTATGGTTGGCACAAGCGAAAACAACATGATGACAAAGTGGATTTTTTCCGCGCTTCTTTTTGTCTCTCTGACTCCGGCTCTTTGGGGGCAGGTCTGCGAGCGGTTGCAGGAGACGGGCTCTTCTACGGTTTCGATTACGGCTGCGAAGGTGGTTCCTGCTGGCTCGTTTACGGTGCCGGGTGGGCGGCGAGAGGTTTCGAACCTTCCGGCGTTCTGCCGCGTGGTGGCGAAGCTGAAGCCTACTGCAGACTCCGACATTGGCGTTGAGGTGTGGCTGCCGGTGGAGAACTGGAACGGCAAGTTTCTTGCCGTGGGCAGCGGTGGATGGGGCGGCACGATTGCTTATGACGCGATGATGGATGCGTTGCGCCGCGGGTATGCGACCAGTGCCACGGACGATGGGCACACTGGCGGAAGCGCCAGCTTCATTGTGGGGCATCCGGAGAAGTTCGTTGACTTTGCCTATCGCGCCGAGCGCGAGATGACGGTGGAGGCGAAGATGCTGGTCAAGGCGTTTTATGGGCGCGAGCCGCGCTACTCGTACCGGAACGGATGCTCGGGCGGCGGACGCGAGGGGCTGATTCAGGCGGCTCGTTATCCTGATGAGTTCGACGGCATCATTGCAGGCGATCCGGCGAACGTTCGCCGCAATGCGTGGGCTCTATGGCTGGCGAACAAGGCCTTCAAAGATCCGGCGGACTACATTCCTCCGAGCAAGTATCCGATGATCCACGAAGCCGTGCTGGCGGCGTGCGATGCGAACGATGGGTTGAAGGATGGGCTGATTGAGAATCCCGAGACCTGCCATGTGGACTTTGGCAAACTGGGCTGCAAGGACAACAAGGATGGAGCGGACTGTCTGACGGCTCGGCAGGTGCAGACGGCGAAGACGATCATCAGCCCGGCTACCGGGGCGAAGGGTGAGGTTTATTTTCCGCGTGTGGAGCCGGGGACGGAGCTGGAGTGGGCGCGGCTGGCTGGTGGGCCTGCTCCGGGGACGCTTTTTCTGGATCAGTTCCGGTATGTGGTTTATCAGGACCCGAACTGGGATTGGCGCACGTTCGATCTGGATCGGGACGCGGCGAAGGCGAACGCGATCGACAAGGGCGTGGATGAGATGGAGCCGAATCTTTCGGCGTTTGTGAAGAGCAACGGCAAGCTGATTCTTTATCACGGCTGGGCGGACCAGCAGGTCGCTCCGGGGTCTACGGTGGAGTTTTATAAGGCGGCTTCGCGGGAGAGCGGCGGCTCGTCTTCCTCGTCGGATTGGATGCGGTTGTATATGGTTCCGGGGATGGGGCACTGCGGGGGTGGCGAGGGGCCGGGGACTTTCGACAAGATCAGCCTGATTGAGCAGTGGGTGGAGCATGGGAAGGCTCCGGAGGAGGTTGTTGCATCGCACCGGACGGCGGGCAAGGTGGATCGGACTCGGCCTCTTTGCCCTTATCCCAAGGTTGCCCGGTATAAGGGCAGCGGGAGTGTGGATGAGGCTGCTAACTTTGCTTGTGTTGCGGCGAAGTGATGTCGGAGTTGGTTGTTATGTCTTTGTTCGCCTGTGGCGAACAAAGACATAACAAAATCAGGATGTCGTTACGGCGGGGCTGAAGATGGTGCTGAAAAAAAGTAGATGTGGCGTGTCAGAAAAAGACCCGGGGCTGAAGCCCCTTGAAATTGCCCCGATTTTTCGCAGGGCTGAAGCCCTGCGCTAATCCCAAAGACAGGGACAGGGGCTTTTTCAGCAGGCTCTGAAGCCCCGTCCTTTCAAAAGATGCTTCGCTCTTTTAGAACAAGTTATCAATATGCGCTAGTTCGTGCCGCCTACGGTCATCTTGTCGAGCTTGATGGTGGGCATTCCTACGCCTACGGGGACGGACTGTCCGGCCTTGCCACAGGTGCCTATGCCTTCGTCTAACGCGAGGTCGTTGCCTACCATGGAGACGTACTTGAGGGCTTCGGGGCCGTTGCCGATGAGGGTTGCGCCTTTTACCGGGCTGGTGACTTTGCCGTCTTCGATGAGGTAGGCCTCGGAGGCGGAGAAGACGAACTTGCCGTTGGTGATATCGACCTGGCCGCCGCCGAAGTTGACGGCGTAGAGGCCGCGCTTGACGCTCTTGATGATGTCTTCCGGCATGTCGTCGCCGT